>DAITPA010000015.1:0-33570 GCA_036833805.1 Steroidobacteraceae bacterium | reverse complement strand
ATTCAAGGAAATCGTCAACAAGCTCGATTTGCCGACTTAGCGGCCTTTCCCTTAATTCTACTGTGTTAATAACGATGCCTCGGCTGCCGTACGTTTTTGCCGCAACAGGGACACAGGGGTAAAGCCCTTGCGATAAGGCGAGCGAGACTGAAGGCCAGCGTTGCGATCGAATGGGGGACGTGTCGCTGCATCGGCGCCAGACCCGCGCGGGCGGAAGCCTCTGGGTAGGGCAGGCGTTTTGAGTCGAGCGGAGTTTTTTTTACTGCGCAATCGCTCGCGCATCAGAAAGCCGTAGGCGGCCATACAAAGGCTGGCGTGATGATGGAAGCCGCGCCAATTGCGCCCTTCATAGTGATGCAACCCAAGCTCGGATTTCAGCTCCTGGTAATCGCGCTCGATGCGCCAGCGACCCATCGCGGTCCCTACGAGACTCTTCACTGACGTATCGGCCGGTAGCGTGCACAGCCAATAATGCACGGGCTTCTCCTTGCTTGATGGCCATTCGATGAGCAGCCACTCCTTCGCGCGTGCACGTCGATCGTTCGAAGCACGCACGCGCAGCGCGGCGAAGCGTGAACGCAACGGGGAGTTTGTCCCTTCACGCCACTTCACAGTGCGCCAGCGTCGCGCCGGCAATCGCTGCGCCACCTCAAGTACCGTCAGTGGCGCATGCTTCTCATCAATCACTACACGGGTTCGAGGCCGCCCGCCGCGGGGACTTGCCGCAGGCATCGGTGCGGGTCGATGCCTGCCGTACCCGACGCGGGTGTGCTCGCGTACTCCCACCGCATATCGCAAGCCCCACGCCGTGAGTTGATCACGCCACGCCGCCTCAGTCCCATAGGCTGCATCGGCCAGCACCACACCGTGCGGTAAGCCGCCTGTAATCGCTTGTTGAATCTGTTCGAGCGCGATCGCACCCTGGGTGCGAAACTCAATCTCCGGCGGCACTCCAGCACGTTCTCGCCGTGCCCGATCGCTCGCCCAGTCCTGCGGCAAATACAACTGATAGGCGAGCGGCACACTGCCCTGCGCATTGGCTATCGATAAACTCACCGCCACTTGGCAGTTATCGGTCTTGCCCAGTCGCCCGCAGTATTGCCGTCCCACGCCCACCGAGTGCTTGCCTTTCTTCGCAAATCCCGTGTCATCGATGATCCAGTGACACGCCGGATCCTTCTTCAACAGCGCCGGCAACACCTGCGCCGTGACTGCCGCCAGCAACCCCTGATCACTCCAGTTGGCATCCGCCACCAGATGATGCATCGACTGATGGGCCGAGCGTACGTTGTGCGGCTGTACGCGCGCCGCCATCGGCTCCACGCTCTTGCGTCCACCCGGCAGCATCAAACCGCGCAAATACCACTGCGCTGGCATGCGCCGATCCGCGTGTGCCAGCGCTGCGCCGATCACTTCTCCGTATTCCTCAAACCGACGCTCCAGGCTCTTACCCACCACGCACCTCTTGCAATGACTGAAGATCCTGGCACAATATCATGAACTACATGATTTTTTAACACAGTAGAATTAAAGGACACTACACTAGTGTCCTCGATGTCGACGAGCGTGCGCGTAGCGGGAACAGCGACGGCGATGAGAATGAACACGGGAATCGTCGTCCAGATAATCTCCACGCGCGTGTTGTGCACCAGGGTGGTGTCGGCGACCGCGCCCTTCGACTTCCTGAAGGCGATGAGGGACCAGATCATCCAGCCGAAGACCACGACCGCGATCGCGACGCAGATCCAGAACACCTCCATGTGCAAGTCGTAGATCTTGCGGCTGATGTCAGTCACGCCTGGCGTCATGTTGAGGAGGCCCCAGCCCGAGTCGGCGCGCACCGGCGCGGCGAGGGGCAAGAGGACGGCGGCTGCTGCGGCAAGCTTGCAATTTTGGTTGCGGATCATCATTGCGGCCTTGACAGTGTGCCGCGTAAAGACAAACACACATGATTCTTAAAAAATTTCGACGGGCGCTTTTAGGGATTTTACAGCACCGGGCGAGCCGCCGTCACCGAACTGTCATCGAAGAGCCCATGAGCTGCCGGACTGCTGCAAGCGGCAACTCGAGCGCTTCGGGCGTCTGTGACGCGTACGACACAATCATTGCGGCGGGCTCCTGCAAGAGTTCTTCGAGCGCCGCGATGGTATCCGTTTTTCGATCGAATTCGGGATCGATCGAATTTCCGATCCAGCCGGCACGCTGCGCGGCACAGGAGGCGAGCGCGCGTGCTGTGAGCGCCGCGTGGTTGAGGCAGCCCAGCCGCAAACCCACGACGAGCACCACCGGCAGCGCCAGCGCAGAGGCGATGTCCGCCATGGTCTGTCCCGGGCCGATCGGCGTCAGCCAGCCACCGGCACCCTCGACGATCACGCAGTCCGCAAGACTTGCAAGCTCGCAGAAGCGCTCGCGCAGAACTGCCGTGTCAATCAATGAGCCCGCCTCGCGCGCGGCGATATGCGGCGCAATCGGCGGCGCAAAACAGTAGGGATTGATAGTCTCGTAGGCTGCCGTGACATTGGCGGCCTGCGCAAGCGCAAGCGCATCTGGATTGCGCAGGCCGCAAGAGGTGCGCTCGGCTCCCGAGGCTACCGGCTTCATTGCCGCGACCCGCAGCCCCTGGCGAACGAGGGTGCGAATGAGCGCTACTGCGATGACGGTCTTGCCGATGCCGGTGTCGGTGCCGGTGACGAATACGCCGCGTGCCACAGCGCCCGTCATGTGCGCCGGCGGATGGAACTGACCGGGATGCGAGCTTCGCCGTCGACTACGGCTGCGACGGGCTCATCGGATGAACCCCAGGCGGTGGCGTACAGCACTTCGAAGCTTGCGGGTAGACACTCGCCGCGTCTGAAGGGCTCGTAGGCCGCGCACATTTTATCCATGCGGCTGCGTCCCATGAGCCCGCGTGGCCGGCCGCGGGTCGCGTTTTGGGAGCCGATGGCTTTCAAATCCCGCAGCAGCGCGAAGCTGTTGGAGTACGTGAGCTCTACGCGCTCGACGTCGAGCACGGGTTCCGCAAAGCCTGCGCGCACGAGGGCATCGCCGACGTCATGCAAATCAAGGAAGCGATTGACGTGACTGTAGCCATCCGCCGCCGCCCAGGCCGCGCGCAGCTCCTTCAACGTGTCCGGACCGAACGTGCTGAATGCAAAGAGGCCGCCTGGCTTCAAAACTCGGCGCACTTCGGCAAGCGGAGCCGCAAGGTCGCTGCACCATTGCAGCATGAGATTGCTGAACACGAGATCGACGCTCGCCGTCGCGAGCGGCAGGCGCGCCGCATCCGCGCAGACGCGCGAGAATTTCTTGAAGATGCCGATGTGGCGGCGTGCCGCGCGCAACATGCCGGGCGCCGCGTCGAGTGCGATGACGAGCGCGTTGCGGTACGTGTGGCGTAAGGACCGCGCTGCCTGTCCCGTGCCCGCGCCAAGATCAAGTGTCACGCTCGGTGCGAGTTTGAACAGCTTCAGGCGATCGAGCAGTTCATCGCGGACACGGGCGTTGAGCAGCGCGGACGTGTCGTAGGCGCCGCTGGCGCGATCAAAAGCTGCGCGCACCCGGACGTCATCGAGGCTTGCGGCGTCCGCGTCTGCGGGCATGCTCATGGAGCGCGCCGTTTGTGCTCGACGCGGCGGCAGAGTCGCAAGCGCCAGCACTCAAGCTCGCTGGTGGCGCACTCACGCGCTGGCGCGTCGCGCTTCATGATCGCCGGCGTTCACGCCCAGGCGCGCGAACAGACGCTGATCGCGCTGCACATCAGGATTGCCGGTCGTGAGCAGCTTTTCGCCGTAGAAAATCGAGTTCGCGCCGGCGAGAAAGCACAGCGCCTGCAGCTCATCGCTCATCTCGCTCCTGCCGGCCGACAGCCGCACCTGCGCGCGCGGCATGAGCAGGCGCGCCACCGCGATAGTGCGCACGAAATCAAACGGGTCGACGCTTGCGGCCCCGGCAAGTGGGGTGCCGGCAACCGGCACGAGTTGATTGATGGGTACGCTCTCGGGATGTTCAGGCAGGTTCGCAAGCGTCCGGAGGAGCTGTGCGCGGTCGGTGACCGACTCGCCCATGCCGATGATGCCGCCGCAGCACACCTTCATCCCCGCGGTGCGTACCGCGGCAAGCGTGTCGAGCCGGTCCTGGTAGCTGTGCGTCGAAATGATCTCGGGATAAAACTCCTCCGAGGTATCGAGGTTGTGGTTGTAAAAGTCGAGCCCAGCCTCTGCTAGCCGGGTCGCCTGAGCGGGGGCGAGCATGCCAAGCGTCGCACAGGTCTCAAGCCCGAGCGCGCGAACCTCGCGGATCATGCCGATGAAGAGATCCAAATCCTTATTCTTAGGCGAACGGTAGGCGGCGCCCATGCAGAATCGAGTGGCGCCGGCGGCGCGCGCGCGCGTGGCGGCCGCGCGCACCGCCTGTAGATCCATGAGCGTTTCGCGCTCGATGCCGGTGTCGTAGCGGACGCTTTGCGGACAATAGGCGCAGTCCTCGGGACAAGCGCCCGTCTTGATCGACAGCAGGGTGCTCAACTGCACCGTATTCGGCTCATGATGAGCGCGATGCACGAGTTGCGCGTGGAACACAAGATCGGCGAACGGTGTTGTAAAGAGCGCCGACACTTCGGAAAGCGTCCAATCGTGGCGTGGCGCGCCCGCGAGCAATGGATTCATGCAAGTTCTCTGGTGGTCGGAGCGCAAGTCCGGCGTGCACCGGATGTTCACGGGCAGCCGGGGCGTCTGTCAACGCAATAACCCCTGTATGGTCGACAATTGGTCATATTTTGACCAGCCGGGTGCGCCCCGTGGCGCACCGCAGGGGTGCGCAGCCGGCGGCGCTAGCTGCCCCATCTCGCCGCGCGGCATGCCCGCCTTGTCGGATGATTAGCCTGACGCGCGATGGCCGGGTAAAGTATCTTTAATCTCCTTGATCGGTTTTGCGGAAGGGCAGCATGAAGAACAGAATTCCCCGGGTTTCGGCGCTCATCGTGGGCAGCGCGTTGGTGGCAGTTATCGCGCTGGCGCCGGCAAGTTCCGCGTTCGCGCAGGCCAAGCAACAGCCGAGCCGCGCCGCCGCCAAGCCTTTGAAGGCCGCGGAGGATGCGATGAAGGCGAAGAAGTACGACGTCGTGGCGCAGAAACTCAAGGAAGTCGAGGCGCTGCCCGAGAGATCGCCGTACGACGAGTTCCTGGTGCATGAGATGCAGGGGTTTCTCGATGTGCACGCGAAGAATTACGCCGCGGCGGAAAAGGATCTCGAGGCGGTGGTTAATTCCAATTTCGTCAGCCAGTCGGAAGTGCCCACGCGCGTGCGCGAGCTTGCGGTGCTGAACCTGACGCTGAAGGACTATGTAAAGGCGATCGATTACGGCACCCGTGCGGTCAAGGGCGGCTACGCCGACGACAGCACCTACGAGGTTTTGGAACAGGCGTACTACCTGAAGGGCGATCACAAGGCGACTTTGAAATACGTCGGCGACTACGTCGACGCGGAAATCAAGGCGGGCAAGACTCCGAAAGAGCGCTCGCTGAAGACGGTCATGGCCACCTGTGTTGCGATGAAGGACCAGGTGTGCGTGACGCGCTCATTCGAGCGCCTCGTGTCCTACTACCCGAAGGGCGACTATTGGGCGAACCTCTTGAATTCGCTGTTCAGCGACGCGGACTACAAGCCGGACGAGCCGCGCTTGCAGCTGTATCGTCTCGCCTTTGACGTCAATGTATTGAAGAACCCCGCTGACTTCACCGAGATGGCACAGCTTAGTATGGATCAGGGCGCAGCGGGTGAAGCGGTGCGCGTGCTGCAGAAGGGCATCGACGGAAATGTGTTCACCGAGCAGCGCGACAAGGATAAGAACGCACGCTTGCTTGCAGCTGCACAGAAGCGCGCGACGGCCGATCAGGCAACGCTGCCGCAGATCGCAACCCAAGCTGCGAGCGAGCCGAGCGGGCCGAAGGCTGTGAGCCTGGGCGTCATACTTTTGAGCTACCAGCAATACCCGCAGGCAGTCGATGCATTAAGCCGCGGTCTGAAAACGGGCGGACTGCAAAGCGCGGCGAGCGCGCAACTCCTGCTCGGCATCGCCGAACTCAAATCCGGCAACAAGGACGCTGCCATCAAGACTTTCCACGCGGTAAAGGGCGATCAGAAGTTCGAGCGTCTCGCGAATCTGTGGGCGCTGCACGCACGCCAGGTCTAAGTCGGGCGGTAGATGTACTCGAGCAGGATGCCGATAAAGATCGACATGCCGACGTAGTGATTGTTTTGAAAGGCGCGCAAACACGCCCCCGGCTCGCGCGCACGGATGAGCCACTGCTGGTAGGCAAAGAACACCGCCGCCGCCGCCAGCCCGCCGAGATAGGCGTTGCCGAAGTGCAGGCCCGTGCCCATGAGGAGCAGTGCCAAGAGCATCATGAGCTGCAGCACGCCGACTATGACCCGGTCCATGTCGGCGAACACGATGGCGCTCGATCTGACGCCGATCTTCAGATCATCCTCACGGTCAACCATCGCGTAGAGCGTGTCATAGACCGTCACCCAAATGATCGTCGCGACGAACATCATCCAGGCCGCCCGCGGCAATGAGCCCACCAGTGCTGCAAACGCCATCGGCACACCCCAGCTGAACGCCAGCGCCAGGTACAGCTGCGGCAGCGCAAAGAAGCGCTTCAGAAAGGGATAGGACACCGTGAGCGCCGCGCCGATGCAGGCAAGCCGCAGAGTGAAAGCATCGAGCCGCGTGACGAGCCACAAGGCCGCGGCGCTCAAACATGCAAACAGCACCAGAGCTTCGGCGGGCGTCACGCGTCGCGCCGCGAGCGGCCGCTCGCGCGTGCGCTTAACGTACGGATCGACGTTGCGATCGGCAAAATCGTTGACGATGCAACCGGCCGAGCGCATCACCGTCACGCCGAGCACGAACACCAAGAGCACCTTCGGATCGGGACGGCCGTTGCCCGCCACCCACAGCGCCCAGAGAGTCGGCCACAACAGCAGCCAGATCCCAATCGGCCGGTGCAGCCGCATGAGGCGCAGATACTCCTCGAGCCGGCGGCCGAGGCGGTGCATGAGCGGCGCCTGCGCCGGCGCGACGCTATCCAACGCGTGCATACCTCTCACCCGCGCCGGTCCAACGGGTGGTAAGCGGCGCGACGTGCTCGGGGTAGGCTCTCAACATCAGCTCTGCGGCTTCCTGCACACGTGGCAGGAGATCAGCATCGCGCGCCAGATCCGCCACCCGCAGTTGCGCAAGGCCCGTCTGCCGGGTGCCCAGAAGTTCTCCCGGACCGCGCAGCGCAAGATCGCGCTGCGCAATCTGAAAACCATCGAACGTCTCGCGGATGACCTGCAGGCGCGCGCGCGCCAGTTCCGACAGCGGCGCGCGATACAGGAGCACGCAGCTACTCGCGCCCTGGCCGCGTCCCACGCGACCGCGCAGCTGATGCAACTGGGAAAGACCCATGCGCTCGGCGTTCTCAATCACCATGAGCGTGGCATCCGGCACGTCCACACCCACTTCGATGACGGTCGTCGCGACCAATAATTGGATCTTGCCCGCCTTGAAGGCCGCCATCGCTGCATCCTTCTGCGCTCCGGGCATGCGGCCGTGTATCATGCCGACGCGCACGTCCGGCAACGCCGCCGCGAGCAGCGCCGCACTCTCCTCGACCGCCTGCGCGCGCAATTCGTCTGACTCGTCGATGAGCGGACACACCCAATAGGCGAGGCTGCCGGCTCGACAGGCATCGCGGATGCGCATCACGATCTCGTTCCTGCGCTGTTCCGGCATGACGACGGTTTTCACGGGCGTGCGCCCCGGCGGCAGCTCATCGATCACGGAAATGTCGAGGTCGGCAAACGCCGTCATCGCAAGTGTGCGCGGAATGGGCGTCGCCGTCATGATGAGCTGATGCGGAAAGAAGCCGTGCTTTTTGCCCTTCTCCTGCAGCCGCAGCCGTTGCTGCACGCCGAAGCGATGCTGCTCGTCAACGATGACGAGAGCGAGCTGCGCGAAATCGATGCCTTCCTGAAAGAGCGCGTGCGTACCAACGATCAGGCGCACCTCACCCGCGGCGATAGCGGCAAGCGCATTCTTGCGCGCGCGCGCGGGCTGCGAGCCCGAGACCAGCGCCACCGGCATCCCGAGCGGATGAAACCAGTCGCGAAAATTTCGCCAGTGCTGCTCGGCCAGTAACTCCGTGGGCGCCATGAGCACGGCCTGCAAGCCGCTGCCCGCGGCACGTGCGGCGCCGGCCGCCGCGACGATCGTCTTGCCGCAACCGACATCGCCCTGCAACAGCCGCAGCATCGGGCGGCCGGCGGTGAGATCCGCATCAACTTCGCGGAAGGCGCGCAGTTGCGCGCCCGTCAATCGAAACGGCAGCGCTTCAAGGAAGTGCTCCGCAAGCCGAGCAGGGTCATCGAGGGTTGATGCCGGATCCATCTGCACGGCACGCTTCATGAGCTTCAGGCTCAAGTGATGCGCAAGTAACTCCTCAAATGCAAGCCGCCGCTGCGCCGGATGGCGGCCGGCGGCGAACTCCTCGAGCCGCACCTGGCGGGGCGGCCGATGCATATACGCGAGCGCCTCCTTCAATGGCGGCAGCCCGAGCGGTGCCAGAATCTGCGGCGGGATCCAGTCGCGCACGGCGGCTGTCTCAAGCTCACGCAACGCCTGCGCGATAAGCCCGCGCAGCCGTCCCTGGGCGACGCCTTCGGTGCCGGGGTAAATGGGTGTCAGGCATTCCTCGAGAGGCGCGGGCTCTGCGCCGAGACGGCGATATTCCGGATGCACCATCTCAAGCCCGAAGGGTCCGCGGCGAACCTCGCCGAAACAGCGCACGCGCGTGCCGCGCGCCAGTCCCTGCTGCTGTGCATGCGAAAAGTAGAAGAAGCGCAGCGTAAGAAACCCCGAGCCGTCGCCAATGCGCGCGACCAGCTGACGGCGCTTTCTGTACAGCACTTCGGCAAGCTGCACTTCAGCTTCGACCGCCGCGCGCATCCCGGGCAGAAGCGTACCGAGCGGGGCGATGCGGGTGCGATCCTCGTAGCGCAGCGGCAGAACAAAGAGCAGGTCCTGCACCTGCGTCACGCCCAGGCGTGCAAGGCGCTCGGCCAACGCCGCGCCCACACCGGGCAGCGCCGTGACCGGCCGCTGCTCCGCGCGCGCGGCGTGGCTCATGGCGATATCAGCCAAGATGCAGGATGGCCTCGATTTCAACGCGCGCGCCGCGCGGCAGCTGCGCGACACCGACGGTGACGCGCGCCGGATAGGGCGCGCTGAAATAATTCCCCATGACTTCGCTGACGGCGGCGAACAGCGCCATGTCGGTGAGATACACGGTGAGCTTCACGGCATGCGCAAGCGAGCCGCCGGCAGCCGCGGCGACCGCGGCAAGGTTGTCAAACACGCGGCGGATTTCCGCGTGGATATCGCCCGCGACGAGCTGCATGGTCGTGGGGTCGAGCGGGATCTGGCCCGAGAGGTACACAGTGTCGCCGACGCGCACCGCCTGGGAATAGCTGCCAATCGCCTGCGGTGCGGCCGGTGTATGGATGGTCTTTCTCGTCTGGGTCATGAAGTGCCTGCTTCTATTATGCGTGATGACTTATGCCAAGGGTCGCGCGTGCTGATGGCCGCGAGCGTGGGCTGCGATGGTGCGCGTAACGCGCCGCACGTCGGGCATGCGGCGGATCATGCGCACGATGCGAGCTAGGTGCTTGCGATCGCGTACCTTAATCTCAAATAAGAGTATCGAGATGTCGCTGTCGCGCGTCTCGACCGACACATGATCAATGTTGGTGTCGGTGCTGGCAATCGCCGCGGCCACTGCCGCCAGCACGCCGGTGCGATTGGCGGCGTCGATGCGGATCTCGGAGCTGAAGTGCCGATCCGTGGCGCTCTGCCAGGTGACCGGCAGCCACTTTTCCGGGTGTTTGCGGTAGTCCTCGACGTTCACGCAGGTCTCCCGATGGATCACGATGCCGCGGCCGCTCGATAGGAAGGCAAAGATCGGATCATCGGGAATCGGAAAGCAGCAGCGCGCGGAGGTGACGAGCAAACCTTCGGCGCCGGCGATGGCAAGCGGCAGCGGCGCGCCGGAGCCGTCCCGCGCCGGCCCGACCGGCAGCAGCCGCCGCGCGACGAGCGGCGCGAGCCGTTCGCCCAGGCCCACTTTCTCGTAGAGCTCGTCGAGGTCCGTCATGCCAAGCTCGCCCAATGCGGCCTGCAACGACGCCGCCGCCACATCCTTCAACGACAGGGTAAATTCTCCCAACGCCTGATCGAGCAGGCGTTGTCCGAGTGCAATCGCCTCGGTTCTCCTCAAGCTCTTCAAATGGTGGCGGATCGCGCTTCTGGCTTTCGCCGTCACCACGAAATTCACCCATGAGGGATTGGGCATGGCGCCCTTCGCCGTGATGATCTCGATGGTCTGGCCATTGCGCAGCACGCTGCGCAGCGGCGTCAGGCGCCGGTCGATCTTGGCGGCCACGCAGCGGTTGCCCACATCTGTGTGGACGGCGTAGGCGAAGTCGACAACGGTCGAGCCGCTAGGCAGACGCAGGATCGCGCCGCGCGGCGTGAACACATAAACCTTGTCCGGAAAGAGGTCGACCTTCACGCTCTCGAGGAACTCTTCGGAGCTGCCGCCTTCCTGCAGCGCCACCAAGTGCGAGAGCCACTCGTGCGCCCGCTCCTGCTGCATGCTCTCCATATCGCCGCCACTCTTATATTTCCAATGTGCCGCGATTCCCGACTCGGCAACGCGGTGCATGTCCTCGGTGCGGATCTGCACCTCGAGCGGAATGCCGTTCGGACCGAACAGCGTCGTATGCAGCGACTGGTAGCCGTTGACGCGCGGGATTGCGATGTAATCCTTGAAACGGTTCGGCATGGGCTTGAAGACGCCGTGCACCCAGCCTACTGCGCGATAACAGGTGTCGACGTTGTCGACGATGACGCGCAGCCCGTAAACATCGACGATTTCAGAAAGGAGCACGCGCTTTCTGCGCATCTTCTTATAGATGCTGTAGAGATGCTTCTCGCGCCGCTCCACGCGCGCGGCACTGGAGTTCTTCAGAAGCGCAGCCTGCAGCTGCCGCTCGATCTTCTGCAGAAACTCTTTTTGATTGCCGCGCGCCCGCTTCAACGCCCGCTCGAGCACGCGGTAGCGCTGCGGATAGAGCGCGCGAAACCCCAAGTCCTCAAGCTCGAGCTTGATGTTGTAGAGCCCCAGGCGCTCGGCGATCGGCGCATAGATGTCAATGGTTTCACGCGCGATCGCGCGGCGCCGCGGCAGCACCATCGCCTCGATCGTGCGCATGTTGTGCGTGCGATCGGCGAGCTTCACGAGGATGACGCGCAGATCGCGCACCATCGCGAGCAGCATCTTTCTGAAGCTCTCCGCCTGCGCCTCCTCGCGGCTTTTGAATTTGATCTGGTCGAGCTTGGTGACGCCGTCGACGAGCTCGGCGACGTCTGCGCCGAAGCGCGCCGCGAGTTGGTCCTTGGGAGTGGGCGTGTCCTCGATGACGTCGTGCAGGATCGCCGCGATGATCGTGTCGGGATCAAGATGCAGATCCGCGAGAATGGCGGCCGCCGCAACCGGGTGGGCGATATAGGGTTCGCCGGAGAGGCGTTTCTGGCCCTTATGGGCCGAGGCGCCGAACTCCGCGGCGTCGCGGATGCGTTCCACCTGTTCGGGCGGAAGGTAAGACTCAACGCTGGCGATGAGTTCCTTCAGTCCCGGCGTGCGCCTTCCGCCGGGGAGCAGTCCCAGGAGCGAAGACGCGTAGTCCATAGGCGCGTTGCGGAGGAGATCAGTCTCCGAGGCCGAACTGCGGGGCCCGGAACGTTGACTGATGCTCCATATCGGGCACCGAAGCGGGAGCCGGCGGCTCAGGCTCGCGGAGCATTTCGGCGGTGATGTTGCCGGCTGCGATCTCGCGCAGGGCGACCACGGTCGCCTTGTCGTTCTCCCACGCAAGCGTGGGCTCGGCGCCGTTGGCGAGCCGTCGCGCGCGCTGCGAGGCCAGCAGCACGAGCTGGAAGAGGTTCTCGACATTGTGCAGGCAGTCTTCGACAGTAATTCGGGCCATGGTTTAACGCTTTGAAAATGAGCGCCGAAGGGCGCGAAAGGTCTATCACTATAAGCTATGCGGCGGGACTCAGGCCAGTAACTCGGCAAGAAGAGGTATGAGCGCCGGCCGATGCGCGCGCAATGCCTCCCCTTTCGAGTCGACGATGCGGGTCAGCTCCTCGAGCGCCCGGTCGAAAACATCATTCACCACCACGTAATCGAATTCATTCCAGTGCGACATATCTCCCACGGCGTCGGCGAGGCGACGGGCGATGGCGGCATCGGATTCGGTCCTGCGGTCGCGCAGGCGCTTCTCAAGAGCGCCGCGCGAAGGAGGCAGGATGAAAATCGTCACGCATTCCGGCAGCGATGCCCGTACCTGGCGGGCGCCCTGCCAATCGATCTCGAGAATCACGCTGCGGCCCTGCGCAAGATCGGCTTCGACCGGCGCCCGGCCGGTGCCGTAGTGATTGTCGAACACCTGCGCGTGCTCAAGGAACTGCTGGTCGTGAGCCAACTCGCGGAACTTGTCGACGGCCACGAAGAAGTACTCGCGGCCTTCGGCTTCAGTCGGTCGCGGCTTTCTTGTGGTATGCGATACCGACAGGCGCAATTGCGGCCGCCGTTTGAGGAGCGCCTTCACGAGCGAAGTCTTCCCCGCACCCGATGGAGCGGCGACGACGAACAGGCGGCCGCGCGGCGCGCTCTTCTCAGGGCTTGAGTTATTCATGGCGCGCTCGCCTCGTCGATGAGCTCGATCCAGTGTTTGACCGGCACGTCGGCTGCCACCCGGAGGTGCTGCAGGCAGCCTATATTGGCGGTCGCGATGACCTCGGGCCCCGCCTCCTGCAAAGTGCCGAGCTTGACGCTTCTGAGGCGCACGGCAAGCTCGCGTTGCAGGAGCGAATAAGTACCCGCCGAACCGCAGCACAGATGCGCATCGCGAATCGGAGTGAGAGAAAACCCGGCGGCCTCAAGGAGTGGTTCAACGCGGTCTGTAAGCTTCTGTCCGTGCTGCAGCGTGCAAGGAGATTGCCAGGCGACGCGCCGACCACGTCCGCGAGGGCTGTTTCCAGCAATGGCAGCGATGTTACTCACTGCGAGCACCTCGCACAGATCGCGCGTCGCCGCGCTCACGCGCTTGGCGCGCGCCGCGTACGCTTCATCATGACGCAAGAGCTCGCCATAGTCTTTTACCATTACCCCGCAGCCGCTGGCGCTCATCACGATCGACTCAATGCCGCTATCCAAGAGCCGCGTCCAGACGTCCACATTGCGACGTGCCTGCTTGAGAGCGCGCTCGCTCGCGTCCAAATGATGACTCAATGCGCCACAGCAAGTTTCCTCCGCGACCGTCACGAGTGATACGCCGAGGCGATCGAACACGCGGCTCGCTGCGGCATTGATATTAGGCGCAAGCGCCGGCTGCACGCACCCCTGCAGCAGCACCATCTTGCGCGCGTGGCGCGGCGCAGGGGTAGGAGTGAGCGGCGCGCGCGCGGCAATGCGCTCGGCTTGCGTCTTCGGCAGGAGCGGCCTCAGCCACTGACCGGTGCGCAGCAGACTGCCGAAGACGGAACGCCGCGAGAGCGCCGCCCCGAGCGCCCAGCGCACGAAGCGCTCGCCCGGAGTGCGAATCGGTTTCTCCTCGATCATTTGCCGTCCGATGTCTACCAACTCGCCGTACTTGACTCCGGAAGGACAGGTGGTCTCGCAGGCGCGGCAGGTCAAACAGCGGTCAAGGTGTGTCGCCGTCACGCGCGAGGCGGGCGCGCCCTCGAGCATCTGCTTGATAAGATAGATGCGTCCGCGCGGGCCATCGAGTTCGTTTCCCAAGAGCTGATACGTCGGGCAGGTGGCATTGCAGAAACCGCAATGTACGCAAGCGCCGACGATGGCCTTTGCACGCTCGGCGCGGATCGTCGCGGCAAGATCGGGTGCAAGCTCAGTATGCACAGTCAAAGATCCGCATACAGCCGGCCGGGATTGAGAATCGCCTGCGGATCAAATGTCCTCTTAAGCTCGCGATGCACTTGCATGAGCGCGGCAGGCAGCGGCGAGAAGATTTCAGCGCGTGCTTCGACGGCGCGAAAACGCGTGGCAAACCCTCCGGCGAGCGCGCTCGTCGCGTGCAGATCAATATTCGCATCGGCGGGGACGATCCAGCGCTGCGCGCCCGTCCACTCGATGAGCGTGCGCCCGAGCACGTCGAGCGGCGGGCTTTCGGCCGGCACGCATAGCCGCCATAAGTTGGCTGCATGTGCAAAGAAAGGATGTGTGTGCTCTTTGATGCTCTGCCAGAAGTTAGCCGCCGCCGGCAGCTCCTCGCCGCCCAGACGTTGCCGGGCTTCGCTGAGCGCCGCCGCCGAGCCTTGCAGGCGCACAAAGAGCCTGCGTTCGACCCAGCAGGTTGCCGACACCGGAATTGGCGTCAGTGCCCAGTCGTTCATGCGTTCGACCGCCTGCGCGGCATCCAGCTCAAACGTCAGCGTCAGTTGTCCTGGCGCTTGCGGCAGGACTTTGAGCGAAATTTCAAGGAGCACCCCGAGAGTGCCCAGTGCGCCGACCATGAGGCGCGTAACATCGTAGCCTGCGACATTCTTCATTACGCGCCCGCCGAACCTAAGGACTTCTCCTGCGCCTGTGAGCACGCGCACGCCGAGCACGAAATCACGCATCGGACCGGCGCTCGCACGCGCGGGTCCCGCCAAGCCACAGGCAATCGTGCCGCCGAAGGTTGCCGCCGGTCCAAAATGCGGCGGCTCGAAGGGCAGGTACTGGCCGGACTTCGCAAGCAGGGCCTCAATCCCGCCAAGTGCTGTGCCGCTGCGCGCCGTCAACACCAGTTCCTGCGGATCGTAATCGATGATGCCGACGTGATCGGTGAGCGTGAGCGGCTCGCCGCGAACCGGGCGGCCGTAAAATGCTTTCGAGCCTGAGCCGCAAATCCTAAGCGCCGTGCGCGCGGCCGCCGCCGCGCGCACGCGCTCGCCAAGTTCTTCGGTCGCGTCGCGCTCCATAGCCTCAAAACCGCGGCAGATGGGGAAACGGCTGCTGCCCGCCGTGCACGCGCAGCGCGCCGTAGTCCGCGCAGCGCGCCAGAGTCGGCACGGCTTTGCCGGGATTCAAAAGTCCGAACGGATCAAACGCATGTTTGACGGCGTGAAACATTTGCAGCTCAGCGGCGCTGAACTGCTTGCACATGGGTCCAAGCTTCTCCACACCGACGCCGTGTTCTCCGGTCACGGTGCCGCCCACCGCCACGCACAGCTCAAGGATGCGGCTGCCACACTCTTCAGCACGATGCAGCTCGCCGGGTTTGCCGGCATCAAACATGATGAGCGGATGCAGATTGCCGTCGCCGGCATGGAATACATTCGCGATCGGGAGTTTGAATTCGGCTGACAGCGCCGCGATTTCGCGCAGCACTTCGGGCAGGCGCCGCCTGGGAATCGTCCCATCCATGCAGTAGTAGTCGGGCGCCAAACGCCCCACGGCGGGAAAAGCCGACTTGCGGCCGGACCACATGCGCAGCTGCTCGGCGGCATCGGCTGCCACGCGCAGGTGGGTCGCGCCGGCAGCCTGCATGACGTTCATGACGCGCTCTAGCTGCTGGCCGACATCGGCACGGTTGCCGTCGATTTCGCACAGGAGGAGCGCCTGCGCGTCAGTCGGGTAGCCGCATTTGGCGAACGCGTCGGCTGCGCAGATCGCGGCCCCGTCCATCATTTCAAGCCCCGCTGGAATGATGCCCGCGGAAATGATGTCGCCAACCACACGGGCGCAGGCGTCGATGTTGTCGAAAGCGCCGAGCAGAAGCTCGACTCGTTCCGGTCGCGGCAGAAGCTTCACGGTCACCTCGACGATGACGCCGAGCATGCCTTCGGAGCCTGTGAGGAGCGCAGCAACAGCGTAGCCCGGTGCGTCGCCCATTTCGGATCCGAGAACAAGGAGCTCGCCCGCGGCGCTTACGACTTTGATCTCAAGAATATTGTGCAGCGTGATGCCGTATTTCAGGCAATGCACTCCACCTGAGTTCTCGGCCACGTTGCCGCCGATCGTGCAGGCGATCTGCGACGACGGGTCGGGCGCATAGAAAAGATCGTGAGCAGCACAAGCTTTTGAAATGGCGAGATTGGTAACACCCGGCTGCACACGCGCGAGACGCCGCCGCGGGCTCAATTCGAGGATCTCGTTGAGTCGCGCGAGCACCAGCAGCACGGCACCTGCAACCGGCAAGCTGCCGCCGGAGAGGCCGGTGCCGGCACCACGCGCGACGACAGGCACACGCAGGCGATGGCAGATTGACATCACAGCTTGTACTTCCGCGGCGCTCGCAGGCAACACGACGACATCCGGCACATGTCGATACGCGGTGAGACCGTCGCACTCAAATGCGACGCACGCCTCACGCGCGGTCAGCACGTTGTCAGTGCCGATCGCGGCGCGGAGTTCTTCAATCAGTGATGGCATGCCCTTGACGAATCCTCGCGTGGCTTTCGATCGCCACCGTTGCTCGAGCGTTCCGAGCGTAGCGCGGCGTTGTCGGTTTGTAAGCTTCGTGGCGCTGAAAGCTTCAGCAGGGAATAATAGTGCGAAGCGGCTGACGCTGCTGCAAATCGCCACAGTGGAACATCAGGATCGCAAGCGGCCGCGCTAACGCAGTTATTTTTAAGGGCAGAAAAGGCGAGATGGTCCTTTCTATACGAAGCCGTCCAGGCGAGCCCTTGACAGGGCGTGATCGGTGAAGTCCGGTGAAATAAAAGAATGGAGGCGCTCGATGCAGAACCCAGTTACAGCAACACCTGCACGCTATTTCGTAGCGTCGGCAGCTGTGAAATACAGGACCTTTTCCCTAATGGCGAGATAAAGGTGCAGCTTACTGAGGACATTCAGCCCGAGACGTAGCGGCAACGCGCCGCAATTCGCAATTCCCGTGGCGCCTTGCCGTGTAGTGATCACGCAACCGCCGCCGTCGCGCTCAACCAACACAATGCGCACGCTAGCTATGCTCAGACCTTCAACACTGAGATTCTTCGCGCGAAACTGCGCCGTCGCTTTTCCCGAAGCAGCAGTTGCAAGTTCGATCCCAGACGAATGATTGTCCAGTCATATAGTCTCTTTGCCACGTTGGCACAAAGCGATGTGAGTATATCCCCGCTGCCAAGCGTGGCCTCAATAGGCTTGCCATCGAGCTGCATCCGAAAATACATATTACCTAGCGCACCGATCGTGGACCGTAAGATCGATGGATCCCAGTTGTCGCAGCGTGCAGTGGGGCGCTTCGGTCGCATGCGCAATGCTCAAAAGCGATGCGACCGCAATGGAGAACCAAAGCACCGCTGCCAAAAGGCGCTTGCGCATGTCGTCTGCGACAGCTGGCACGGGCACAACGCACCTCCGCGCCGGCAAATTCTAAGACTTCGTCAGCGTCATTGCTGCAGCCCAGGTATGAACGGATGGACTCCGATGACCCCGCGCTGACGCGCATAAAGCAAATCAATTGTCCGCACCTGCGGGGTTCAGGTCTTGGTCCTCCGATGTCAACTCGACGCAGATAAATGTCGCGCGCGATTGGCGCACATCAGCTGCCTACACGGTTCGGGTCTCGCCAGACCCGCTCGAACGGCAGTCGCCAGGCACGCGGCGCGACCAGCTGATGAATCGCATTCGGCCCCCACGAGCCCGGAGCATAGAGACGCACGGGCGGCGCTGCTTTCAGTAAGGGTGTCGACACTTCCCAAAGGCGCTCGATGCCCTCGGCGGTCGTAAAGAGTGTGCGATCGCCTTTCATAGTATCAAGGAGCCATAGGCTCGAATGCTTCGACATGTGACTGCGGCTGCAGAGCCGTTTATCACGAAGCCGGTACTCATTTATAGGCGATCGCCGCGCTCGTCGGACCAGCAAGTGGAACAACCTTGGTGCGCTTGAAGCCGGCTTCCTTGCACCAGGCGTTGAACTGCGCGCCGGTATAGTCAAAGCCGCCCGGGACCTCGATCAGCATATTGAGCGACATTAGGAGGCCGAAAGTGTTTTTGCGGCGCGCGTCGTCGATGACATTTTCGATTGCGATGAAAAGGCCGCCAGGGTTTACCGCGGCGTAGGCCTTGGCGATCAGCGCCTTCTTCTGCTCCTCGTCCCAGTCGTGAAGGATGTTGCCCATGATAATGACATCCGCCCGCGGCAGATCGTCCTTGAAGAAATCACCCGCCACCGTCTCAATGCGTTCGGTAAGCCCGGCGGCGGCGACGTTGCGGGCTGCGACCTTGGTGGCCGGCGCCAGATCGAACGATTTGCAACGTAGGCGCGGAAACGCGCGCGCAACCACGCTCGCAAGAGCGCCGTTCGCGCCTCCTACGTCGCAAAAGGTCGCATAGCGCGAGAGATCAACTTTGGAGACGAGCACCATAAAGCTGCCAAGCTGGGCCCCCTGCATGGCGCGCAGGAACTGCTCAAGCCGTTGCTAGTCCGCGTAGAGGATTGCGAATGGACTGCCTTTGCCGGTCTTAAGCTCGTTCTGCGGCTGACCGGTTTTAAGAGCGGTCGTGAGGTCGCCCCAGAAGCGATACAGGCGATCGTTCGCCATTTCCAGAATGCCGCCAACATAGGCAACGCTGTTCTTATCGAGAAAGGACGCAGCCTCCGCGGTGTTGCTGTATTGGGCCGTCGGTCCGTCGCCAGCGCGCGCCAGGATTCCGAGGGACACGAGCGCGTCGAGGAAATCGTACAAGCTGCGCGGGTGCAGACCTAATCGGGCGGCAATCTGCGGGGCTGCCATCGGGCCCGCAGCAAGAAGAGTGAAAAGCCCAAGTTCCACCGCCGACAACAGGGTCTTTGAAGCCCAAAAGCCCATGCCGATTTGCAGAATATGACCGGGATCGCCCTTGGGTTTCATTCCAACTACTCCACGCTCTGCACCGGCTCGGGCGGATTGGGTGTAAGTTGCTGAATATAAAACATTATCATCCTACCGTCATGCAGCTAACTACGCGCTTAGCTACATCGAACGAGTCGCCCACTTCGAACTACAACGCGATGCAACGCGATAAATCGCCCAGGTCGACGCTAAGAGCACCGGCGAGATCATTATAGGAAATAATGCCTAGATTCCGGTCTAGTCTCCGACTAAGCGCGCGGCCTAAAATGCTCGCATGCCGACGATCAGCGAATTCTTCGGGATCCTCATTCGAATGTACTGGGATGATCACCCACCGCCGCATTTTCATGCGCTTTACGGCGAGCACGAGGCGCAGTACAACATAATGACACTGGACATCATCAACGGCTCTCTACCTCGTCGCGCTCACGCGCTGGTCGTAGAATGGGCGTCTCTTCACAAGGACGAGCTCATGAAGAACTGGGAACGATGTCAAATACCGGTTCCGGCGGTTCCCATTGATCCCTTGGAGTAATCGCCGTGGCAGTCTGGTCCATCATTCGTTTCAAAGTGTTGCCGAACTACAAGGTCGAGGTTGGGTTCGCCGACGGCACATCTGGAATCGCGGACCTCGCTCCTCGCCTGTCGCAGGGGCCTCTCGGTGATGGGTTCGACGCGCTGTGCGATGAGAAGGTGTTCTCTAAGGTCTACCTTGAATGCGGCGCACTAACGTGGCCGGGCGGTATCGATTTGGCGCCGGACGCGATGTATCAGCGTATTCGAGCCTCAGGCACTTCGATACTCGCGTCGAAGACCAAGAGAGTTGCGTGAGCACACGCGTCAGCGCGCAAGCGCGATGCCGTTAGCCGATTGTAGACTCGACTGCAACTGGCGGCGCGCGACCCCGCAGCGGCCCGGCGTGAACGCCTTTGCGGCGTCAGATCTCGCAAGTCAAGCGGACAACCGTGGGGGCGAGACTTGATGTTTTCGCCCGCCTAAGGGCGAACTTTCCCATAAACGAGTATTGGCGCTCATTGGAATACGCCGGTCACGGGCAGACAGCAGAATACGCTATTCGACGTTCTGCACCTGTTCGCGCATCTGCTCGATGATCACTTTCATCTCGACCGCCGCGCGCGTCGTCTCCAGATCCTGGGATTTTGACGACAGCGTATTGGCTTCGCGGTTGAGTTCCTGCATCAGAAAGTCGAGCCGCCGACCAGCAGGCTCTGATCCTTTCGTGGCGCGGCGAATCTCATCAATATGCCCGCATAGCCGGTCAAGCTCTTCGTCAACATCGAGTCGCTGCAGCAAGAGCGCGAGCTCCTGCTCGAGTCGCTCCTGGTCAACCTGCACGGTCAGTTCCTTGATGCGCTCATCGAGCCGCGTGCGCACCCGCTGCCGCACCTCAGGCAAGCGCGTGCGCACTTGCGTGACCAAATTTGCAAGGCCCGTACAGCGTTGTTCAATGAGCTCACGCAGCCGTTCGCCCTCGCGGGTGCGCGCCGCCACAAGTTCCGTGAGTGTCTCAATCACCAGCGCTTTTGCGACGCCCTGCAGATCTTCGCCGGCGGCGCTGTTGTCGCGGATGATTCCTGGCCAGCGCAGGAAATCGAGCAGGTTGACTGTGTGCTGGGCGGGAAAGGCGCTGGCGAGCTCGCGCACGCGCGCGAGCAGACGCTCGAGGGCTTCGGCGTCGAGTTCGAGCGCGTTCTGTGCGCCTTGCGCCGAACGCAAGCTGATTGTGCAGTCGACTTTGCCGCGTTTGAGTTCGCGCATCAGGCACTGCCGCAGTTCCGGCTCCGCTGCGCGCAGCTCATCGGGCAGCCGGAAGCCACTCTCAAGGAAGCGATGGTTCACGCTGCGCAGCTCGCACACAAGTGTGCCCCAGGGGCCTGCAGCCTCGCGGCGAGCGAATCCGGTCATGCTCGTGATCATGTCGGGGGTCTTGCTGCGCGGGGCGGGCGCAGTTCTACGCCTTACGCTCAACTGCCGGGGGATATAGACTCGCCCCTAGTCTAACAGATGCTAAGGCGGCTTCTTGAAGGTCGAGTACGCCGATATCAGCCTTCTCGGGGCGCGCGAAGAGAACCAGGATAGGGCAACGGTGGCGGTGGCAGAACACGCAGCCCTTCTCCTGGTGGTCGACGGCATGGGCGGGCACGCCGACGGCGCCCGCGCTGCGGAAGTCACGCAGCGCGTGTTGCTCGAGAGCTTCTGGCACACCCCGCAACCGCTGTTCGATCCACTCGGCTTTCTGCATATGACGCTCGGTCGGGCCCATGAAGAGGTCGTCAGGATTGGCGCCCATTTGCCGCTCGAGCAGCGCCCGCGCGCGACCTGCGCGGTGTGCATCGTGCAACAGGGCTCGGCTTGGTGGGCGCACATTGGCGACAGTCGCATCTACCATATGCGTGACGGGGCGCTGATCGCGCGCACCCGCGACCACAGTCACGTTGAACTGCTGTTGCGCGAAGGGCTCATCACCGTTGAGCAGGTGCAGATGCATCCGATGCGTAATTTCGTTGAATCGTGTATCGGCGGCGATCCGATTCTGCCGGACATGTCGATCACGCCGCGGCAACTGGTCGAGCCCGGCGACGTATTTCTCGTGTGCACCGATGGCCTGTGGGGCGCTTTGCGCGACACCGAGATGACGCAGCGCTTTGAGGTCCCGGGAGCGACGTTGCGCGATTCGCTATTGGCGTTGGGGGAACTCGCGGTGGCGCGCGCTGGCGCGGGCAGCGACAACACCTCCGCTGCCGCGCTGCGCTGGCTCGGCGATTGAAATCTAAGGAGCGCGCGATCTTATGAGCACACGGCCGAGTGGGCGCAATGCCGATCAGTTGCGCAGCGTGCAGTTGACGCGCCGCTTCGGCAAGCATGCTGAAGGCTCGGTACTCATCGAGTGTGGCGAGACCCAGGTGCTGTGCACCGCCAGTGTGGAAGATGGCGTGCCGCATTTTCTGCGCGGCAAAGGCCAGGGATGGGTAACGGCGGAATACGGCATGTTGCCGCGTGCCACGCACTCGAGGAGTCCGCGCGAGGCGGCGCGCGGCAAACAGAGCGGCAGAACTCAGGAGATCCAGCGCCTCATCGGTCGCGCGCTGCGCGCAGTCGTTGATTTGAAGGCGCTCGGCGAGCGTACCGTGACGCTCGATTGTGATGTGCTGCAGGCGGACGGCGGGACGCGCACGGCCGCGATCACCGGAGCGTACGTTGCTCTTGCACAGGCCTGCGAGCGGCTCGTGCGGCGACGCGTGATCAGTGCAAGTCCGCTGCACGGACAGGTTGCGGCCATATCGGTCGGCATTGTCGCAGGAGCAGCCGTGCTCGATCTTGACTACGCCGAGGACTCGCAGGCTGAGACCGACATGAACGTCGTTATGAACAACGGCGGCGCTTTCATCGAAGTACAGGGCAGCGCTGAAGGCCATGCGTTCCGGCGCCACGAGCTCGATGCGCTCTTGAATCTCGCCTCCGCCGGCATCGCCCAGCTGTTCGTGCTGCAGGCGCAGAGCCTGGATGCCGCGCCACCGTGAAGGGTCGGCGCGTGATCCTCGCGAGCGCAAATTCCGGTAAGTTGGCTGAACTCGCAGCGCTTTTGGCTCCGCTCGGTTTTGATTTGACGCCGCAGCAGGCGCTCGGCATCGAATCGCCGCCCGAGAGCGGCGCAACTTTTCTCGAAAACGCCCTGCTCAAGGCGCGCTATGCCGCGGGGCAGCGCGCTTTGCCCGCGATTGCCGATGACTCGGGGATCGAAGTTGACGCCTTGGGTGGCGTTCCCGGCGTGCGCTCCGCGCGCTACGCAGGCGATGCCGCGCAGGATCGCGACAATGTTAAGAAGATGCTCGCCGCGCTGTCGAGCGTGCCGGCCGCGGCACGTGGCGCCCGCTATCGCTGTGTCATCGCATTCGTGCGCGACGCCAGGGATACTGAGCCCATCATCGCCGCCGGCTCATGGCAGGGGAACATCGCGCAAGCTCCGCGCGGTACCGGCGGTTTCGGCTATGACCCGATATTTATCCCAGCAGGTCAGGAGCGCACCGCGGCGGAACTTTCTGCCGGCGAAAAGAATGTAGTGAGTCATCGGGCGCTTGCGTTGCGCGCCCTCGTCGCACAACTGCGCGCAGCGGTTGACTGATGAGCGCAGCTGCCATGCAATGCGCACCGCCGCTCGCGCTCTACATGCACTTCCCGTGGTGCGTGAAGAAGTGTCCGTATTGTGATTTCAATTCGCATGCGCTCAAGGATGAGCTTCCCGAGAAACAGTACCTCGAGGCTTTGGAGCGGGATCTTGCGTCCCAGCGCGGGGAAGTTGCGGGGCGCCGCGTGCTGTCCGTATTCCTGGGCGGCGGCACGCCGAGTTTGTTCTCGGCTGAAGGGATCGCGCGCATATTGGGCGCGGCGCACCGGCACCTTAATATCGCGGCCGATGCCGAAGTCACGCTCGAGGCCAATCCCGGCACGGTCGAGCGCGGCCGGTTCGCTGAATATCGCGCCGCCGGGATCAACCGGGTGTCGTTGGGAGCACAGAGCTTCGATCAAGCGCAGCTCAACGCTCTCGGCCGCATTCACTCCGTGGCGGAGACCCAAAGGGCCGCGGCGGAGCTACATGCCGCGGGCCTTTCAAACTTCAATATTGATCTCATGTACGCACTTCCCGGCCAGGATGTCGCCGGCGCATTGCATGATATTGACGAGGCACTCGCACTCACCCCCACGCACCTGTCGCATTATCAGCTGACGATTGAGGCGGGCACCGTGTTCGCCGCGCAGCCGCCTAATGTGCCAAGCGATGATGGCGCGGCGCAGATCCTTGAGGCATGCCAGCGCCGCCTCAAGGAGGCGAGCTTTGCGCAGTACGAGATATCCGCCTATGCGCGCTCAGGCTTCCAGTGCCAGCACAACCTCAATTATTGGAGATTTGGCGATTACCTGGGAATCGGTGCCGGTGCACATGGCAAGTTGAGCTCGCCCGGCAGCGCGGCAATTGTGCGCACCGTGCAATGGCGCGAACCGCGGCGCTACATGGCGGGCGCGCCGCGCGCACTCACGCGTTCCAGCGTTGCCGCGCGCGATCTGCCGTTCGAGTTCATGCTGAACGCATTGCGTCTTTTTGAGGGTTTTCCGATCGACTCCTTTGAGGCCCGCACCGGGCTGCCCTGGCATACGGTCGCCCGGGTGGCTGCCGATCTTGCGCAGCGCGGACTTCTCGAGCTCGATGCAGGCAGATGCCGCCCGACGGCACTTGGATTCATGTTTCTGAACGACGCGCTCATGGCATTTTTGCCACAAAGCACGGTAACGGGCGAGCTTCCGGCATTGTCAACCGTTCGCTAGGCGTCACCGGCGCCGGTGATGCCCGCCTTTATGCACAGCCCGGGCGGGGGTCTCCCACAAATGAGCCAATTACGTGCTAAACCGCTCAAGTCGCTGAATAAGAAGAGCGTAAATCATTGAAAAATCAAGTACAAATTGGTTGGTCAATAATTAGCCATTGTAATAAAAATGCAATTTCGGCCGGAAAACGCACCTTGAAAAACGCAGAAGTCCACAGACTTATGCACAGCTTCTGTGGATAAAGAACCGGGGAATGATCTGCCATCTACCGACGCGCCCTCGCGACGCCAACGCCGCTGCATTGCGCTTGAGAAGCCCGCACTGTGCCGCTAGACTTGCGCCCCTTTTTGCGCCCGCAACCTGTACGACGAGTGACTCATGAAAGCCACGATTCATCCGGAATATAAAGACATGGCCGTAACGTGCGCGTGCGGGAATGCTTTCACGACGCGCTCGACGCTGGGTCACGATCTGCAGATCGAGGTGTGCTCGAACTGCCATCCGTTCTACACGGGCAAGCAGAAGATTGTCGACACCGCCGGCCGCGTCGACAAGTTCCGCAAGAAATACGCACCGACTCCCGCGCGCTGAAGCAAACGCGTCGCGCATGCGCGCGGCCGCGGTCATTTGAGTGACCTCGCATTGCGCACGCGCGCGCCTTGATTTCGTTCTACGGACCCTGTATCCCTGATCGGCACTTGCCTTAGGGCCCTTGTTCCTGTGCGAGCCTTCATCAGGGTGCACTTGCCGCAATGACCGAGACGAAATTCGAGCTGCTGGACGAGAATTCCGGCAAAAAATCCGAATTACCCGTGCGCTGCGGGACTATTGGTCCGTCGGTCGTGGATATCTCCTCGCTGCAACGCGACTTGGGCGTCTTCACGTATGACCCCGGCTTCGGCGCCACCGCCTGCACGGACAGCCGCATCACCTATGTCGATGGTGATGCCGGCGTGCTCCTCTACCGCGGCTACCCGGTCGAACAGCTCGCCGAAAAAAGCAGTTTCATGGAGGTCGCCTACCTCGTGCTGCACGGCGATCTGCCGCACAAGAAACAGCTGGATGAGTTCACTGGCAGCATCCGTCAACACACCATGATCAACGAGACCCTGTTGCGCTTTTTCAACGGGTTTCACCACAACGCCCATCCGATGGCGATGGTCTCGGCAGTGGTGTCGTCGATGTCGGCGTTCTACCACGACACGATGGACATCTATAACCCGCGCCATCGGGAGATCTTCTCGCATCGCATCATCGCGAAGATCCCGACCATTGCCGCCGCCGCTCATAAGCACTCGCTCGGCCAGCCGTTTGTCTATCCGCGCAATGAGCTCGATTACGCGAGCAATCTGCTGCAAATGTTCTTCGCCGTGCCGTGTGAGCCGTACAAGGTCGATCCGGTGGCGGCGCAGGCGCTTGATCTGCTCTTCATCCTGCACGCCGACCACGAGCAAAACGCCAGTACCTCGACGGTGCGTCTCGCCGGCAGCACCGGCGCGAATCCGTACGCTGCGATCTCCGCCGGGGTCTCGGCGCTGTGGGGTCCAGCGCACGGCGGCGCCAACGAGGCGGTGCTCGCCATGCTCGAGCAGATCGGTACGGTCGATCATATTCCCAAGTTTCTCGCGATGGCGAAGGACAAATCGAGTCACTTTCGCCTCATGGGCTTCGGCCATCGCGTGTACAAGAATTTCGATCCGCGCGCGAAGATCATCCGTGCGATGTGCCACAAGGTTCTGGCCGCGCTCGGACGCTCCGACAATCCGCTCTTTGAGCTTGCGCTACGCCTTGAGGAGATCGCTCTCAAGGATGAGTACTTCATCGCGAGAAAGCTCTTCCCGAACGTGGATTTCTACTCCGGCATCATTTACAGCGCGATCGGCATTCCGCGCTCCATGTTCACCGTGATGTTCGCGATTGCGCGCACGGTGGGCTGGGTCGCCCACTGGCAGGAGATGATCTCCGACCCCGCCATGCGCATCGGCCGGCCGCGGCAGCTGTACACCGGCGCAACGCGCCGCGATTACCTCGCGGTATCAGAGCGCGGCTGATTCGGCGATCAACGCCTCGACCTCGCCGACATTCGCGCGCCGCATCGGCTTGCCATCCACCGGGCTCACCGGCGCCTGACGGATGCCATCGGCGGGAAACACCGTCGCCTCGATGGCCTGCTCATCGATCGCAAAAAGCACCGCCGGGTAGGCGAGCACGCGCTCGCCACCCATCTTCACGCGGCGCGCGGTTACCTCATGCGGAATCGACTGGTCCATGAGTTTGATGAGCACCGCCTCGGCGCTGTCGGCAAAGAGGTGCAGCTGCACGTCGCAGTGTGCGGTGGCGGTACCGCTTAGAACGGAGCCGACCAGGCGCGGCGCGTATTCGGCGAGACAGCGCATGGCCTGCAGCGCCACATGGCGCTGGGTCAGGAGCGACTCGGCATGGGATTCGGCAGCGAACAGGCGCTGGTATTGGGCGAGCGCGGCTTCGATCTCGATATTCTTCGGCAGCACCGCACCATCCACGACTCCGAAGCGCTCGGCGGCCTTGCGCTTCGCCGCGAGAAAGTCGCGGATGCCATGCTCGGCCATCACGCGCGCCGCTTCCTGCGCGAGCGCAAGCCGCAGATTTTCGGCTCGAACTGGACGTCGCTTGTTCATCGTGTGCGATTCGCTTGTTCTAAAAAATCGGCTCGCCCGGTGCAGAGCCTTCCGCACTTGCGGGGGCCGTGCCTTCATCCCCGGGTGTGCTGCCGGTGGGCAGGTGATCCACCAAAAAAGTTTCGGATATCGCTTCCGGATTCTCGCCGCTTGCGAGCATGCCTGTCTCGGGCGAGATCTTGAGCTGAATCAGCCCATCGGGCATCGGTCGGCGCCGCTCCGGCACGCCGCGCAGCGCCTCGCGCATGAAGTGCATCCAGATCGGCAGCGCGGTCTTTGCCCCCTCTTCGCTCTCGCCGAGCGGTCGTTCCTGATCAAAACCGACCCACACCGTGCACACAAGGCTGCGCGTGAAGCCATTGAACCACGTGTCCTTCGCCTCATTGGTCGTGCCGGTCTTGCCGGCAAGATCCGTGCGCCCGAGCGCCATCGCGCGGCGCCCGGTGCCGCGCTTGATCACATCCATCATCATGTCCGTCATGAGATAGTCGTTCTGCGGACTGATGACGCGTTCGGCAAGGCGCGCCGGCGGCAGATAGCCGGGTCCGCCGCGCAAAGCGTCTGCATTGCGCAGCGCGGTGGCCGCATCGGCACTCGCTGGCAGATCGGCGAGGCTCACTGCTTTTTCGCAGTCCTCGCAGGCGACACGCGGAGCGGCGCGCCACACGACCTGGTCTGCCGCGTTCTCGATGCGGTCGACGAAGTACGGCTGAACGCGAAAGCCGCCGTTGGCGAACACGGCGTAGCCGGTTGCAATCTCGAGCGGTGTTGCCTGCACTGTGCCCAGCGCGAGCGTGAGATTTGTCGGCAGACTTGCGCGGTTAAAGCCGAATTTCGAAATGTAGTCGATCGCGTACGGCGTCCCCAGGGCGCGCAGCAGGCGAATTGAAACGAGATTGCGCGAGCGCACGAGCGCCTCGCGCAGCCGCGTCGGTCCATGAAAGTCGCCGGTCGAGTTCTCCGGGCGCCAAGCGGTTTCCAAGCCGTCGCCCTCCATCACGATGGGCGCATCGAGGAGCACCGAGGCCGGAGTGAAGCCGTTCTCGAGCGCGCTGGAATACAAGAAGGGCTTAAACCCCGAGCCGGGTTGTCGGTGCGCCTGGGTTGCGCGATTGAATTTATTCGTGAAGAAGTCGAAGCCGCCCACAAGGGCTGCGATGGCGCCGTCGTTCGGATCGAGCGCGACGAGCGCGCTCTGCGCCGCGGGCGATTGCGCGAGCTGCGCCGTTCCGCCGCCGTCGGCGACGACATATACGACGTCGCCCGGCAGCAGGATGCCGTTGGCATTCTTCGGCTGCGGCCCGAGTACGTCCGGATGCAGTTCGCGGCGCGCCCAGGAAAGACCCTCCCACTGGATCTCGGCAAAGCCGTGCGACTTGATGAAAGTGCGCGCTGCTTTGTCAGCAACCGACACGACCACCGCCGGCGACAGATCGCCCATGGTCGCGTACGGTTCGAGCAACGCCTCGAATTCTTCCGGCCGGCTCTTCGTCCCCAATTCCTTGTGCGCCGCCGGTCCACGCCAGCCGTGACGGCGGTCGTACTCAATGAGGCCGATGCGCACGGCGCGGGTCGCGGCCGTCTGCAGGCGGCCATCGATAGTGGTGTACACCCGGTAACCTGCGTTCTCCGCGCCCGGCCCGAAGCGTGCGCGGATATCGGCGCGCGCCATTTCGGCAACGTCCGGGGCTTCCACGTCAAAAAGAGGCGCGTGCGCACGCGCGAGCATGGGCTCCTGATTCGCGCTTTGTGCGGTCGCCGCATCGATGAAACCGAGGTCAAGCATGCGCCTTAGGACATAGGAGCGCCGCCCGGCGGCGGCTTTCGGGTTCACGATCGGATTGTAGTGTGACGGTGCCTTGGGAATGCCGCCCAGAGTTGCCGCCTGCGCCACGCTGAGCTGCTCGAGGCTCTTGCCGAAGAAGGTTTCCGCGGCGGCTGCCACTCCATAGGCACGCTGGCCGAAGAAGATGACATTCAAATAGAGCCCAAAAATCTCCTCTTTGGTGAATTCGCGCTCCATCCGATAGGTCAGAAACGTCTCCTGGAGCTTCCTCCTCCAGGTCCTTTCCTGCGTCAGGTACATGTTGCGTGCCGCCTGCATCGTGATCGTGCTCGCGCCCTGCGTGCGATCGCCCGAGAGGAGGTCCACGAAGATCGCGCGCATGACGCCTGGAAAGTCGATGCCGTGGTGCGTGAAGAAGCGCTCGTCCTCGGCGGCGAGGAACGCCTGTTTGACGACCTCAGGAATCTGCGCATAGGTGACCGGGATGCGGCGCTGTTCGCCGATCTGCGCCATCAAGGCGCCGCTTCTGGTGTAGACACGCAGTGGAATCTGCAGCTCGACCTTGCGCATGGCCTCGGCCGAAGGCAGGTCCGGAGCCAGATACACGTAGCTTGCGGCAAGCGCGTAGGCACCAAGAAGTGTGAACAGGAGCACACTTCCCGCCGCAACTATCAGTATCCGAAAGTAATTCTGTTTCACAGATCGCGACTTTATCGGCTTGCGCTAGCGGCGGTCGCTATGCATAGTAGCTGCGTTTCGAGGGCAAACTCACCGAAAGGTGGGGACGCAAAGCCACCGGTCTACGGGACTCGAGTGCCTACGACAGCGGGGTTGCCGGCGCGAACCTTAAACCATCTTCCGATCGCGGACTACGCGCGGGAACAAGGTTGTTCGGGCTGCATACCCTAAGCGTCGCGTGCGCACGCGTCCACGGCTTGAGGTCAGCGTCTCCGACGATACTTGGACCATGCACTGCACAAATCGTTGAGCGCAGGAGAGCCATCCCTTGTCCGGAGCGTTCGTGCCGGGAAGGCTTCGGACGGCGTAAACCTGCCAATCCGTGAGACGTCTCACGTTCAATTTAACTTTGTGCTGTTATATAGTGCGTGCGTAATTGACGCGGGACGGGCGCTTTCGGGCGTAACTTACTGAAAAGGAAATATAAATTTGTTCCTCTTCCAACGTAAGTATCGTCCGCTACTGGGTCTGGACATCACGACCTCCTCGGTAAAGCTCATAGAGCTTGCCATGGCGGGGGGTCAATATCGTGTCGAGGCCTATGCGGCGGAGCCCACTCCACAGAATGCGATCAACGAGAAGGCAATTGTCGATGCCGAGGCGGTCGGCGAGGCCATCCGCCGCGCTGTGAAGCGCGCGGGCGCCCGCAGCACTGAAGTCGCGGTCGCGATCAGCGGCGATGCTGCCATCACTAAAGTGATCCAGATGCCGCGCGGTCTGCGCGCCACCGACCTCGAAGCGCAGGTCGAGATGCAGGCAGACCAGTACATTCCCTTTCCGATGGATGAAGTCAGCTACGACTTTGAAGTGCTGGGTGGCGCGGAAAAGGATCACGACGCCAATGACGTGCTCCTGGTTGCCACGCGCACTGAGAACGTCGAGCAGCGTCAAGCGGCGGTCAAGGCCGCCGGTCTCACGGCAAAGATTGTCGATGTCGAGGCGTTTGCCCTCGAGAACGCCTGCAAGCTCATGACCCATCAGATGCCCGACGGCGGCATTGACCGCACCATCGCGGTAGTCGACTTTGGCGCGAGCAGCACGACATTCTCCGTGCTGCGCAGCCTGAAGGTTGTCTACACGCGCGATTTCGCCTTCGGCGGTCAGCAGCTGACCGAAGAGATCATGCGTACCTACGGCCTCTCGATGGAAGAGGCGGGACGCGCGAAGAAAGAGGGAGGCCTGCCGGGCAACTACCAGGCCGAAGTGCTCGACCCCTTCACCGACGACATGACCCAGCAGGTGAGCCGTTCGCTGCAGTTCTACCTTGCGTCAGGCTCAGGGCGTGAACAGCCGGAGAAGATTCTGGTATGCGGCGGCTGCGCCAACATATCTGGAGCTGCGGATGTGATCTCGAGCCGCGTCGGAATCGCGGCGGAGAAAGGCGATCCGCTCGGGCAGATGAAGCTCTCCTCGCGCGCCAAGGCCCAGGCCGTGCAGCGCGATGCGACGGCCCTCCTCACCGCTTGCGGCCTCGCGCTGCGGAGTTTTGACTGATATGCCGCGCATCAACCTACTTCCCTGGCGTGAAGAGCAGCGCAAAGAGCGCAAGCTCGCTTTTCTGGTTGCGCTCGGCGGCGGCACGATCGCCGCGATCGTTGCCGCGTTCGCAGCCTATCTCCTGATGGGCTCGATGGTCGATGCGCAGCAGCGCCGCAACGAGATGCTGCGTGCCGAGATCAAAAAGCTCGACAAGCAGATCGAGGAAATCAACGATCTCGAGAGCGCGAAGCAGAAGTACATTGCGCGCATGGATATCATTGAGAAGCTGCAGCGCTCACGGCCGCAGATCGTGCATCTCTTTGATGAAATCGTGCGCGCACTGCCCGATGGCGTGTATCTCACGAGCGTGAAGCAAACCGACAAGCGCCTGAAATTCGAAGGCGTCGCCCAGTCGAGCACGCGCGTGTCCGCTTTCATGCGCAATATCGACGGCTCCGAGTGGCTGAAGAACCCCGAGCTTGAAGTAGTCGAGACGGGCAAGGGCAAGTCGCCCGGTTCAAGCTTCACGCTGTTCGCGGACCAGGTCACAACCGGCGGTCCGGATGACGCCCCGGCGCGCCCCGCCCGCAAAGTATTGGCCGCCACGGGGAGCACGCGATGAGCGTACTTGAGGAACTGCGGGCGCTCGACCCGCGCGACCCCGGCCGTTGGCCGCTCGGCGTCCGCATCGGCGCGGTTGCCATTTGGTTCTTGATCGTCACCTTCGTGCTTGCTTACGTGTGGGTGTGGCAGAACAAGAGCCCGGAGCTCGATCAGGCACAGTCGCAGGAACAGACGCTACGCGGCGAGTTTCATAATAAGCACGCCAAGGCCATCAATCTTGACGTCTATAAGCAGCAGCTAAAAGACATTGAGCGCTCCTTCGGCGCGCTCTTGCGCCAGTTACCCGGCAAGACCGAAGTGCCGAACCTGCTCGTTGATATTTCGCAGACCGGGCTCGCGGCCGGACTTGAGGAGAAACTTTTTCAACCCGCGCCCGAGCAGAAAAAGGATTTTTATGCCGAGCTGCCCATCAAGATCAGGCTCTCCGGCGGCTACCATCAGCTGGCGCAGTTTGTGAGTGGCATCGCGGCGCTGCCGCGCATCGTCACACTGCATGACATTCAGATTATGCCCGAAAATAAGGACAGCTACGACCAGTTGAATCTGGATCTGACGGCAAAGACCTATCGCTATCTCGATGAAGAGGAATTGGCGACGGCGGAGGCCGAGAGGCGCAAGGTCGAGAAGGCCGCACGCCATCCCGGTTCCGGTGGCTAACGGCCGAATGTACCGCGTGGCATTACCTACATGAAATCCGAAAACCTTTTCGTCAAGTCCTGCGCCGTGCTGACCTGCGTGCTGTACGCAAGTCTCGTGGCTTGCTCGAGCGCCGACAGCGATCTTGCGCGCTTCATCGAGGATACGAAGAAGGAGCCGGGCGGTCGGGTTGAGCCGCTGCCCGAAGTGAAACCCTACGAGACTTTCATCTACTCCGCTGGGACGATGCGTTCGCCGTTCCAGCCTGGCGGCGCGGGCGGCCCAGGCAGTTCCGGCCTGCGTCCGGATTCGAAACGCAATCGTGAGTTCCTCGAGCAGTTTTCGCTTGATACTCTGAAGATGGTCGGAACACTCAAACTTTCCGGCCGGATGTTTGGCCTCGTGCAGACTAAGGACGGTCTCGTGCATCGGATCGTGCCTGGCGACTATATGGGGCAGGCCGACGGCAAAGTCACGGACGTCACCGCATCCAAGATCAGTTTGATTGAAATCGTACCGGACGGCCTCGGCGGGTATATGGAGCGACGTGCGTCGCTCGGTCTCAACGAGTAGTCGATCGGCAGTCGAGGGAGCTCTAAAGTAATGAAACGTCACAGCCCGACGAATCGGACCCTGGCCGCGGTTGCGTGGCTCACGGTCGCATGCGCTCTCGGCGCGCTCTGGAGCGTCCGGGCGGGCGCCGCGGACGCGGCTACCGCGAAGCTCCAGGCCATCGACGTGCAGACGCTGCCCGGGCAGCAGTTGCAGCTGACGCTGCGTCTGTCCGGGCCGGCGCCCCAGCCGCTGTCGTTCACGATCGACAACCCCGCGCGCATCTCATTTGACCTGCCGAATATTGGCCTTGCGCTGCCCTCGCGGCGCATCGACGTGCACTCGTCAGGCCTTGATACGATCCTGGCGGCCGAGGGCAAAGACCGCACCCGCCTGGTGCTCAATCTCGACAAGCTCGTGCCCTACGACACGCGCGTCGACGGTAACAACATTGTCGTGATGCTCGGCTCCGCGAGCCACACGATGAGCGCGGCGGCGCCTGCAGTTGCGGCCTCATCCGCGTCGAGCGGCGGTACCGTGGCCGCTCGCGCCATCCGCAGCATCGACTTTCGCCGCGGCGCCGACGGCGCCGGCCGCGTCATCGTCAAGCTCACCGATCCGCATACGCAGATCAATCTGCATCAGATCGGCAATCAGGTCGTCGTGGAGTTCGCCGGCGCCGAGCTGCCACAGAACCTCATGCGTCGCTATGACGCCGCCGATTTCGGCACCCCGGTCAGCGGCTTCGACGCCACGCGCGTCGGCGATGGCAGCCGCATCGTGATCGATGCGACCGGCGACTACGA
>DAITPA010000014.1:0-36625 GCA_036833805.1 Steroidobacteraceae bacterium | reverse complement strand
GCATCGGACTTTAAGCGGTGATAGAGCGCGACCACGTGCAGGATGTTCAAATGCTGGCGCTTGTACTCGTGGATGCGCTTGACCTGCACGTCAAATAGAGAGTCGGGGTCGATGACGATGCCGGTGCGTGTGCAGGCGAACGCTGCGAAATCGCATTTGTTGGCGCGCCTGATCTGCCGCCAGCGCGCGCGAAATTCCGGAATCTGCGCGTACGGCTCGAGCTCCTTGAGGCGCGAGAGATCCTTGATCCAGCCGTCGCCGATGGCATCGCAGATGAGCGCCGCCAGGCGCGCGTTGGCAAGCGCCAGCCAGCGCCGCGGCGTGACGCCGTTGGTCTTGTTGCTGAACTTCTCGGGCGCGAACTCGTAGAAGTCCTTGAGGACATCCTCCTGCAGGAGCTGCGAATGCAGCGCCGCAACGCCATTCACCGCGTGGCTGCCGACGCAAGCGAGGTGCGCCATGCGCACTTGGCGGCCGCCGGCTTCGTCGATGATCGACATCCGCCGCACGCGCTCGTCGTCTGCGAAGAAGCGCAAGCGCACTGCGTCGAGAAAGTGCGCGTTGATCTCATAGATAATCTCAAGGTGCCGCGGCAGCACCCGGCCGAGGATCGCGACCGGCCAGCGCTCGAGCGCCTCGGGCAGAAGCGTATGGTTTGTGTAGGCAAAGGTTTTTTGCGTGATCGCCCAGGCGCTCTGCCACTCCATCGCGTACTCGTCGGTCAGGAGCCGCATGAGCTCCGCTATCGCAATCGCCGGGTGGGTATCGTTTAGCTGCACCGCGAATTTCTCATGAAAGCGGCTCAGCGGGATGTTTTGCACGCGCAGGATGCGCAGCATGTCCTGCAATGAGCAGCAGACGAAGAAATACTGCTGCTCGAGCCGCAGCTCCTTGCCCTGAACGGCTTCATCGTTCGGATACAGGATCTTGCTCAGATTCTCCGAGACGATCTTCTGATTGACGGCGCCGTAGTAGTCGCCGCGGTTGAACACCGCGAAATCGAACGACTCGGGCGCCTCGGCGCGCCACAGACGCAAGGTATTGGCGGTATTGACGTGATAACCCAGGATCGGCGTGTCGTAGGGCACGCCGTTCACGAGCTTGTGGGGAACCCAGTGCACGCGCGTGCCGCCGTGCTCGTCGGGGTAGCGTTCCGTGTAGCCGCCGAGCTTGACTGCCACCGCCCACTCCGGACGTACGATCTCCCAGGGATTGCCGAAGCGCAGCCATTTGTCCGTTTTTTCGACCTGCCAGCCTTCGACAATCTCCTGCTGGAATATGCCGAACTCGTAGCGGATGCCGTATCCCAACGACGGGATCTCGAGCGTCGCCATCGAATCCATGAAGCAGGCAGCGAGGCGCCCGAGGCCGCCGTTGCCGAGCCCCGGCTCATCCTCGAGCGCCAACAGCTGGTCAAAGTCGAGGCCGACCTCGCCGATCACCTGGCGCACCTCGTTGTAGATGCCGAGATTGACGAGATTGTTGCCCAGCTGCGGCCCCATCAGAAATTCAGCCGACAGGTAGGCGACGGTGCGCGAACCCTCCTTGGTGTAGAGGCTCGTCGTGCTGATCCAGCGGTGCAGCATGCGGTCGCGCACCGTGTAGGCGAGCGCCATGTAGTAGTCGTGGTTGGTTGCGAGAGCCGGTGTCTTGCCTTGCACGTACAGGAGATTGTCGAGGAAGGCGCGCTTGAACGCATCCTTGCCGAGCGCCACGCGTTCGCCGCCGTCGCGCTCGGCATCCGCAGGGGCAACGTCCTGCGAAGCGACGGCACGTGCATTCATAAGAGATCCGACACAAGCGTTGGGACCGGTCTGCGGTGCAAGTTTCGTGCGTGCGGCCTGCTAGCCGGCGGTGCTCGGTTCGCCGTGCGGCGCACACCGCAACATCAATCGGTTACGCGCACGGCGAGGCCCCAAACCTCGCCGGCCCATCGCGGCGCAAGAGGATTCCTTGCACCACCACGGGTCGCGCGATGGCCTCTTGCACGCTAATGATGCAGGTAGCCTCGCGCGGGTGGCGCCGCTCACCCACGTTAGTCCTGAGCGCTCGCGCCCACAGCGACCCAGGCAAGGTCCGCGTTCGAAACCGACTCGACATTGAATTTCTTCGCGGACGCTGCCATGCGCGTGAAGGCTTGCGCGATCGGCATCGCGGGCTTCGTGTCGCCCTTTTTCGGTTTGTGAAAGCGCACCGGATTGATGCGTGCCACGACGTAGTTGCGCAAGTACGGGGACTTGAAGCCGCGCGCCTGCAGCGCGCCGATGATGCGTTTGACCTGGGTATCGATTTGCTGCAGGCGCGACGCGAAGGCGCTGCGTTCGCGCAGGCTGATCGCAAGCGGCCGGTCCATGAAGCGGTCGACTTTCTTCAGAAAGGAGCTGTAGGCGCCGCCGGCGAAGCGCGGATTCTTCTCATAGGTCAGCCCGAGCGTCAGCAGCTCCGCCGCCTCGAATTGCGCCATGAACGTCGACTCGTGCTGCTGGCCGGCGCGCTTGGCGAGGTTTCTCGCCATGCGCATGACTTCGAGGCTCTTGTCCTTCAGGTTGTGCGCCTTTTCGGTGTTCAGCGCGAGAATGCGGTAGGCGAGAGATTCCTCCGGCGACACAAGAGCGGTGATCTGGCGCAGCCCGAGCATTTTTGCAGCGGCAAGCCGGTGTCGCCCGTTCGGCGTCCAGAACCGGCCTTCCTCGCCGCGCACCACAATGAGCGGATCAAGAAAAGCGCCCGTCTCCTCGATTTTCTCGGCGAGCCTTTTTGCGTGCGTGGGCGAGAGGTCGCGCTGGAAGGGGGTGGGTTGCACGGCGGCGAGCGGCAGGCTTGCGAGCATGATGGGACGACCGCCAAGGGGCTCAAGATAACCGCCGAGCGGTGCTCCGCCCGCCTCACGAATCAGAGCCGCGAGGCTTGCAAGCGCCGGCGCGTCGATGCCGCAGGCGATTTCCGCAACCGTCGGGCCGCGCTGGCTCCTGCTCGGGGCGAGCTTGCCCGCGTTGCGGGGTGATGTGCCGGCGGTTTCTTTGGACGAACTTACGCGCTTGCGTGTAGCCATGGCGCCTAACTTGCCCGGCCTAAGCTCTGCGGTAAAGCCTGTTGTGCGAAAATGCGCCGTTCCCTGTCAACCTCATGGCCGAGCTTCATCGTTCATGGAAAGCCGTCTCGACCCGTATTCCGATTCGAAGAACCTACCGGCGCGGCGGATCGACGCGCACGGAGGGGTGCACGTGGATCTGCGCGCGGTGCTCGCGCTCGCCCTGCCGCTGGTCGCGAACAGCGCCGTGCAGGTCGTTCTCAATCTCACCGACGTCTGGTTTATCGGCCACATCTCCATGCAGGCTCTGGCCGCGGTCGGCGCCGTGCAGTGGCTGGTGCTCGTCGTCGTGATGCTGCTCGGCGGGATTGCGATGGCCGTGCAGCCGCTCGTGGCGCAGGCTTATGGCGCGCGGCGTTACCGGCGCGCAGCGCAGGCCACGTGGACTGCTTTGTGGGGCATGCTGTGCGCCGCGCCGCTGTTTCTCGCGGTGGGCTTCTCCGGACGCGCAATTCTCGCCCCCTTCGGATTTGACGTGCACATTGTTGACCTCGCGAGCCGCTTCTGGCTGCCGCGGGTCGGCGGTGCACCCTGCGGCATGGCGCTGTGGGCGGTCTTAAGCTTTTTTAACGGCATCGGCCGCTCGCGCGTCACGGCGCTGATATCCGCTATCACGGCCCTTGCCAATGTGCCGTTGAATGCAATCTTCATATTCACTCTCGGCTGGGGCATCGCAGGTTCCGGGTTGGCAACCACGGTTGCGCAGGCGCTCGGGCTCACAGTTGCTCTCATCCTGTTCCTGCGCCCCGAATACCGCCGCCACTACAAAACCCATCTCACCTGGCGACCGCATGCGAGACGCATCTGGGCGCAGCTCAAGCTCGGATTCCCGACCGGACTTCTGCCGGCTGCGGATCTCATCGGCGCCACGCTTTTCCAGATGATGCAGGTGCGCCTGAGCACGGTCGACGGCGCCACCACGCAAATCGTCATGATGCTGACGTCGATTGCGTACATGCCGGGCTTTGGCATTGCGCTCGCCGGCACAACCCTTGTCGGGCAGTCGATCGGCGCGGGCGATCGGACCTGGGCGCTGCGCGTGGGCACGCGCGTCATCCTGCTCGCGGCGCTGTATATGGGTGGTGCGGGCGTGCTGATCGCATTCGCAGGTCCGTGGCTTCTGCCGTTGTTCCTCACCACGCAGGACGTGCAAGCCGGCCCGATCCTGGCATTGGGCTTGCGGATTCTTTGGCTGGCCGCCGTTTATCAGTTCTTTGACGGCCTGAATCTGGGCGCATCACTGTGCCTGCGCGGCGCGGGCGACGTCGCGCTGCCCGCGGTCCTCGTATTGGCAGTGTGTTGGCTCGTGTTTTTGCCCGTGGCCCACGCGCTCACGTTTACTGCGGGGCAGGGCTGGTTTGATTTTCTGCCGCAGTTTGGCTGGGGAGCGGTCGGCGGCTGGGCGGCGATGGTATTGTACGTGCTGCTGCTTGGGACGCTTATGTTTGCGCGTTGGCGCTCGCGGGCGTGGCAGCGCATCCGCATTTGACGGCAGCGCTCAGGCAGTCTCAATCATTCGTCGGTGCTGCGCTCGGTACGGCGCTCGCGCGGTCGTAGACGCGCTTGAATTTCATGCTCGGCATATTGCCGCCATTTGACTGAATTTCGGCCACGAGCTGCTTGCCATCAGCGGACAGCTGATAGCGCTCGATGGTCTCGGGTCCCGCCTGCGCTTTGACGTCGATGACGTATGCCTTGGCCTTCCAGCCGGAATGCTGATCGGCCACACCTTCCGGAACCGACACCACGCTTTGCGCGCCCGGAGTAAAGCTGCGGTCCGCCAAGCCGTCAAAGATATATATCTCATCCGCACGTTGTCTGATCGTGACGACGTCGCCGCGCGGAATGGTGCCAAACACGCCGAGCTCATATGGGTTCAAATGACTCCGATTGGCTGCTCCCTGAAATTCGGCGGACCTTGGGTCATTTGGATCTTCCATGGGGTATGCAGCGCTATCCGCGCCGCCAGAACGCGGGCCACCGCGGCGCGCGGCCGGACGGATTTGCTCGCCGTTACGTTGTGCCCTTTGCAGACGAAATTTCTCGTAGAGCTTCTCCGGATCGTCGCTTAAGCCGCGGTTTAATTTCCAGGTGCCGGCAAGATTGACCGCGGCGGGCGCCTCGCCGGACAGCTGGCCGGCGCCGCCGCAGGCACTGAGAACGCCGCACACGAGAAGACACGCCAGCAGGCGTTGCCAGAGACAAGCGGCATTCACGGCGACGACCTCGTTCAGGTTAGCTTCGGCACGGCAGTCGGCGGGAGTATAAAATGAGTGCCCATGGCGCGTCGCAAGAATCCTGAACTCGAATCCCTCACACGACGAATTGAAAGTCTCGATGCCCGTCATATCGACCACCTCTACGGACTTGAGCCGGTCTTTGAGCCGGCGACGCAGCGCGCGGGGGTCGCAGCCGAGCAGTTTGTGGCCGCACCCTGCCCATATTGCGGCGAGCGCTTTGAGGCGCGCATTGATCTGAGCGCCGGCGCGCAGGAGTATATCGAGGACTGCGAGGTGTGTTGCCGTCCGATGGCTCTGGGTATTGAGCTCGAAGACGATGGCGCGCTGCGCGCGTTGCGAGTGCAGCGGCTGGATTAGCCGCGCGCGGCATGAGCGCAGAGCCCCCGCCATGCACGCCCAGACAACGCGCCTGATTACGCACGCTTGCGGCTGCGCGCCGCGCAACCTGAGCCTTGCTCGAGGTTGCCGCAGGGATCGGGCGCAGGGGCTGGGTTGAGCGCCGTCGCGCTCGTGACTTGTGTTGCCGGCGCCGCTCGAGGGCTGCGCATAGAGGAGCATTTTGGGGCAGCGCGCCACGTTTAACTCAATGTGTTCTGGCATTGCGCGCTCCGCTGCAGGCAGGCCCATTGTCACAACGTGCCGGAATCATCGCTGCAACGGCAACGGCCGGGTGTAAGATCGGTTGCGTCTGAGGCATTCATAAAACATGGACTTCGTTGCGGCCATCGGCTGGTTCCGGGCACGCCACGCAATCGCCGCGGCCCTGGCACTGATGTTGCCCGCAATTGCCTCGAGTCTGGTCGGACCCCCGCCAGCTGACCTCGCACTGCCTCCCGCGATCCCGATTCCCACGTGGCCGCTGGAGAATGTCCCTGATGGCTCGTTCGCCAAGCCTGACTATGAAGGTACGACCCGGCCTGATTATATTGGCCGCATCATCGTTTCCGTCATGGTGAACGACCAGGGCCCTTTTCCGTTCGCGTTGGATACCGGCGCCAATCGCACTGTAGTCTCGCCGCAGCTGGTCGCAGCGCTCGGCCTGCATTGCGACGGCGATGCCGTGACGATGCATGGGGCTACCGGGTCAGCCGAGGTGCCGACGGTGCTGGTGGAGCGCATCGCAGCGGGAGACGTGGTGCTCGAGCGACAGCAGCTGCCGGTCGCGGATGCCATGACGAGCGGCATCTACGGCATCCTCGGGGTCGACGGCTTGGCATCCAAGCGCATTATTGTTGACTTCACGCACCACAGGATCGATATCCGCAACGCGCGTCACCGCTGGCCGATGGGCTCGGCGATGCGCATTCCGGCGCAGCTGCGCTTCGGACGCCTGGTGGTGGTGGATGCCTACGTCGAGGGAATCTGGGTGAAAGCGGTGATTGATACCGGCAGTCAATACACTCTCGGCAATCGGGCGCTGTACGCAGCTCTATCGCGGTCTGCGGCCGCGAAAGTACCCAATACCTCGATCGATGTGCTGGGGGCGACCCTCGCCTGGCAGCAAGGTATGCGAAAACCCGTTGGAGCGCTCAAAATCGGCGACGTGAAAGCTGTGCGCTTCAATATTGTGTTTGGCGAGTTCTATGTTTTCAACCTGTGGAATCTGGATACGCAGCCCGCCCTCTTGATAGGGATGGATCTGATTGGACGCTTGGACGCGCTGGTCATTGACTACGACCGGCATGAAGTGCAAATGCAGCCGCGCGGGCCGTCAGAGCAGCAGCTTTCGCTGCGCTAGCCTGCGCGCCTTAGCGCCGCGATATTGAGGCGCGATGCGTGCGTCGGTCGAAGCCGCCGCTCGCACACCTGCAAACCGCCTCGACAGCTCCGCCCAGCGCTGCTGCAGCGGGGGCAATCCCGCTTCGCTCGATACCATCGAGCCGTTTCGTGCGCGCGTGCAGCTGCGGCGACCCGCGCCGCGTTATAAGGTTTAGGGCTTTGCAGCCAACAACGGCTAACGTTCCGCTATGAGCAGTGGCGACGAATGAATGTCACGCTCAGGGCCAGGATACCGGCGCGCCGACCTGAATGCCGCGGCGCTGCGCCTCGCCGCCTTTGATTTCAAGCACGGCGATGACGGGCGCATCGGACGTAATGACGTCGAGCGACAGCGGCGCCGCGCGTGCCGCGATTTTCACGATGCGGTGGTCGGGCCCGATGAAGAGCATGTCGAGTGCGACGTAAGTGTTCTTCATCCAAAAAGCCGCAGGCTTTGCCTGCGGCTCGAGGAACAGCATGCCACGCCCGGCCGGCAGGTCGCGCACGTACATGAGTCCTTGGGTCTGGCGTGCCGGCGTGTCCGCCACCCATACATCGAAATGTTGCGGGTGAGGCGTCTTGCCGATGTTGACCGCGCTTTGCGCAAAGGTCGCAAGGTCGAGGGGTTCGCCCGTATCGGCGCTCGCGCTCGACGTAACGAGGTAGCCCAACCACAGGAGCGCTGCGATTCCGAAGCGACGCGCACGCATGTTCATGAAGGATGCTCCGTGCCCTAATGAGGTCTGGGGTTATCAAAATGGACGCTGCCGGCAAAGTCGAATCGCGTCACGATAATGTGCTCATCCCCGCCGAGCGCACTCGCCGGCTCCGTACAGAAGCCGCGCGCGACCACACGATATGAGCGCACCGCCGGTCCGAGCGCTCCCACCCGCTCTTCCTTGAGCTCATCGACCGTGCAGTGGTCCTCGCCGCGCGTACTGTAGAGACGCTGTTCGCCCTCGAAGATGACCGTGAGGTTGGTTGGCAGCGCGCGCCCGGGTGCGCCTTCCGCGGCGGTTGCGACGCCAAACACCATGCGCAGGCGCCGCCCGCCCGAACGCATCGGGCCGGCAAAACTCAGGCGTATTCCATGGCCGTTGGGGCGTTCGCCGCCGTCGCACTCGAGCTCGGAGTTCTTCCAATCAATGTCGAGGTTGAGCGCGCCGCGAATACGCGCACGCAGAAAGCCGTTGCCCGTTGCGAGGCAGCCCGGCTGCTGCGAGGTCGTTGGCGCCCGTGCGGGGGTGGCGGAGTCGACAGTGTTGCCAAGCGGTGCGGCCAGGGGAAACAGCAAAAGAAATGAGGTTTTCCACCACAACCGCGCAGGCATGCGCCGAGTGTAGCGTCGAATGCACCGCCTGTTCAGCCCTGCGTGACGAGGAACCGCTTGGCAATGTGCGCGTGCATACGGCCAATGCCGCGCGCGGTATGCATCAATGTGGTCAGGATGAGAAGCCCGAAGAGGCTCACGACGATGAGCGCGGGGGCCGTGGCGATCCATGCCGGCTCGATCGAGGCGCCGATCAAGTCAAAGTGGTGCAGCACTGCCACCGGCAATGCCACGATGCAACCCAATCCCACCGACAAGCCGACGACGGCGATCACAAAATAGATGATGCCGAGCGGCAGCATCAAAATGAAGTACGCGAGCGTCGTCCAGGTGCGGCTGTCGGTGAGCATCGCGGCAATGCTTGCCCAGAGACTCGTCTGGGGACCCGGGTGCACCGGCCGCCGTGGCATGCGCTCGCCGGTCATGGCTTCAATGAGGCGTCCCTCGCCCAACGAGATCGCGCGCACAATTCCAATGAAAGCCAAGAAAACCGGAATGCCGATAATCAGAACGCCAAGACTGATCGACAGCGAAATGCCCGTCACGGCGATGGTGAAATACACGACGCCGGTCGCCAGCGCCAGCAGCATGAAAAAGAGCGAGGTATAGGCACGCGGGTCGGAGTACACGCTGAAGAAGCGCTGCAGCACGCCGGGCGCTTCGACCGCGGTGCGCGCTGGGGACTGCAAGGCAGCGTTAACCTTCGCCTCGGTCTCGCGATACGCGGCGGCGACTTCTTCCGGCGCGCCATAGGTGCTGGCGATGAGCTCCAGGACGTCGGCCTCGGACTTATCCGGATGCGAGGCGATCTCGGCGCGCAAATACTCTTCGGCATCGTAGGCGGCATCTTGGACGAGTGAGGGATCTTGATCCGCGAGCGCGGCGCGCAATTGTTTCAAATAGGCGTCAATAGATCGGGGTGCGGCCGGTGTCATGGGATGATTCCTGCCTCAGTGAAGCGATCAACGAAGTCGCGTGTTTGTCGCCAGACATCGCGGTACTGATTGAGCGTCGTGCGCCCTTCCTCGGTAATTCGGTAGTAACGCCGAGGCGGCCCCGAGTACGACGGCACGATACGGCTCGTCAGAAGCCCGGCAGCGCTTAGCGCCCGGAGAACGGGGTACACCGTACCTTCCTTGAAGAGAGCGTCGCCTTCATTCGCTTTTTGCAGGCGCTTCGCGATTTCGTATCCATACAGGTCCTGATCACTGGCCGCGAGCACCGCCAGAAGAACGAGTGCCACGAGCCCGCCGTTTAGGTCTTTCTGAAATTTGCGTGCCTGACCGTCTTCCATGGAGCTACCGTTCGTCTTCCTATACTATAGACTTACTAATACTAGATACAAACTAGTATTAACCAAAGGAAGTACCAAGACGGCGTGCCTTTCACTTAAGCGGCCGATGAGACGTAATAAGCAGCAACGCGACGCGCGGTCATTTACCGTTCACACCGATATGCGAAACCCACTCCTTGAAGTCACTCCGCTCGTACCGCAGGCTCTGGCTCGATTGCCGGAGCTCGCGGCCAATTTGTTCTTTGGCTGGCACCGTCCCACGCGGGCTCTGTTCGAGGACCTCGACCGGGAGCTGTGGAAGCAGGCGGGCGGCAACGGGCGGCTGATGCTGCGCTGCATGAGCCAGGGCGCGCTCGATGCGGCCGCGAGCGATGCGCGCTATCTCGGCCGCTATGCCCAAGTGCTCGAAGCCTTCGACGCTTATTTGTCGGCGCCCGCACCGCGTCCGGATGCGCCGCTGATTGCATATTTTTGCGCTGAGTACGGCTTTCACGAGAGCTTCCCCATCTATTCGGGGGGCTTGGGCGTACTCGCTGGCGATCACTGCAAGGCAGCAAGTGATGAGCGCATGAATTTCATCGCCGTGGGCCTGCTCTACGGCCAGGGCTTTTTTACCCAAAGCGTCGATAACGACGGCGTGCAGTTCGCGCAGTATCGCGAGCACGACCCGCGCGATCTGCCGGTCGAGCCGCTGATGCGGGCGGACGGCACCCGGCTCACGGTGAGCGTACGCATCACGGGGCGCGATGTCTTCGCACGCCTCTGGAAGGCCGCGGTCGGCCGCGTCGCGGTCTATCTGCTCGACAGCAATTGTCCGGAGAATGCGCCCGCCGATCGCGACATTACGCACCGACTCTACGGCGGCGATGAGTCGAACCGGATTCGTCAGGAAATCCTCCTGGGAGTGGGCGGCACGCGCGCCGTGCGCGCGCTCGGTCTTGCGCCCGCGGTGTGGCATTTGAACGAGGGACATGCGGCATTTCTGATCGTGGAACTGCTGCGCGAGCACATGTCGCAGCACCTGTCTTTCGAGACGGCGCTCGAAGCCGTCGCCTCGGGCTGTGTATTTACGACCCACACACCGGTCGCTGCCGGCCACGACGCCTTTGGCCACGACCTTTTGATCAGCCACTTCGGCGACTTCATACGCGAGCTCGGCGTGCCGATCGAGCGCTTTCTCGAGCTTGCGCATGCGCCAGCGGTGCCGGGCTTCTTCAACATGACACGCTTGGCGCTCAATGGCACCCGCCACGTCAATGGCGTCAGCCGCATCCACGGCGCGGTCTCGGCGCGCCTGTGCGCGGATCATTGGCCACAGATTCCGCCCGCGGAAAATCCGGTCGGCTTCGTGACCAATGGCGTGCACGTGCCCACATTCCTGCATCAGACCTGGGCGGATTATTTCGATGGCGTGCTGCCGGCCAACTGGCGCGAGCGGCTGCGCGATGCGGATTTCTGGAAAGTCATCGAAGCTCTGCCGGATGAGCGCTACTGGGAAACCTCCCAATCCGTCAAAGCGCAGATGCTGGCGAGTGTGCGCGAGCGTCTGCAGCGCGAGTACGTGCGCAAGGGTTTGAGCGCCGCGCAGTGCCGGCATGTCACGCGCCTGCTTGATCCGGCGCGCCCGGACGTGCTCACGATCGGTTTCGCGCGGCGCTTTGCGACCTATAAGCGTGCCGCGCTGCTGCTGCGCGACCGCGCGCGTCTCGCGCGCCTGCTGCACGATAGCGAGCGGCCATTGCTGTTTTTATTCGCCGGCAAGGCGCATCCGGCCGACGAGCCCGGCAAGCAGGTGCTGCGCGAGATCAAACAGCTGATGCTGCTGCCGGAGTTTGTCGGCCGGGTGGTGTTTCTTGAGGACTACGACATGCAGCTCGCACGCTGGCTCGTGTCGGGCGTGGATGTCTGGCTCAACAATCCGATCGCACCGCTCGAAGCCTCCGGCACATCGGGGATCAAGGCGGCGGTGAATGGGCGGCTCAACCTCTCCGTGCTCGATGGCTGGTGGGCGGAAGCCTGTACTGCCGACAATGGCTGGGGAATCCCGCCGGTCACGGTGCGCGATCCGGAGCGGCGCGATGCGCTCGAGGCGGAACTCATCTTTGAGACCCTCGAGCAGGAAGTCGTGCCTCTTTATTACGCGCATAACGCGCAAGGGCATTCGCGCGAATGGGTGCGACGCAGTAAGCGCGCGATGACCACGGTCATTCCGCGCTTCAACTCGCGGCGCATGGTCTATGACTACGCGCAGGGTCTGTACTATCCCGCGGCGCGCCAGTACGCGAAGCTTGCCGGCGAGAGCTTCGCCGGCGCCAAGCGGCTCGCCGAGTGGAAACAGCGCGTGCGCGAGGCGTGGCCGCGCGTGCTGTTACGCCTGTTGAGCGACACGCCGGCCGATATGGTGTGTGGCGAGCGCCTGCAGCTTCGCGTCGCAGCGTCCCTTGCGGGACTCAACGCCGCGGACCTGCGCGTTGAGTTTCTCGCGCGCCGACGCCTGCCGGAGAGCAACTTTGAGCCGCCCGCGCTCTCATCCTACGGGCAAGGAGTGCGCGACGGTCAGTGGAGCGTGATGCTAGCGGCGACCGCAGAGCATGACGCCGAGGGCGCGGCGGTGTTTGCACTCGATACCGACTCGGTGGAGTGCGGTCAATTTGTCACACAGATCCGCATCTACCCCTGGCATGAGCTGTTGTCGCATCCGTTCGAGCTCGGGCTCATGAAGGAGTTGTAGCCGCAGCGCGCCCTAAGATCAGGGGCACCGAGGGCGGCAGCGTCAGCTCGAGCGAGGAGCGCAGGCGCACTGCCAGGACTTGCAGGCAAAGCCTCCGCGGCAGCCATTGACTCAACATCGGTCGGGCGTGTAGACAGAAACTCGGCAGAACAGAAAGCGTCTCACCGAAACTATGCCTCGACATCCTGCGCGCGCTTCCTCCGGACGCTACGTCAGTCGCCTGACCGGCGGAACGCTCGCGGTGATCATGGCCGGCGGCCGCGGCGAGCGCTTGAAGGCGCTCACCGAGCACCGCTGCAAACCGGCAAGCCCGTTTGGCGGCAAATTCCGCATCATCGACTTCGTGCTGTCGAACTGCGTGAACTCCGGGATCCGGCAGATCGCGATCCTGACGCAATACAAGGCGCAATCGCTGATCCAGCACGTCGAGCGTGGCTGGAGTTATCTGCGCGGCGAATTCGGCGAGTTCATCGAAGTCATTCCGGCACAGCAGCAGATCGGCGAGATGTGGTACCGCGGCACCGCCGATGCGGTGTATCAGAATATGGAGCTCATCCTCTCGCACCGGCCGAAGCACGTGCTGGTGCTTGCCGGGGACCACATCTACAAGATGGACTACGGTCCGATGATCGCCTACCACGTCGAGAAGGGCGCCGACATCACGGTGGGCGTGGTTGAAGTACCGCGCGAGCAGTCGCGGCAATTCGGAGTTCTCACCGCGACCGAATGGAACCGCGTGACGCAGTTCGCAGAGAAGCCTGCCGTGCCCGATGCCATGCCCGGCAAGCCGGATTCAATTCTCGCCTCGATGGGCATCTACGTCTTCAATACGCGCCTCCTCGAGAAGCTGCTCGCGGAAGATGCAATCGATGAGAATTCCGTGCACGACTTCGGTAAGAACATCCTGCCGAAAGCCATCGATGAGCTGCAGACCTTCGCCTATCCGTTCCAGGACGTGAAGACGCGCGCGCAGAGCTATTGGCGCGATGTCGGTACGCTCGACGCCTACTACGAGGCGAATATCGAATTGGTGCACGTGCGGCCGGAGCTCAATATCTACGATGAAGACTGGCCCATTTGGACCTATCAGGTACATTCGCCGCCCGCGAAATTTATCCTCGATGAGGATGGACGGCGCGGTATGGCGATCAATTCCATGGTCTCGGGCGGCTGCATCATCTCGGGCGCCATCGTGCGCGAGTCGCTATTGTTCTCGGATGTGCGCGTTGATGAGCGCTCGCGCATCGAACGCTCGGTCATTTTGCCGCACGTGGAGATCGGCAAAGGCTGCAGCGTGATCGGCGCAATCCTTGACGAAGGCTGCGTGATCGCGGACGGCATGCAGATCGGCGTCGACCGCGGCGCCGATGCACAACGTTTCGAGGTCACGGACAAGGGCGTGGTGCTGGTGACGGCCGGCATGCTGCGGCGTCTGGAGGCCGCTTTGCGATGACGGATCCCGCGCGGCTGCCGGTCGTGCTCATGTGGCACATGCACCAGCCGCAGTACCGCGACGCATTGAGCGGACAATACGTGCTGCCGTGGACCTATCTGCACGCCATCAAGGACTACGTCGACATGGCGGCGCATCTGGAGGCCGCACCGGCCGCGCGCGCGGTCGTTAATTTCACGCCGGTGCTCATCGAGCAGCTCGAGGAGATCGCTGCGCGCATCACCCGACACCTCGACTCCGGCGCGACGCTGCCGGATGTGGTGCTTGCGCTCTTGGGTCCCGAGGAAGTGCCGCGCGGAGCGGCGCGCCTCGAGCTTATGCGCGCCTGCCTGCGTGCGCAGAGGAAGCAAATGATCGAGCGCTTCGCTCCGTACCTTGAGCTTGCGACGCTCGCCGAAAGCTTCGCAACGCCGGCGCGCATCGACTACGCCTCCGATGAGTTCATGCATGATCTGGCGGTCTGGTACCACCTCGCGTGGCTCGGTGAAACGGTACGCCGCACCGAGCCGCTCGTCGCCGCGCTCAGCAGCCAAGGCCGCGCCTTCACAGCAGCCAACCGGCGCGAGCTTCTCGCGCTCGTGGGCCGGCTCGTCGCGAGTATCATTCCGCGCTTTCGGACCTTGAGCGACGCAGGCCGCTGCGAACTGTCGCTCACTCCCTACGCTCATCCGATCGTACCGCTGTTGCTCGATTTCGGTGCCGCGCGCCAAGCGCAGCCGGCCGTGGAGCTGCCGCGCGAGGGGTCCTATCCAGGCGGCGCGGAGCGCGCGGCGTGGCACATGCGCGAAGGCATTCGCGTCTTCACGCAAGCTTTCGGCAAAAGGCCCATCGGCTGCTGGCCTTCCGAGGGCGCCATCAGCGAGGAGACGCTGAAGCTCATCGATAAGTTCGAGTTCCAGTGGAGCGCCTCAAGCACCAGCGTGCTGCGCGCGAGTCTCACCGCAAGCGACGACGCGCGGCAGCTCGACGCGCGTGACTTCAATCGCCCGTATCGTCTTGCCGATGCGCGTCTCAATTGTTTTTTCCGGGAAGATGCGCTGTCGGATCTCATCGGATTCAGCTACGCCACGTGGCGCGGCGATGATGCCGCGGCCAACCTCGTCGAGGAGCTTGCGACGCTCGCGCAGCAGCTGCAAGGCGCGCCCGAGCACGCGGTGCTGATTGCGCTCGACGGCGAGAATGCCTGGGAGCACTACCCTTGCAACGGCTATTTTTTCCTGAACGCGCTGTACGCGGCACTCGCCGCGCATCCCGCCCTGGAGCTGACGACACTGTCCCAATGCGTGGCGCGCGCTCTGCCTGCCGCGACGCTGCAGCGCGTCGTCGCCGGCAGCTGGGTGCACGGCACGCTTGCGACGTGGCTCGGCGATCCTGCGAAGAATGCCGCGTGGGAGCTACTGTGCGAGGCGAAACGCGCGTTCGACGACGCTTCCTTTGACGGTGAGGAAGGCCGCGCGCAAAGAAGCGCCGCCGAGCGGCAGCTCGCGTTGTGCGAGAGTTCCGACTGGTTCTGGTGGTTCGGCGACTACAACCCGGAGGATGCGGTGACGCAATTTGACCGGCTGTATCGCCGCCAGCTCGTTAATCTCTATCGCATCCTGAAAATTGCGCCGCCGGATGAGCTGTCGCAGCCGCTCTCGCGCGGCCGCGGCGCGCCCGAGCACGGCGGTGTCATGCGACGCGCGACGGCGGGCTAGAGCAACGTGACAGACGAAGTCCTGCCGGTATTTGACCGGCGGCGTGCCGGAGTGCTCCTGCATTTGAGTTCTCTCGATGCGGCGCTCGGCCGTGGCGGTCGTGCGTTCATCGACTGGCTCTGTTCTGCCGGCTTCAGCGTCTGGCAGGTTCTGCCGCTCGGGCCTACGGGCGCGGTGGGATCGCCTTACTGGGTGCGCTCGGATTTTGCCGGCAATCCGGCATTTATTGACGGCGGCGAGCGGCCAGATGCCGCGGGCGATGAATTTGCCGCATTCCTTCGAGCCTCACGATCCTGGCTTGCCGACTACAGCTGCTTCGAGGTATTGAGCGCGCTGCACGGCGGCGCGCCGTGGTGGCAGTGGCCCATCGAATACCGTGACCGCGACGCGGCCGCGCTTGCGCGCCTAGAAGTCACGCACGCCGAAGAGCTCGCGCGCTTGCAACTCGAGCAGTTCGCATTCGCCGCGCAATGGCAGAGACTGCGTTCCTATGCGCACGCGCGCGGCGTGCGCCTGTTGGGCGATGTGCCGTTCTACGTCGCGCCGGATTCTGCGGAAGTCTGGACGCAGCGCGCGCAGTTTCAACTGGATGCGCAAGGCATGCCGCGCGCCGTTGCCGGCGTGCCGCCCGACTATTTTTCTGAATTCGGGCAGCTGTGGGGCAATCCCCTGTACGACTGGGCGCACATGCGGCAGGACGGTTTTGAGTTCTGGCGCGCGCGCGTGCGCTGTCAGCTCGCGCGCGTTGATGTCCTGCGCATCGATCACTTTCGCGCGCTGGCGGCTCATTGGGCGGTGCCCGCCGGTGCTGCCGATGCGCGCGGCGGCGTATGGCGCCGCACGCCCGGTCGGGCGCTGCTGACGACGTTGCAGAAGGAGCTGCCGGAACTGCCGTTGGTAGCGGAGGATTTGGGACTCATCACGGCGGATGTCGAAGCCTTGCGCAGGCGCTTTCGCCTGCCGGGGATGCGGGTCCTGCAGTTTGGGTTTGACGGCAACCCGGAAAATCCGCATCTGCCACACATGCACCGGCACAACAGCGTCGTCTACACCGGCACCCACGACAACGACACGACGCTCGGATGGTTTCGAACACTTGACAGTCAAACGCGCGCGCGCGTTGCCGCCTACCTCGGCAGCGATAGCATGCCGCAAGCCCTGATCCGCGCAGCTTGTGCTTCGGTCGCGCAGCTGGCGGTCGTGCCGCTGCAGGACCTCCTCGGACTTGGCGCCGAGGCGCGCTTGAATACGCCGGGCACGCTGCAAGGCAACTGGCGCTGGAAGCTGCAGCCGGATGCGCTCAATCACGAGCTTGCGCAGCATTACGCAGGTTTGAACCGCCTGTATGCGCGCGCCGCATAATCGCGCTTTGGTATCATGCGCTCATGAGAAGCGCTGTGATCGTACTTGCCGCAATGGCGCTCGTCGGCTGCTCGACATTCGCACCGAAGCTTGAAAGCCCACGTCTGTCGATCGTCAATGTCGAGACTTTGAAGAGCAACTTGTGGGAGCAGCGTCTGCGCGTGCACATACGCGTCGAGAACCCCAACAATCGTGCCTTGCCGGTGGCGGCGCTCAGCTACTCAATTGAAGTTGCCGGCCAGGAATTGGCGCACGGCGCAGCCAATGACAGCTTTGTTGTTCCGGCCTTGGGCGAATCGGAATTTGCCACCGACGTGCAAGCCAATGTGGCGGGCGCGCTGCTCACGCTGCTGTCGCGCGGCCATGACGCAGCGTCCGAGACAATCGACTATCGCATCGTCGGCAAGGTGTCACTCGCGGAAGGCTTGGTGCGCTCGATTCCGTTCGAGCACCGGGGTACGTTCAAGCTGCAGTAGCCGCGCGCACCAAGCGCTCGTAGAGCTCGACGTAGAGGCTTCCCTGCCGCGTCCAGGAGAAGTCGCAGGCCATGCCGTTCATGATGAGCTGCCGCCAGTGATCGCGCTCCCGGTACAGATCGAGCGCGGTGGCAAGCGCATGCGCGAAAGCTTGAGCCGTGAACTCGGCAAACACGATGCCCGTGCCTTGGCGCGTGCTGCGCTCATAGTGCTTGACGGTGTCGGCAAGGCCGCCCGTGCGGCGCACAAGCGGCACCGTGCCGTAGCGCAGGCTGTACATTTGATTGAGCCCGCAGGGCTCATACAAAGAGGGCATGAGGAATAGGTCGCTCGCCGCTTCGATCCAGTGTGCGAGCTCGTCGCTGTAGCCGCGATGGTACAGAACCCGCCCCGGAAAGCGTTGCTGCAGGGCTGCGAAAAAGCTCTCGTAGCGAGGCTCGCCGCTGCCCAAGGCCACGAATGCAAAGTCGCGCTCCATGAGCGCGCGCGGCAGGGCGTCAAACATGAGGTCGAAGCCCTTCTGCGATGCCAGGCGGCTGACGAGGCCGACGAGCGGTGCGCGCGCGCCGACTCTAAGCCCGAGGCGTTCGAGAAATTCGCGCCGCAGCTTGGCCTTCGTCTGCAGGTGCGCGGCGTCGTACTGGCTCGTCAAATAGTGGTCGGCGCGCGGATCCCATTCGTCGTAATCGACACCGTTCAGGATTCCGGAAAGTGCCGCGCCGCGCGCGCGCAGCGCGCTCTGCAGGCCCATACCGTACTCATCGGTGCGAATTTCCCTGGCATAGGTTGGACTCACCGTGGTGATTGCGTCCGCATACAAGATGCCGTGCTTGAGTGGATTGATGTAACCCGCGCGCAGGTCATCCTGGTGCAGCCAGTCGGTGCGCGCCCCAAGTCCAACATCGCCAACGGCGCTTGCGGCAAAGACTCCCTGATAGCCGATGTTGTGAATCGTGAGCAGCGAGCGCGTCTTCTGGAAAAGCCGGTCCCACTCATAGCCGACCTTCAAATAAAGAGGCGCAAAGGCGGCGTGCCAATCGTGGGCATGCAGGATCTGCGGGCTAAAGCCCATTCGCTGACAGCATGCAAACGCCGCGCGCGTGAGCGCGAGGTAGCGCAGGTGCTCGTCGGCGTCGGTCGTGTAGATACTCGCGCGCGCGTACAGGAGCGGGCAGTCAATGAGGTGGATCTGCACCGGCGTGCCTGGCAGGCGCGCGACGCGCACCGAATAACGATAGCGGTGCGGCCCGACCTCAAGGTCAATATCCTGCAGACCCGCCACCGCGCGGTGCTCAAGGCCCGCGCGCTCGATGGCACTGTAGAACGGCGTTACGACGAGAAGATCGTGCCCGGCTGCCTGCAGGTACTTCGCAAGCGCGCCCGCCACGTCAGCCAGGCCGCCGGTTTTGGAAAGCGGTGCGACTTCAGCGCTGATGAGGCAAATCCTGAAATGCATCGCTCGCATTGTAGAGCCCGGTTATAAAGTTGCGAGAATGGTGCAATGCAACATAAAGCCTAATCCCGAGGGCTGTTGCAAACCCGTGTCAACCCTGCCGCGCGCTCTTAACTTATTGATACGGATAAAAAAACTTATCAACAGGCGGGGAGAATGCGGGCCTCGCTGGTAGAATGCAACCACTCCCCGCTTTCGCAGCCCGCTCTTCGGGCCGCTTTGAAACCTTCGTCGGTACTCGCGGGTGGCGGGGTGCAAAGACGGATCGGTGCACGTAAGTCATGTCGCCCTCGCCCTACAAACAACTCGAGCTTGAGTTCAAACGCCTGCACGCCTTTCGCGGCGCACTGTCGCTGCTACGCTGGGATGCGGCGGTGATGATGCCGCGCGGCAGTGCTGAGCTGCGCGGTGAGCAACGCGCGGCGCTCGAGACCGAGTACCACGCTTTTCTCACAGCGCCGCGGATCACACGGCTTCTGGATCGTGCGCAGGCGAATGCGCAGGGACTTGCTGATTGGCAGCTTGCGAACCTGCGCGAGATGCGCCGCCATCGCGATCACGCGATCGCCATTCCGGTGTCGATCATCTCAGGACTCGTCAAGGCAACCTCGCGCGCCGAAGCGCAGTGGCGCGAGGCGCGCAAGCACGGCAAGTTCGAGCTGTTCGCGCCGCATCTCGAGGAGGTCGTAAGCCTGGTGCGCGACAAGGCGGCGCTCCTTGGCCAGGCGCTCAACCTCATGCCCTACGACGCGCTCGTCGACGAATTCAGCCCGGGGCTCACAAGCTCCGACATTGATGCGATGTTCAAGGCGCTCTCGCGTCGCCTGCCGGCGCTCATTCGCGAAACGATCGCCCTGCAGGACACGCGGCCGCCATTGCCCATCAGCGGCAAGTTCGCCTCCGCAAAGCAGCGCGCGCTCGCCATTGAAGTCATGACGGCGATGGGCTTTCCGTTCGATCGCGGGCGTTTGGATGAAAGCGATCATCCCTTTACCGAAGGCGTGCCGGGGGACATGCGCGTGACGACGCGCTTTGAAAGCAGCGAACCCTTTTCGGGACTCCTGGGGGCGCTGCACGAAACCGGACACGCGATGTACAACCTCGGGCTGCCGCCGGACTGGCGCGATCAGCCGGTCGGCCGCGACCGCGGCATGGGTCTTGAGGAAAGTCAGTCGCTGTTGATTGAGATGATCCTGTGCCGCAGCCGGCCGTTTGTGCAGTACCTGCGGCCGCTGCTGGAGAAGCATTTCGCGGTGAGTGGCCCGGAGTGGGAAACTGACAATATTTACGCGCATCTGACGCGCGTGCGCCGCAGCCTGATTCGAGTCGACGCTGACGAGCTCACCTATCCGCTGCACATCATGCTGCGCTACGAACTTGAGAAAGAACTTTTAAGCGGACAGCTCGCCGTGCGTGACCTGCCGGCGGCCTGGAGCGCCGGCATGGAGCAGCGTCTGGGAATCAAACCCGCGAACGACGTGCAAGGGGTGTTGCAGGACATTCACTGGGCGGTCGGATCGTTCGGCTATTTCCCGTCGTACGTGCTGGGCGCCGTCATTGCCGCACAGCTGTATGAGAGCCTGCGCCGCGACGTGCCGCAGCTCGACGCCGAGCTTGCCCGCGGCGAGTTTACGAATTTGTTTACGTGGCTGCGCACGCGTGTGCACAGTTTGGGCGCCAAGGTCACAACCCAGGACCTCATGAAAGCGGCCACCGGCAAGCCGCTCTCCGCCGTCGCCTACGTACGCTACGTCGAGAACAAATATCTCGAGAGTACGGCGAGCAGCGCCGCCGCCTGAACGACCCGTCTTGAAGCTGTCGCGAACCGCTCAACGCTTGCAGGCGCATCTGCGCGGGCTTGCCGGCAAGGCCATCGCTGACTTCGGCATGATCGACCGCGGCGACCGGATCATGGTGTGCCTGTCGGGCGGCAAGGACTCGTACACGCTTCTCGATGTGCTCCTGTCGCTGAAGCGCAGCGCGCCCGTTGACTTTGATCTTCTGGCCGTCAACCTCGATCAGAAGCAACCGGGGTTTCCAGAAGGCGTGCTGCCTGCCTATCTCGAATCCATCGGGGTGCCGTTTCACATCATTGAGCAGGACACCTACAGCGTCGTCAAACGCGTCATCCCAGAAGGCAAGACGATGTGCGGCCTGTGCTCACGCCTGCGCCGCGGCGCGCTCTACCGCTTCGCCGCCGACAACGGCATCACGAAGCTTGCCTTGGGCCATCACCGCGACGACATTGTCGAGACGCTGTTTCTCAATATGTTCTTCGGCGGCAGGCTTAAGGCGATGGCGCCCAAGCTGCTCTCCGCGGATGGCCGTCATGTGGTGATCCGGCCGCTCGCGTACGTCGCCGAGCGCGAAATCGCGCGCTATGCGCGCGCGCGCGCCTTTCCGATCATTCCGTGCCTGCTGTGCGGCTCGCAGGACAACCTGCAGCGCACGGCGATTAGAAAGATGCTCGCAGATTGGGAGCGCGAGTATCCCGGGCGCAGCGCTACAATTTTCGCCGCGCTGCAGAATCTTGCGCCCGCGCATTTGGCGGACCCGCGCCATTTTGACTTCTCGCGCTTGCGCGCGACGGCGTTCCCCGCCATGACCGATACGGAAGAACTGGAGCTCGCCCGCCATCTCGAGCCTGCCGCTGTCGCTTACGCATGAAGCGGCCCGTAACGCGCAAGGACCGCCGGCCAGCCGCGCCGCCGCTCGCGCGTCCGCTGCCCAGAACCTACTGGGTGCTCCCCGGGCAACTCTTGGCCGGAGAGCATCCGGTCGCCGACACGCGCGCGCAGACGCGCGCACGCGTCAAAGCCTTGCTCGCTGCCGGGATCGATTACTTCTTAGATTTGACGATGCCGCAGGAGCTCGACGCGTATGACGCCGAGCTGCCCGCTGGAGTGGAGTATCTGCGCGAGCCGATTCAGGACCACAGCGTGCCGGCCGCGCGCGAGCAGATGCTGCGCATCATCGATGGCCTTGAACGCGCCCTGCAGCGGGGGCGGCATCCGTATGTGCACTGTCGCGCCGGCATCGGCCGCACCGGCACGGTCATCGGCTGTTTGCTCGCGGAGCGCGGCCGCAGCGGTGATGAGGCGTTGCACGAGCTCAATCAGCTCTGGCAGGCCTGCGCACGCGCAAAAACCTGGCCTTTCGTTCCGGAAACCGCGGCACAGGTCGAGTACGTGCGCAACTGGGCGCGACGCATTCCCGATGCGCCGCCGCTTACCCGGGGCGCAACCGATCTGCGTGAGCGCTTTCTCGGCGCCTTGGTCGGGCTTGCCGTGGGCGATGCGCTCGCTGCCGCAACCCAAGGCGCAACGCCCGGCAAGTTTACGCCGCTCACAGATCTTGTCGGCGGAGGACCCTATGAGCTGCCGTTGGGCGGCTGGAGTGACGATACGGCCGTGGCATTGTGCCTCGCCGAGAGCCTCCTCGAGCGCGACGGCTTCGATGCGCGTGATCAGATGCAGCGCTACACGCGCTGGCAGCAACAGGGGCATTTGTCCGCGACCGGCGCGGCTGTTGGAATCACGGCCAGCACCGCGCGAGCGCTCGGCCTTGCGCGCTGGCACAGGAAGCTCTTCTCCGGTTCGCACGACCCGACGCAGCATGATCCGGAGCCGTTGTCGCGGGTTGCCCCGGCGGTCATGTTCTTCTACAACTCACCGCAGGTCGCGGTGCACCAGGGGTGCGAAGCCGCGCGCACGACGTGTCAGGCGCCCATCGTGCTCGAGTGCTGTCGGCTGTTCGCCGCTTTTTTGTACGGCGCGCTTGCCGGCAAATCGAAAACAGACATCCTCAGGCCCGGCGCGTTGATTCTCGACGCCGCGCGCCTGCGGGGAGCCGTCGCCGCGCTCGCAACCGACACGAGTGAGCCCAAACCGGGCCCCGCGGGCCAGCGGGTCGACAGCGCCTTGCAGGCGGCGCTCTGGGCTTTTCGTAGCACCGATAACTTTCGCAGCGGCGCTTTGCGTGCCGCAAACCTGGGCGGCAGCTCAGACGTCATCACGGCCGTCTACGGCCAGCTCGCGGGCGCGCACTATGGGTTCAGCGCCATTCCTGCCGACTGGCGCAAGCAACTGATGCATAACTCCTTGATCGTACGCTTCGCCGAGCGCTTGCTGGCTTGTGCGCTGCTTGGGTAAGCTCACCGCTACAAGATGAGCAGGTCCGCGCAATCTCGCGCGGGCCGTTCGCACCAAGCTCAAGGACCCTTAGATGGCGCATCGTCTTCGCAGCGTGGCGTTGCCCTGGACACGCCTGTCGGACGAGGAGCTCTTGAAGCTGCGCCTCTGCGACCTGCGTCTGTCGCTCGAGCGCTCGCCGGTGAAGGCGCATGTGCGCCGTCTGTATTCCGAGCTTGCGGGGCGCGGCATCCGTTTTCGTCCGCACGTCTGGCTCGGCGAGGAGTGGTTCTCGCCCGACGGCGTGCCCGGCATCGCCGTGCCGTTTTATCTTGCGCATCCGCGTCTTGAACGGCTCGAGCGGCGCATCATGCGCACCGTGGAGGGCGGCAACGCGCGCTGGCTGATGCGCATCCTGCGACACGAGGCAGGCCACGCTCTCGACAATGCCTATCGTTTGCGACGCCGCAAGTGCTGGCGTGAGGTCTTTGGACCCGCCTCGCTGCCGTATCCGGACCGCTATCGTGCGCGCCCCGGCAGCCGCCGTTATGTGCACCATTTGGGCGAGTGGTACGCACAAGCGCATCCGACCGAGGACTTCGCCGAAACTTTTGCCGTCTGGTTGAAGCCGCGCTCGGACTGGCGCAGAAGCTACGCCGACTGGCCGGCGTTCGAGAAGCTGCGGCTTGTCGAGGAGCTGATGACGAGTGTGCGCGACGAAGCGGTGCGCGTGCGCAGTCGGCGGCGCGTCGAGCCCATCGATGTGAACACGCGCACGCTCGCGCAGCACTACCGGCGCAAACTTGCGCGCCATCACCACTATCGACGCGGGCTTGCAGAGGCGATGCTGCAGAGGGTTTTCAGCGAGCAGCGCGCGCATGCGAATACCATGCGTGCGAGCACGCTGCTGCGCACGCACAAGCACGTCTTGGTACCGGCCGTCGCGCGTGAGCTTGCAACACCGCGCTACAGCGTGCATCAGATGCTGCGGCTGCTGATCGAGCGCAGCGAGGCGCGCGAGCTGTATGTGCGCGGCAACCGCCGCGAGGCCGCGCGCGACGCGCGCTCGATGCTGGCGCGGATTACGCGGCTGTACGCCGAGGGCGAGACTCCGCACCTGCCCTTATGAGGAAGCTGCGCACCCTCGTCGTGGTGCATGCGAGCCTCGTGCCTCCGCAGACTCTGGAGGGCTACACCGACAAACAGATCGAAGAATGGCGCACGGAATACGACGTGATCACCACGCTCACGAAGCGCGGCCACGAGGTGCGCTGCATCGGCGTGCTCGACAGCCTGACCGAACTGCGCGCGGCGGTGGCTGACTGGAAGCCCGACATCGTATTCAATCTGCTCGAGGAATTCGGCGGCATCGTCACCTACGACCAGCACGTGGTCGCGTTCCTCGAACTGCTGCGACAACCCTACACGGGCTGCAATCCGCGCGGCCTCTTGCTGTCGCGCGACAAGCTCCTTTGCAAGCAGCTGCTCGCCTTCCACCGCATCCCGACACCGCGCTTTGCCGTCAGCCGCAAGGCTGCCCGCCTGCAGGTGCCGCGCAAGTTGAAGTTTCCGCTGTTCGTCAAATCTACCGTCGAGGATGCCTCCCTCGGCATCGCCCAGGCCTCGGTAGTGGAGGATGCCGCGCGCCTCAAAGAACGAATCGAATTTGTGCACGAGCAGGTGGGCTCGGATGCATTGGTGGAGGAGTTCATCGAGGGACGCGAGCTGTACGTCGGGGTCTTGGGCAATGAGCGCCTGACGCGCCTGCCGGTGTGGGAGATGGTGTTCGGCTCGATGCCCGAATCGCTCGCGGCGATTGCGACCCGCAAGGTGAAATGGGACAAGCGCTATCAGGCCAAATACGGCATCACGACGCGCGCGGCGCAGGAATTGCCGGCGGTTGTGATTGCGCGGCTCGACAAACTGTCACGCCGCATCTATCGGGCACTCGGGCTTTCAGGCTACGCGCGCATGGATTTTCGGGTAACCGCAGCCGGTGAGGTGTACGTGCTCGAGGCCAATGCCAATCCCAATCTAGAGGCCGAGGAGGACTTTGCCGAATCAGCGCGCGCCGCCGGGATGCCCTACAATGAACTTCTGGAAAGGGTGATGGCGCTCGGTCTTTCTTATCGTGCCGAGTGGCGTGCATTTTATGGATGAACTTGCGAAAACTGGCAAGCGCGCGCACCCACGGGCGCGGCCGCTGCTAAGCGTTCTGCTCTGTGTCGGCGCGGGCAGTGTGCTCGTCGCCTGCGCAGCGGCGCGCGAGACAAAGCAGCAGGAGTTGGGGCTTGCGCAAATGATGCGCTGGCTGCCGGGCACCTACAACAATATCGCGCAGCACGACGCCGATATGAAGGCCGGCAGGCGACCGCACGAGGCGCTCTCGATCGCCATCGTGCCGATCGACTCGCCGATCATGGGCGCGCACGCTTTCTACCTGCAGGAAATGGCCGCCGATGATCCGCGCCGCGTCATGGTGCAGCAGATCCTGTCATTTGAGATCACGGACAAAGGCAAGATCAAGGAGTCGATCGCAACACTGCTTGAGCCGCGCCGCTGGCGCGATGCGCATTTGACTCCGGAAGTGCTGACCGCGCTGGTGCTCGATGATGTGACGCCGATGAGCGGCTGCGACCTCTTCTGGACGAGCGCGCCGGACGGCTTCGTCGGCGCCAATGAGCCGCTGCGCTGCCACACGGCTTCGCAGATGAGCGAGGCTGCAGCACGCACTCAATTGCGCGCCGAACTTAAGTCCACCGAGCTGTCTTTGTCGGAACAGTCGTACGATGCGGATGGGACGTTGCTGCAGGGCCGCGCCGACGAACCGTTCTACAGACTGCGCAAAGGGGCTGTGCGCAAGCCGTAAAATGCGGCGCCGGGCGTTGCCGTCCGCACGTCAATAACCAGCCGTCCGGAGATCGTGCCGATCACTGTGTTTGCGCGATGTAGCGCAGCGCTGCAGTCTGCATTTCGGACAGCTGCATCACATCCTCCTGCGGCGTGCCGGAGAGCGCCTTGAGGAAGGCTTCATCCCAGGGGGTCAGACCCTGCTGTTTCGCCCCGGCACGGGCGCTGAACAAGTGGAGGATCGTCGGGACATCGCCCAGATCCTTGTCGAGATTGACCTCCGCAAGCCCAATGAGGGCGACGTAGTCGGCGAGCTGGCCGAATTTGAGACCCTCAATACGGTTGCTGTCGACGATGACGATGGCGGTACTGATGGCAGGGACGTCGTCATAGAGGAGCCGGCTGCCGCGGGCGCGGTTGTTCACCGGGTAGGTCATTTGGCCCAGGGTCTCGGCCATTGGCTTCGGTTGCATGGGATTTCGGTCGCGCGCAACACGAATATGACATAGCGTCCATCCGGGGAGGCCTGCGGGTCCGCGATCCGCTGCAGGCGAACGAGACCATCGGCCGTAAAAGGCGCATTACCATAAGCCGGCAGCGCAAGCGCAGCGCAGAGTGCAAAGAGTCCCAAACGAATCAGGTACATGCGCGGCGCCCCCGTGAAGAAGGGCAGCATTCTAGCGCCAGCGTGCGCAGCGCATCAGCACTCTACCGGCTCGGCTGCTAGGCGATCCTGGTGGCGACAATCGGGATTGGTGCATCTCATCACGGAATTTTCAAGCCAAGCAGAGTCAACTTTAGGCGTTGCGTGACGTTTAATATAAAAAAGGAGATACGCGCGCTATGCCGGAAACCACAAGTTCCACAGGCTTGGTCCCCGTCGCGAATCTGCGCGAGTTCTTCCGCGATGCGCTTAAGAGCACTTTTGCCAAACAGCGCCTGACGGTCGAAGATCAAACCGAACACTACGTCGTCAACCTCCTCACGCTGTTCGCCCGCTCCGAAGCGCTTTATGAGCGCACGCCGAACGGCACTCGCTTAAAGCCGCTGGTCGTCATGCTGTCCGAGGCGCTCGACGCGCCCTCGCAGCAGGCTCGGCACTGCGGCTTGCAGCGCTTGGGCGACGTATCACTGTTCGTCGCCGGATTCTTTGCACAGAGCTTCGCGCGCAAGCTCATCGACATTGACTACCACATTGCAATGGGCGGGCGCGCTTACGGCACGCTTGCCGCCGCGCACGCGCGCGGCCCACGGCGGGTCCTGGGTACAGTCTTTGCCGAGCTCGCCAGCAAATTCCAGCCGCTCGTCGATGCTCTGAACGAACTCGCCGAGAGCGCCTACCGCCATTCGGATCGCGACATCCTGCGCCTCTATGAAATCTGGCTGAAGACGGGCAGTCGCCGCTCGTACCAAATACTCGAGCGCCTGGGAGTACAGCCGACGGCCTGCGCACGCGGCGCGCTCGCGCATTGAGCCGATGATTCTGCGGCACATCCAGGAGCTCATCGGCGGCATCTACGATGTGCCGATCGCGCATGACGTCTATGACTTTCTCGTCACCGAACGCACGCGGCTGCCGCAGTGCGCGCTTACCAGCCGCTGCGATGAGGGGCTCATCATCGTCGAGGAGTCAGATGCGGTCGGGGTGTCGCTGTATCTTGACCCCGAGCTTCTCGAGCGCCTGCGGCGCGCCGATCCTCTGGAGCGCCTCGACGCAGCGAACGTCGCGGACTATTGGACGGCGCTCGAGGGCGTGAGCCACTTCGTGTACTTCGCCTGGAATGCCGGGCACGACAAGCCGGTGTCGATTCTGGAGCTCGAAATGCAGGCTGAGATCGACAAATACGTCGCAACCTTTGCGCTCTTGCGGCGCCAATCCCCAGAGCGCTTCCCAGTCGAGCTACTGAGACTCTTGTTCGAGCGCACACGTATTGATCCGCATCTTGCGCGCGGTCGTGAGCGGATGTATCGCGCTGCGAGCCGCTATGCGGAGAAATTCTGCCGGCGCCTGGAGCGGGGCTTGCGCGCCTCGCCGGTTGCGCTTGGGCGTGAGGTGCTCGCCGAGCTGCGGCGCTTCTACCGTTTGAGCGACGGGCGCAAGATGGCGCACATCGAGCGCGGTTGCTCGTAACGCGCGCCGCACTTTCAATCTTCGGCGGGGTTTTTGGCAGCGTCCTTGTCGAGGGCTTTCTGCGCCTCGATCTCACGCATCATCTTGATCCACTTGGAGAGCTCGCGCAGATCGCGGCGCGGGCCGGCTGCGGGCGTCGTGCCGGGGACGCGCTGATAGGGGTTGAACGTGTCCTGGCGCGGCGCCTTGGTCGTTGGATTTTCGCGCGAGCCCTTCAGGCGCCGCTGCACGCCCGCCGTATCCTCGATCTCCAGAACCGTGCGCGCCTGGTTGACCGGCGCATCAAGCCACTCGACCGAAGCCTGTCCGCGATCGTCGTGCACCACGCGGCCGATGCGTCTGCGGTTCGCGCTTTCGCTGCTGCCCGTCGATTCGGCTTCTGAAGGTGGCTTGGTATCGGTGTGTTTCACGGATTAAGTTGCATTGCTGCCGACCATACCCTGCATCGCAAGCTTAGGTACGCATCGCACTTAGGGCTGTGCAATACGTCACGGATTGGTCCGGCCGGCCGCGCGCAACACCCCGAGCGCCGTCTTGCCGTCGCGGATCGTCCCGTCGAGCGCCCAGCGGCGCGCTTGCGCGAGCGCCACCCAGTGCACTTCGATGACTTCGGAAGGCTCGTGGGCGCTTGCCGCCGGGGCGAGCTCGGTCGCGAGGAAGAGATGAATGACCTCGGTGAAGACCCCGGGGGAGCTCAAATAGTTCCCCAACGATTGCCAATCCGCAGCGCGCGTGCCGGCTTCCTCGCTGAGCTCGCGCTGCGCGGTAACAAGCGGCGGCTCGTTGAGCTCGAGCTTGCCCGCCGGCAGCTCCCACAGCCAGCCGTCGGCGACGTAGCGGTATTGACGCAACAGACACACCCGCTGTTCGGAATCTATTGCAACTGCCGCGGCGCCACCAGGATGATGCACGACATCAAGTTGGGTGCGATGGCCGTTCGGCAGCAGGACGTCGTCGACCGTAACGTGCACAACGCGGCCGCGGAAGTGGCTGGTGCGGTTCAAGGGATTCATGCGCGCAAGGGTAGCGGCGCCGGTTGCACGAGGACAAGCGAAAACTTCCGCGCGCAGCGCGCAAGCCGAGCGCCTGTGACCGCGTCAATAGCCGCGCGCCGCCACCCCAAGTATAGTCGCCGCGCATGTCAACTGCCTCGCACCTGGAAAAGCTCAATAGTCCGCAGCGCAAAGCGGTCTCCTATGGCGAGGTACAGCCGCACAAGGGCCTGAAGTCCGGACCGCTCTTGATTGTGGCCGGAGCCGGCACCGGCAAGACCGATACGCTCGCGCATCGCGTCGCGCATCTGGTCATCCACGGCGTCGACCCGTCGCGCATCCTGATGCTGACGTTCTCGCGGCGCGCAGCGGCGGAAATGCGCCGGCGCGCGCACGACATCATCAAGAAGGCGCTGCATGAATCTTTGGGCGGACTCAGTCAGACGCTCCTGCAGCGTCTCACCTGGACCGGCACGTTCCATTCCATCGGCAATCGCCTGCTGCGCCACTATGCACGCCATCTGAAGCTCGATCCGCAGTTCTCCGTGATCGACCGCGCGGATGCGGCGGATCTGCTTGACGGCGTGCGTCAGGAGCTCGGGCTTGCCGCCAAAGAACAGCGTTTCCCGCGCAAGGAAACCTGTCTGCAGATTTATTCCTATCGCGTCAACACCGGACGGGCACTCAAAGACACGCTCGCGCAGCAGTATCCGTGGTGCGTGCAGTGGCAGGCGGAGCTTGCGCAGCTGTATCGCGGTTATGTGGATCGCAAACAGCGCTGCAACCTGCTCGATTACGATGATCTGCTCCTGTATTGGCACGCAATGATGGGCGAAGCGCGCCTCGCCGCGCACGTGAGCGGCAACTTCGATCACGTACTCGTCGATGAATATCAGGACACGAACAAATTGCAGGCCGATATCCTGCACGCCATGAAGCCCGATGGCGCAGGTCTTGCGGTGGTGGGCGATGACGCGCAGGCGATCTACTCGTTCCGCGCGGCGGCCGTCGACAACATCTTGGGGTTTCCCGAGCGCTTCGTGCCGCGCGCCGAGGTCGTCACGCTGGCGCAGAATTACCGTTCGACGCAGCCGGTGCTCGACGCTGCGAATGCCCTCATGGCCGAAGCACCGCGCCAGTTCCGCAAGCATCTGTTGGCGATTCGCGGCCAGGGCGTGCGACCGCGCCTCGTGACGGTGCCCGATCTTGCGACGCAGGCCGAGTTCGTGTGCAGTGAAGTGCTGCGCCGGCGCGAGGCCAATGTGCCGCTCAAGCGGCAGGCGGTGCTGTTTCGCGGCGCAAGCCACAGCGACATCCTGGAAGTGGAGCTCGCGCGGCGCAAGATTCCGTTCGTGAAGTACGGCGGTCTTAAATTTCTCGAAGCGGCGCACGTCAAAGACCTGCTGTCGGTGCTGCGCTGGGCTGACAATCCGAAGAACACGGTCGCCGCGTTTCGTGTCGTGCAGCTCCTGCCTGGCATGGGGCCCGCCAATGCACGCCATGTCATCGAACACTTCGAAGCCGAAGGCGGCTCGTTCGCGTCGTTGCAGAAGTTCAAGCCGCCGCAGGCTGCAGCTCCAGGCTGGCGCAAGCTCACCGAGCTTTTGCTGATCCTCGGGATGAGCGAGCGCGCCTGGGCGGGACAGCTGCAGCTGGTGCGCGAATGGTACAAGCCGCACCTTGAGCGTTTGTACGAGCATTCGCATACGCGCATCGGCGATCTTGATCAGCTCGAGCACTTGTCGGGTCAGTACCCCTCGCGCGAGCGCTTTCTCACCGAGCTGTCGCTTGATCCGCCGAATGCCACGAGTGATCTTGCCGGGCAGCCGCTCCTCGATGAAGACTACCTCATCCTCTCGACGATCCATTCGGCAAAGGGCATGGAATGGGACACGGTGTATCTGCTGAACGTCGTCGACGGCAGCTTTCCTTCCGAGTTTTCAACCGGCAAGGCGGAGCTCATCGAAGAGGAGCGGCGGCTTTTGTATGTCGCCATGACGCGTGCGCAGAATGATCTGTTCCTGGTGGCGCCGCTCAAATTTCATCTGACGAACCAGCCGAAGCATGCCGACGCGCACGTCTATGGTGGACGCAGCCGCTTCATGACGGACAAGGTTCTGAAGTGCTTCGAAGCGATTGCCTTTCAGGGGTCGAGTTTGGTGGGGGATGCGCTCGCGGACGACGCTGCGGCAACGGCGCTCGACGTCGGCGCGCGCCTGAAGGAGATGTGGTGAGAGCTAGCGCGACTTCGGCTTCACGAACTTCAGTGTGAAGCGATCGGACTCGCCGATCGCAGCGTAGGTCGCCTTGTCCTTATCTCCCAAACGATACACCGGCGGCAGCGTCCACACGCCCTGCGGATAGTCTTTGCTGTCCTTGGGGTTGGCGTTGATCTCCGACTGCGCAACGAGCGCAAAGCCCTGCGACTCGATCAAGCGGATCGCGTCGTCTTCACGCACGTAGCCGCTCTTGGCTTTCGGGTCCTGCGGCAGCTCGGGGTTGCCGCGGTGCTCGACGACGCCAAGAATGCCGCCGGGTTTTAGCGCCTTGTACATGGCGGCAAAAGCCTGCGGCGCCCAACCGCCCGCCATCCAGTTATGGATGTTGCGGAACGTGACCACCATGTCGACCGACCCCGGTGGCGCAATTTCGCGCGCGTCCGCTGCGAGGGTTGTCAGTTCGATCTTGCCGTAGAGCTCGGGATGCGCCGCGAAGCGCTCTTCATAAGCCTTGGTGCGCGCGCTGACATAGGCGTTGTCCGGACGGGGCGCTGCCAGCGCCGCGTAGTATTTGCCCTGGTCTTTGACGACCGGGGCAATAATTTCGGTGTACCAACCCGGCTCCGGCCAGATCTCCACGACCTGCATTTGCGGCCGCAGCCCGAAAAACAGCAGGGTTTCCTTCGGATGGCGGAAGGCATCACGCTCGCGCTCGGACGCCGGGCGATGCTCGCCGGCGAGAATGCGGTCAAGCGCCTCGGCGCTCGTTTCCCGCGTGCTCTGCGCGGATGCGCAGGCGGCTGCCACGAGCGCAGCAGCGACGGCCGTCAGTGCGCACTTATGCAGTGCGGGCATTCAGCGTCGGAACGGTCCGCCGCCTTGGCGCGGACGCTGCGGGCGTTCCTGCGCTTCATTGACTCGCAACGGACGGCCATTCATCTGCTGGCCGTTCAGGGCTTGAATGGCCGCCTGCGCTTCGTTCGGTTCCATGTCGACAAAGCCAAAGCCGCGGGGCTTGCCGGTTTCGCGGTCCATAATGAGTTTGACGGAATCCACTTTGCCATGACGCTCGAAGAGACTGCGAACGTCCTGCTCGGTGGCATTGAAGGAGAGGTTCCCCACATAGATCGTCGTCATCCAATCGCTCGCTTGTGAAAAGCAGACAAGAGTCAGCGGAAATGCTACTCCCGGCCGCCGCGGGAAGTAAATAGTGAACCGGCAGCCGTGTGCCGGCGCCGCTGCAGCCGCGGCTTTCAGATGCCATACCGCAACGGCAGCCGCGGCGAGCGCGCCGCAGCGACGCACGCGCGCCTGGAGGCGCTTAGCGGACGCTCGTGGCTTGCGGTCTTAGCGGCGCGCTATGCCACGAACCCGGCGCGCACCACGCGCCCGCATCCTGCCGCTGCGCCGCGCTAAACGGCGCCGTCCGGCTCGAGGTAGGCGTAGCCGTTCAACTCCCCTTCGTAGAAGCGCTTTAGCGCCTGACTTTCGGCGATCGTCATGCGGCCGTCGCGGATCGCGCGTTCGCAATCGCGCGCCAGCGCCGGGTACAGCTCCGCCACATCGTATTCCATGTATTCGAGGACTTTGATCGCAGTGTCACCCTTGACGATTTCCTCGATCCACCAGCCGCCCTCATCGTGCAGGCGGATGTGGATGACGTGTGTGTCGCCAAACAGATTATGCAGATCGCCGAGCGTTTCCTGGTAGGCGCCGACCAGGAACGCGGCCATGTAGTACTCCTCGTCCGGCCGCAGTTCATGCAGTTCGAGAGCATGCTTGACGTCGCGCATCGATACGAATTTGTCGATCTTGCCGTCGGAGTCGCAGGTGATGTCGGCGAGCACGCCGGTGCGCGTCGGGCGCTCGCCCAAGCGGTGGATCGGCATGATGGGAAAGAGCTGGTCGATGGCCCAGCTGTCGGGCAGCGACTGAAACACTGAGAAGTTGCAGAAATAGGTGTCGCTCAGGATCGACTCCAAGTCCTCGAGTTCCTCGGGCAGGCGATCAATCTTCCTGCAGGCGTCGCGAATCTTGGTGCACACGGCCCAGTAGAGCCGCTCCGCCAAGGCGCGAAACTCGAGCGATAACAGCCCAAGGTTGAACATCTGCAGGATCTGCTCGCGTGCGGTCAGCGCATCGTGGTAGCACTCGACGAGGCGCCGCTCGCTCACCGATCGATACGCATCGAACAAGTCCTGCACGGGCTGCGGCAGCTCCTCAGCTCCGCCGTAGTCCTGCGCCACTTCACCCGTCACCTTGAACTTGTCGAGCGCGGAGGAGCCGAGCGCGTTGAAGATGAGCACGCTGTGGTAGGCGGCGATGGCGCGGCCGGACTCGCTGATGATCATCGGATGCGGAATGTCGCGCGCATTGCAGACGCTCGCGATGCGGTAGACGACGTCGCTTGCGTACTCGTTCAGCGTGTAGTTCATGGACGAGGCGAAGTTCGTACCGCTGCCGTCGTAGTCCACGCCGAGGCCGCCGCCGACGTCGATGTACTGCAGCCCCGCGCCCATGAGTTGCAGCTCCGCGTACACATGCGCGAGCTCATTGATGGCGTCTTTGACGCGGCGGATGTCTTGCAGCTGGCTGCCCGGATGGCAGTGCACGAGCTGCAGACAATCGAGCATGTCGCGCGCCTTCAACACCTCAAAGAGCTCGAGGATCTCGGTGATGAACAAGCCGAACTTCGACTTGTCGCCGGCGGAGTCGGCCCAGCGGCCCGAGCCTTCGCTGAAGAGCTTGACGCGCACGCCCAAGCGCGGCCGCACGCCATAGGCGTCGGCGTGCTTCAGGATGAGATGCAGCTCGGCGAAATTTTCGACTACCGGGATGATGGTGCGTCCGAGCTTGGTCGCAAGCGTGACGGCTTCGATGTAGCTGTCGTCCTTGAAGCCGTTGCAGATGATGAGACGCGAGGGCTCATTCTCGGTCATCGCCATGACGGCCAAGAGCTCAGGCTTGGAGCCGACTTCGAGCCCGAAGCCAAACTCCTTGCCGTATCGATACACCTCCTCGACTACGAGTCGCTGCTGATTCACCTTGATCGGGTAAACGGCGGCGTAACGGTTTTTGTAGTCGTTCTCGCTGATCGCCTGCTGAAAGGCGGCGTGCAGATGTTTCAGGCGATGCGCGAGGATGTCGGACAGTCGCACCACCACCGGCGTCGTCAGATCACGCGCGCGTAAGCCCTCGACCACTTCAAAGAGGTCAATATCGCGCCCCGGTTGTGTGTCCGCGCGCACCACGACGTGGCCCGCCTCGTTGATCGAGAAGTAGCCTTTGCCCCAGGCGTTGACGTGGTAGAGATCGAGCGAATCCTCGATGCGCCAGGGTTGCGCCGGGTTGAACTTTGCTTTGCCGCCGTTGACGGCGCTCTTCGGATCGGCGGACAAGAGTTGCGACTCCCAAAATGCGCGTGGCCGGTCCCCACAACTTTAGGGACCAGCCACGCAGCGCACCGTTCAGTTGACGCGCACCATAGCAAAATTTCGTGGCGAGTATAGGCGTGTATCAGGCGGCACCGCGCGCCACGCCGCGCGCCGGATCGCGGATCCATTCGCTCCACGAGCCGGGGTAGAGGCGCGCGCCGCTCAAGCCTGCGATCTCGAGCGCAAGCAGGTTGTGGCACGCGGTGACGCCGGAGCCGCACATCGACACAAGGTCGCTCGCGGCATGTGCGCCGAGCACTGCCTGCCAGCGGCACGCAAGCTCGGGCGCCGGCAAAAAGCGCCCGCGTGCGTCGAGGTTTTTCATGAACGGCTGGTTGGTCGCGCCGGGGATGTGTCCGGCAACGGCATCGATGCTCTCGTTCGCGCCCGCAAAGCGATCCGCGCCGCGCGCATCGACCAGTACGATCTGTCGATGTTTGAGCGCGGGCTCGATTTGTTCGGTTGCAACCGTGGCAACGCCTGCTGCGCCTGCTATGAAAGTCGTGGCCGCGCGTGACTCAGCCGCCGCGCTCACCGGCAGGCTCGCGGCGAGCCATGCCGCGTAGCCGCCATCCAATACGGCGACGCGCGTGTGTCCGACCCAGCGCATGAGCCACCACAAGCGCGCCGCGTAGGCGCCGCTGCCTTGATCGTAGGCGACCACCTGGACGTTGTGATCGATGCCCCAGCGGCCGAGCGTCGCCGCCCAGTGTGCACGCTGCGGCAGCGGATGCCGGCCGCTCGCCGGCGTGACGGCGCCGGCGAGATCGCGGTCAAGATGCGCGTATTGCGCGTGCGCTATATGAGCGCTCGCGTAGGCGCGCTCGCCCCAGTCGGGCTGCGCAAGTTCGAAGCGGCAGTCGAGAATCGCCCAGCGCGTATCGGCCATTGATGCGGCGAGTTCTGCGGTTTGGATCAGCGTCGTATACATGATGCGTGCGTACCTTTTGCTGCGATGCATTTTCTGCGGAGTCGTGTTGCCGGTACAATCGCTCAATTCAGAAAACGACTGCGACATCTATGGCCATCGACCTGTACTGGGGCAGCGGCAGTTCATACGCGTGGCGCGTGCTGCTGGCGCTTGAGTTCAAGCACCTGCCGTACACGAGCCACGTGCTGCAATTCTCCAAGCAAGAACACAAGTCGCCGCAGATGCTCGCGTTGAATCCGCGCGGCCGCGTGCCGGTGCTGAAGGATGGCGACTACGTCGTATTCGAATCCCTTGCCGTGCTGTATTACCTCGATCTGAAATATCCGGCGCCGCCGATCTTCGGCCATACGCCGGAGGAGGCCGGCGTCATCATGCGCGTCATCTGCGAATTTCAAGCCTATGCCGAGCGGCAAGCCGCAAATATCGTAACCGCGGTGTTTGCCAAGACGCCGAATCTGCCGGCGGCTGATCTCACCGCGGCGATGCACGTCGTAGCAAGCGAAGCGCGCACCATCGAGGGCCGCCTGTCGAAGTCCAACTGGATCGTGGGGGAGAGTTTCTCCGCCGCCGACATGGTGATCTTTCCGTCGATTCAGCTGCTGGTGCGCGCGCTCAACCGCCCCGAGGCGCGTGATCTGTCGTCGCGCTTCCTGCCGCTGGCAACAAATTATCCTGCGCTTGATCGCTGGATCGCGCGCGTGGAAGCGCTGCCGGGATACGAGCGCACCTACCCTCCGCACTGGCGCGACACGCCCGGCTGAAATCACTGATGAGCTCCCATAAGATTCATGTTGAATTTCCCGGCCGAATCCTGCTGGTCGGCTTCGGCAGCATCGGCCAGGGTGTGCTGCCGCTCATTCTGCGTCACATCGGCTTGCCGGCCGAGCGCATCACGATCGTCACCGCTGACGAGCGTGGGCGCGCGGTCGCCGCAGAGTTCGGCGTCAAACTCGTGTGCGACACGCTGACGCGCGAGAGCTTTCGCCGCATCCTCAATCCGCATCTGGGGCGCGGCGATTTCCTGCTCAACGTCTCGGTGGATGTCTCGAGCAT
>DAITPA010000013.1:0-39005 GCA_036833805.1 Steroidobacteraceae bacterium | reverse complement strand
CTTCTCGATCGTCGGCGATCTCACCGAGAGCGTGCTGAAGAGATTCACCGGTATAAAGGACAGTGGCAGCGTGTTTCCGGGACACGGCGGCGTGATGGATCGAATCGACAGCGTGACCGGCGCGGCGCCGGTGCTGTTGTTTGGCCTGGCGGCATTCGGAGTGTCGCCTTGATTGGCGTAGCGGTGCTCGGCTCGACTGGCTCGATCGGCGAGAGCACGCTTGACGTGCTCGCGCGCCATCCGGAGGAGTTCAAAGTGGTCGCGCTCGGTGCGAACCGCAACGCGGCGAAACTTGCGCTGCAGGTGCTCAAGTGGCGCCCGGCATTCGCAGCCCTCGCCGACGAGCAGGCGGCGCGCGATCTCACGCAGCGCATCGCAGGTTCCGGCGTGCAAACCAAGGTCCTCGCCGGTGCGGGTGCACTCACTGATCTTGCAGCGCTTGCGGATGTCGGCATTGTGATGGCGGGCATCGTGGGGTCGGCCGGTCTGCGCTCGACCTTCGCCGCGGCGCAAGCGGGCAAGCGCGTCTTGCTCGCAAACAAAGAATCGCTGGTCATGGCGGGGCCGCTCCTCATCGCGGCGGTACGCGCAGCTGGCGCGACTTTGTTGCCGGTCGACAGCGAGCACAGCGCCATATTTCAATGCTTACCGCTCAACTCGCAGCCCGGGACGCTGGCAGCGGGCGTGCGGCGGGTGTTGCTCACGGCCTCGGGCGGCCCGTTCCTCGATTGGCCGCAGGATGCGCTCGCTGCGGTGACACCCGCGCAGGCGTGCGCGCATCCGAATTGGGTCATGGGTCGAAAGATCTCTGTGGATTCGGCCACACTCATGAACAAGGGACTGGAGCTCATCGAGGCATGCTTGTTGTTTGGGCTCGCGCCGGAGCAGGTGGAGGTCGTCGTCCACCGCCAGAGCATTGTGCATTCGCTCGTGGAATATGTTGACGGCTCGATGCTTGCGCAATTGGGCTCGCCGGACATGCGCTCGCCGATCGCCCACGCACTCGCCTGGCCTAAGCGGATCGCGTGCGGTGTAGACTTCCTTGATCTGATCCGCACCTCGCGCCTCGACTTCTGCGCCCCGGATCTGGACCGCTTTCCATGCCTTGCGCTGGCGCAGGCGGCAGCGCGGGCGGGCGGGCTCATGCCTGCGATTGTCAATGCCGCCAATGAGGTTGTAGTGCAGGCGTTTCTCGATGCGCAGTTGAACTTTCTGGACATTCCGCGGGTCATTGAAGCGGTAATGACAACCATGCCCGCTGCAGCCATTGGTAGCTTGGATGATGTGCTGGCGGCGGACGCCGAGGCGCGCCGCCGCGCTCACGAGCGGCTGCCGGCGCCGTACTCCGCTGCCGTGCGGGCCGCCGTATGAATTTCGCCTGGTACCTCCTGTGGTTTGTCGTCGCCGTGAGCTTGCTCGTGACCGTGCACGAGTTCGGGCATTTCTGGGTGGCACGCCAGCTCGGTTTCAAGGTACTGCGGTTTTCGGTCGGATTCGGGCGGCCGCTCTTTAAGAAAGTCGCGGGAGCGGATCGCACTGAATACGTCGTTGCCGCCATACCGCTTGGTGGTTATGTAAAGTTGCTCGATGAGCGCGAAGGGCCCGTGGCGCCCGGGGAACTCGCGCGCTCCTTCACCCGCAAGCCTCCGTGGCAACGCATCGTCGTGCTGCTGGCGGGTCCCGGCTTCAATATCTTGTTTGCCATTCTCGTGCTCTGGGGCATGTTTTGGGCGAACGGCGAGACCGAGATCAGACCGCTCGTGGGCGAGGTCGTTACCGGATCGGTCGCCGACCGTGCCGGCCTGCGCTCGGGCGATGAGATTTTGGCCATCAACGGCAGCAGCGTCGCCGGCCAGCGTGACGTGGTATTCGATCTTCTGGATGCGATGAGCGGCCAGGGCGAGGCGGTGCTTGCGGTGCGTCCGCGCACCGGCGCGTCGCGCACAGCAACCCTGACGGTCGCGGATTCGACGGAGCGGCGCCGGCTCACAGAGCCTGCCGAGCTCTTTAAGGGACTGGGCTTTGAGTTTTGGGAGCCAACCGTGCCCGCCGAGTTGGGCCGCGTGCTGCCGGACGGACCTGCGGCGCGCGCCGGGCTTAGGCCCGGTGATGAAATTACTGCGATCGATAGTGAGCCGGTGCGTAACTTTCACGAGTTGATCGCCCGCGTCGCCGGACGCCCCGGAGAGGCCATCGTCGTGCACTACCGACGCGGCGGCGCGCAGTTCGACACCCGAGTGATTGTTGCGAGCGAGCACGTCGACGGCCGCTCAGTCGGACGCATTCGGGTGACGACAGTTTCGAGCGTGAAACTCCCAGACTCGCAATTGATCCACACGGATCTGAGCCCGCTTGCTGCCCTCGGGCGTGCTGCTTTCGAAGCAAACAATATGTCCGTGCTGCAGGCACGTCTTTTCTGGCGCATGCTGATCGGGCAAGTGTCGCTTAAGAATTTGAGCGGACCCTTGAGCATTGCCGAATATGCCGGCGAATCGGCGCACGCGGGCGTCGCTTCTTTCCTCGGCTTTCTGGTGCTGATATCCCTCAGTCTTGGATTCTTGAACCTCTTGCCGGTACCGATCCTCGATGGCGGCCAGATTGTTTTTCAGCTGGTCGAGTGGCTGAAGGGCACGCCACTTTCTGAGCGGGCGCAAGCGCTCGGGCAGCAGGTGGGTATCGCGCTGCTCGTCCTTCTGATGGGAGTTGCGCTGTTCAACGACATCGCGCGGCAGATCAACTGATCAAACCAAGCGCAGCTGCTGCCGACTTCGCGTATGATAAGTTGCTGAAATCGACGGGCATTTGCCTGCTCATCATTATTTAAGGGGTAATCGTGCCGTGAAGGGCGTTGTCAATTCCATGATTTTCGGCTTGGGGGCGGCGGTACTTTTGGCTGCTGCACCCGCTCAGGCGGAGATAAAGATCGCCGTCGTTGATTACGGGAAGTTGATGGAGGAGTCGCCGCAGGCGAAGTCGGTTTCCGACGCTCTCAAAAACGAATTCACGCCGCGTCAGCGCGACCTGCAGGCACAGCAGGCTTCGGTCAAATCGAAGGAGGAGCGTCTGCAGAAGGACGCGGCTACGATGACACAGGATCAACGCGCGCGCGCCGACAAAGAATTACGCGATGGCGCTCGGGACTTTGCTCGCAAGCAAACCGAGCTGCAAGATGACTTCAACGCCCGCAAGAACGAGGAGATGTCGCGCCTGCAACGCATCTTGATCGAGGAAGTACGCACCTACGCAAAGGCGCAGGGCTTCGATCTTGTGGTCGCCGATGGTGTCATCTATTCGACGCCATCTCTTGATATCACTCCGGCGATTCTGACGGCGCTACAGGCGCGACCCGTGCACGCGTCAGCTCCGGCTGCTGCGCCGAGCGCGCCTGCGAATCAGCCTAAATCGCCGAGTCATTGACGGGCGCCGCGCGGCGCCTACGCTCCGGATCCCCAATATGTCCGTCTCGCTGGGTGAGCTTGCGGTGCGTTTTGGCTGCGAGCTGCACGGCAACCCGGGTACGCTGATCGACTCTGTCGCGGCTCTCGGCGATGCTCATGGCCGCGCGATTTCCTTTCTCGCACACTCGCGCTACCGGCCCCAGCTCGCGCACACCGGCGCAGCCGCCGTGGTGCTCGAGGCAAGCGCTGCCGGACAATGTCCGGTTGCGTCGCTGGTTTGTGAAAATCCCTATGCGACCTACGCGCGCATCGCTTCTTGGCTGCACCCTGCCCCGAGCATGACTCCCGGCGTGCACCCTGCCGCGATCGTCGCTCCGGGTGCGCACATTGATCCGACAGCCTACGTCGGTCCCGGCGCAGTGATCGGGGCGGGCGCGAGCATTGGTGCGCGCGCTTTCATTGGTCCGCACTGCGTTATGGCCTGCGGCGCGAGCGTCGCCGAGGACGTGCGACTCGTCGCGCGCGTGACCCTTTGTGAGCGTGTGACGCTTGCAGCGCGGGTTCTCGCGCAGCCGGGCGCGGTCGTGGGCAGCGATGGATTTGGTTTTGCGCCGGAACAAGGCGCATGGGTCAAAGTGCCGCAGCTTGGGGGCGTGCGCGTGGGAGCCGATGTGGAAATTGGCGCCAACACCACGATCGATCGTGGTGCGATCGGCGACACGATCATCGAGGAGGGCGTCAAGCTCGACAATCAGATTCAGATCGGCCACAACGTCTGTATCGGCGCCCACACGATCATGGCGGCCTGCGTGGGCGTATCGGGCAGCGTCACGATTGGTCGGCGCTGCATGATCGGCGGCGCGGTCGGCATCGCAGGGCATCTGTCGATCTGCGACGACGTATGCATCACAGGCTTGTCACTCGTGACGCATTCAATAACTCGTCCCGGCGTATACTCCAGCGGCATTCCGACCTCGGAGGCAGGCCGCTGGCGCCGGATCGTCGCGCGGCTCAAGCGAATCGACTCGTGGGCGGCGCGTCTCAAAACGGTGGAGCGGCAGATGGGCATCCGTAACGGTGCCGCGGAGAGCGACGAGGATGAGTGACCCGATTCAGATGGATATCTTGAATATCCTTAAGCAACTGCCGCATCGCTATCCTTTTCTGCTCGTTGATCGCGTGCTCGAGTGCCGCCCCGGGGAAAGCATTCGCGCGCTGAAGAACGTAACCTACAACGAGCCGTTCTTTGCGGGTCATTTTCCGGCGCGGCCGGTGATGCCGGGCGTGATGATTATCGAGGCCTTGGCGCAGACCGCGGGGATACTGGCATTCGTCACCACCGACACCGTGCCGAACAAGGAATCGCGTTTTTACTTTGTGGGAATCGACAAGGCACGTTTCCGTAAGCCGGTCGTTCCGGGAGATCAGCTCCTGCTGAGCGCGCAGCTCGAGCGCAGCTTCAAGGGCATCTGGCGCTTTTCCACCGTTGCCCGCGTGGGCGAGGACGAAGTCGCGCATGCGGAGATGATGGTGGCGCCGGAGGCCAGCAGATGAGTCGCAGCGCGGGCACTCATGCCACGGTCGACCTCAGGAAAGCTGGCGTGATTGACGCGCGCGCAATCGTTTCACCCGAGGCCGAACTTGCGCCGGACGTGAGCGTCGGCGCGTATTCAATTATTGACGCCGAGGTCGTCATCGGTGCGGGAACGAGCATCGGGCCGCACGCCGTTATCAATGGACCGACGCGCATTGGCGCCGGCAATCGCATCTTCCAGTTCGCCTCCATCGGCAGCGATCCGCAGGACAAGAAGTACGCCGGCGAGCGCTCGCGTCTTGAGATCGGCGATGACAACGTGTTCCGCGAGTTCTGCACCGTGAATCGCGGCACCGCGAACGATCAGGCTGTGACGCGCATCGGCAGCCACAATCTCTTCATGGCGTATACGCATGTCGCGCACGACTGCGTGCTCGGCGACCACATCGTGATGGCTAATTGCGCAACGCTCGCCGGGCACGTGCACTTGGGCGACTGGGTGCACATGGGCGGCCTATCGGCAGCGCATCAATTTTCAAAACTGGGCGCGCACGCGTTCATCGCCAACAATGCAGCCGTAACGCGCGACGTGCCGCCGTTTGTCATGGCGGTCGGTCAGCCGGCGGAGCCGCATTCGGTGAATTCCGAAGGCATGCGGCGCCGCGGCTTCAGCGCCGAGCAGATCCGCAATGTGCGCAATGCCTTTCGCATCTTGTACCAATCGGATCTGAAACTCGTCGAGGCTGTCGAGCGCCTGCAGGAGCTCGCGGCGTCGCAGCCCGAAGTGCGCGTGTTTGTTGACTTTATCGGCACCTCGACCCGCAGCATCATTAGATGAACGGCGCCGCCGGCGACAGCGCCGCCGGCGCAGCACTGCGTATCGGTATGGTGGCGGGGGAGTCTTCCGGAGATCAGCTGGGAGCGGCGTTGATTCATGCACTGCGCGCGCGCGTGCCCGGTATTGAGTGCTTCGGGGTCGCAGGCCCGCGAATGATTGCCGCGGGCTGCGAGACCTGGGCGAGCGCTGAAGAGCTCGCCGTGATGGGACTCGCTGAAGTCATTCCACATCTGCCGCGCCTGTTGCGCCTGCGTCATGAGCTGGTGGTGCGCATGCGCGCCGCGCCTCCCGATGTTTACGTCGGCGTCGATTACAAGGAATTTAACTTGAGCGTGGCGCGCAAGCTCAAGGCCTCCGGAATACCTACCGTGCAATACGTCAGTCCGCAGGTTTGGGCGTGGCGCCCGGGGCGCGTCAAGACAATCGCACGCGCGGTGGACCTCGTGTTGTGCCTGCTGCCTTTCGAAGCGACTTTCTACACAAGCCACGGCGTGCGCGCGCTGTTTGTAGGTCACCCGCTTGCCGATGAGATCCCGCTCGAAGTCGATCGTGCGGCTGCGCGGGGCGCGTTGCGGATCGATGCGGACGCGACGCTCGTGGCATTGCTACCGGGTAGCCGCGTGGGCGAGGTCGAGCGCCTGGGTGCGGATTTTGCGGGCGCGGCGGCCGTCATCGCGACGGCTCGACCCGCGGTGCAATTTATTGCGCCGATGGCGAGCGGCGCCGTGCGGCGCGTATTTGAACGCTACGTCGCAGCAATCCTGCCCGCAATTCGTCTGACCGACGGCGGCGCTCGGCAGGCACTTGCGGCCTGCAACGCGGCGATCGTCGCCTCCGGCACAGCCACACTTGAGGCGCTGCTGTCGCAGCGGCCGATGGTCGTGGCTTACCGGCTCGCGGCAGCCACGGCGTTTGTGGCGCGCCGTCTCGGACTCGTCAAGTCCGCTTACATGGCGCTGCCGAATCTGCTTGCCGGACGCGCGCTCGTTCCGGAATTCCTTCAGGAAAAGGTGACGCCGTCCGCCTTGGGCGCCGCGCTCCTCGCCGAGCTCGATGATCCCGCGCGCGAGCGGATGCTGAATGAGGAATTTCGCCGCATCCATTTGCAGCTGCGCTGCGGCGGCGCCGCGCGCGCCGCAAGCGCCATCCTCGAGTGCGCGGGCTGGGCCGAATGACGCGCGCACTGCCAAGGATCCGGCGCGTGCGCATCGCGGGCGTCGATGAAGCCGGGCGCGGGCCGCTCGCAGGACCGGTCGTTGCGGCCGCCGTCATTTTGAATGCACGGCGTCCGATCTTCGGGCTCGCCGACTCAAAGACGTTGCCGCCGCAGGAGCGCGCGCGGCTGGCACTCTTGATTCGCGCACGGGCGATTGCCTGGGGCGTCGGCTGGTCCGATTCCGAGGAGATCGACAGTCTCAACATTTTGCAGGCGTCGTTGCTCGCGATGCGCCGTGCCCTGCTGCGCCTGCCGCTATCTCCGACGCACGTGCAAATCGACGGCAGTTGTGCGCCGCGCCTTACGGATCTGCTTGGCGGCTGCACCGTGGAGACCATCGTTAAGGGGGATGCGACGGTCGACGCGATCAGCGCCGCGTCGATTCTCGCTAAGACCTTCCGTGACGCCCTCATGGAAAGCATGGATGCGCACTATCCGGGCTTCGATTTTGCGGTGCATAAAGGCTATGCGACGCCGGCGCATCTTGCGGCGCTCAAGCTTCGAGCGCCCACGCCGCTGCACCGCCTGTCCTTCGAGCCCGTGCGCCAAGCGCTCGCGGCGTTACTATCAGCACCATGACCGCCGGGTTCGTCCATCTGCGTCTGCACACTGAGTATTCGCTCATCGACAGCGTGGTGCGCGTCGAGGAACTTGTCGATGCGGTGGCGGCCGCCGAGATGCCGGCGGTAGCGCTCACCGATCAGAACAATCTCTTCGCGATGGTGAAGCTGTACCGCGCGGCGCTCGAGCGTGGCATCAAGCCGATCGTCGGGGTGGATCTGCTGGTGCGCGAGCCGGGCGAGCGCGCGCACCCCTCGCGTTTGACGCTCCTGTGCCAATCCGAGAGCGGCTATCGCAACGTCACGCGGCTTCTAAGCCGTGCTTATCTCGAAGGCCAGCAGCGCGGCATTGCGATGATCGACCGGCGCTGGCTTTCGGCCGAGGGATTGAGCGGGCTTATCGCGCTCTCCGGTGCAACCGAAGGTGACGTCGGCCGCGCGCTCGTCAATGGGCGCGAGACCGAGGCCGAGCGCGCGCTTGATTGCTGGCTTGTGCTTTTCCAGGACCGTTTCTATCTTGAATTGCAGCGGGTCGGCCGGCCGGAGGAAGAAAGCTACATCGCAGCCGCGCTGATGCTCGCCGCCCGGCGCGCGGTGCCCGTCGTTGCCACCAACGACGTGCGCTTCCTGAAGCGCGAAGATTTTGAATCGCACGAAGCACGCGTGTGCATCCAGGAAGGCACTTTGCTCGCCGACTCCGGACGGGTGCGGCGCTACACGGCGCAGCAGTACCTGCGTACGCCGCGCGAGATGGCGTTGTTGTTCGCGGATGTGCCCGAAGCGCTCGCGAATTCTTTGGAGATCGCGCGCCGCGCAAGCCTCATTCTGAGGCTGGGCGAGGTGCATATGCCGCAGTATCCGGTTCCGGATGGCACGAGCGCTGCGGATTTTCTGCGCGCCGAGTCGGCGCGAGGCCTGGCGCGCCGGCTTGTAGGCCGGAGTGACGCGGCGCACATCAAGCGGCGCGAAGAGCGTCTGCAAACCGAGCTCGATGTCATCTGTCAGATGGGTTTTGCGAGCTATTTTTTAATCGTTGCCGACTTTATCCGCTGGGCGCGTGAAAACGCGGTTCCGGTGGGACCCGGGCGCGGCTCGGGCGCAGGATCACTCGTCGCCTACTGCCTCGGCATCACTGACCTTGATCCGCTTGAATACGATCTGCTCTTCGAGCGGTTTCTGAATCCCGAGCGGGTGTCGATGCCCGATTTCGACGTCGACTTCTGCATGGAAGGTCGCGACCGGGTCATCGACTACGTCGCTAATAAATATGGTCGCGACCGCGTCTCGCAGATCATCACCTACGGCACGATGGCGGCGAAGGCTGTGGTGCGCGACGTTGGCCGGGTGCTCGGCATGAGCTACGGATTCGTCGATCGCATCGCTAAGCTCATTCCCTTCGAGCTCGGCATCACGCTGAAGGACGCGCTCGCCAAGGAGCCGGAGCTTGCGCGCCTGTATGCAGCGGAAGATGAAGTGCGCAATCTCATTGATCTTGCGCGCTCGCTCGAGGGACTGACGCGCAACGCCGGCACCCACGCCGGCGGCGTCGTGATCGCGCCTTCCGCGCTCACGGATTTTGCGCCGCTGTATTGCGAGGAGGGTGCTACCAGCGTCGTAACCCAATTCGACAAGGACGATGTAGAAGCGGCGGGACTCGTCAAATTCGACTTCTTGGGCCTGCGCACTCTCACCATCATTGATCGCGCCGTAGGCATCATCAATCCGCTGCGCGCCGCACGCGGCGAGGGGCCGCTCGACATCAATGCGCTGCCGATGAACGATGCGAAAACCTATGCACTCATCAAGTCGTGTCGTACGACTGCGGTGTTTCAGCTCGAATCGCGCGGCATGAAGGACCTCATCCGCCGCCTGCAGCCGGATCGCTTTGAAGACATCGTGGCGCTCGTCGCCTTGTTCCGCCCCGGGCCGCTGCAGTCGGGCATGGTGGACGACTTCATCGAGCGCAAACACGCGCCGCGCGATACGCCGATCGACTATCTGCACCCGGATCTTAAGAGTGTGTTGGCACCCACATACGGCGTTATCCTCTACCAGGAGCAGGTGATGCAGATCGCGCAGGTGCTCGCCGGCTACACATTGGGCGGCGCGGACCTGTTGCGCCGCGCCATGGGCAAGAAGAACGCGCATGAGATGGCGCTGCAGCGTTCGGTGTTCGTCGATGCAGCGGTCGAGCGCGGCGTAGCGCAGCCGCGTGCCGCGTACATATTCGATTTGATGGAGAAGTTTGCTGGCTACGGTTTCAACAAATCGCACTCGGCGGCCTACGCGCTGCTTGCCTATCAGACCGCGTTCCTGAAGGCGCATTACATGGCGGCGTTCATGTCGGCCGTGCTGACAGCCGACATGGACCGCACCGAGAAAATCGTCTCCTTGATACAAGAGTGCAAGGAACTTGGCTTAACTGTACAGCCGCCCGATCTCAATATATCGCTGTATGAATTTGCGGCCGGCGATGAGCGCAGCATCCGCTATGGCTTGGGCGCGGTGAAAGGCGTGGGCGAGGCGGCGGTGCGCGCGATCATCGATGAGCGCGCGGCGCGCGGCCCGTTCGGGAGCCTCGAAGATCTGTGCCGACGGCTTGACCTTACGAAAGTGAATCGCCGTGTGCTTGAGGCGCTCATCAAGTCCGGGAGCCTCGACAGCCTGGCGCTGAATCGTGCGGCTCTCATGTCGCGGCTTGCCAGCGCCATGCAGCGTGGCGATCAGAACGCGCGCGCGCACGAGGCGGGACAGGTGGATCTCTTTGGCTTGGCTGCGGAGGAGCGCGCGCCGACGCTGCAGCGATTGCAAGTCGCCGCGGAGCCGGATTGGAGCGAGGCGCTGCGGCTGGCCGGCGAGCGCGACACGCTCGGCTTGTACTTGACAGGCCATCCGATCGATCGCGTGGCGCAGGAGCTGTCGCGCTTTGTCTCGCACCGCATCGGCGATCTTGTGAGCGAACGGCCGTTTACGCAACCGGGGCGCGGCTTTGGCGGCGGCCGATCGGTCACCGTTGCCGGCTTAATCGACGAGATCAGGAGGCGCGGTCCGCGTATCAGCGTAAACCTCGATGACAGCTCAGGGCGCATTGAGGTCACGCTGTTTGATGAGATCTTCCAACGGCATCGCGATCTCATCGTGAAGGATGCTCTGGTACTGATCGAAGGTTCGTTGCGTTTTGATGAGTTCAGCGACGGCTGGCGGCTCGCGGCGCGCAGAATTACGAATCTTGATCAGGCCCTCGAGGCGCAAGCGCGCCGCGTCGTACTCAAATGGCCGGCGGAGCAGGAGGCCGTCGCCTTCGAGAAGCTCGCACAAATCCTCATGCGCTTCAGGCCCGGGACATGCCCGGTCACGATCGAATATCGCGCCACGCAGGCGCAAGGCGCACTCACTCTCGGCACCGAGTGGAGCGTGCGTCCGGCGCGCGAGCTCGTAGCTGAGCTGCAGGGCCTGCTCGGGCGCGACGCGGTCGAGCTGCGCTTCGGCGGAGCGCCGCCCGCTGGATTGGGCGAGAGCCTTGCGGATGCGGGGCCACGCCCGTAACCTCCGAAATCCCGATGTGCAGCGGTAACTTCTAGAATGGCCGTCGCGTTTCTTGACTTCGAACAGCCGATCGCCGAACTCGAAGCGAAGATCGAAGAGTTAAAGCACATCACCTCAGACTCCGAGGTGAATATCCGGGATGAAATCACGCGACTGCAGGCGAAGAGCCGGCAGCTGACCACCCACATATTCGCAAGCCTTACGCCCTGGCAGATCACGCAGCTCGCGCGCCACCCGCACCGGCCTTACACGCTTGATTACGTGAACGTCATGTGCCGCGAGTTTCAGGAGCTGCATGGCGATCGGATGTTCGGCGACGATCTTGCGATCGTCGGCGGACTTGCGCGGCTCGGTGAGCGGGCGGTGATGGTGCTCGGGCATCAGAAGGGCCGCGATACCAAAGAGCGCGTGCGCCGCAACTACGGCATGCCCAAGCCCGAAGGCTATCGCAAAGCGCTGCGCCTCATGCGCCTCGCCGAGCGCTTCGGGCTGCCGCTCATCACATTTATCGACACGCCCGGCGCTTATCCCGGTGTGGGTTCCGAGGAGCGCGGGCAGAGCGAGGCCATCGCACGCAATCTCTTTGAGATGTCAGTGCTGCGTATTCCAATCATCACTGTAGTCATCGGCGAGGGCGGCTCGGGCGGTGCGCTTGCGATCGGCGTGTGCGATCGACTGCTGATGCTTCAGTACAGCACTTACTCCGTGATCACGCCGGAGGGCTGCGCTTCTATCTTATGGAAAAGCGCCGAGAAGAAGGAAGCGGCCGCGGACGCGATGGGCCTTACCGCGCAGCGCCTCTCACAGCTGGGCCTCATCGATGAAGTTCTTGAAGAGCCCCTGGGAGGAGCGCATCGCGACCCGGCGATGATGGCGGAGCGGCTGAAAGAGGCTCTGATGCGCCATCTCGCCTCGCTCGATGAGGTGAGCCGCGACAATCTGCGGGATTTGCGCGGCGCCAAGATTGCCGCATTCGGCGTGTATTCCGAATCGGCCTCGTGAGCGGCGGGTGAGGGGCCAAGTCTTTGGTCCGCGTTGGCTGCGCGCGCGCTTGGCGAGGCTCATTCCCGGATTCCCGGATGTCGCAGTCTGTGTAGCCTTCAGCGGTGGCGCCGACTCCACAGCGTTACTTGCGGCTTTGGCTCCACCCTCGCGGTTGCAATTGCGCGCTGTACACGTGCACCACGGCCTGCATCCCGACGCCAGCCGCTGGAGCGCTCAATGTCGCAAAGTGGCGCGAAATCTGCGCGTGCCGCTCAAGGTCCTTCGCGTCGAAGTCGCGCGCCGTCGCGGCGCATCCCTTGAAGCGCAAGCGCGCGATGCGCGTTATGCGGCGCTTGCCTGCGAGCTGCACGCGGGCGAGGTGCTTCTGACCGCGCATCATGCGGATGATCAGCTCGAGACCGTGTTTCTGCAGTTGCTGCGCGGCGCAGGGGTCGCGGGCCTTGCAGCAATGCCGGAGTCGACGCAGTTTGCCACCGGTACTCTTGCGCGGCCGCTCTTGAGCTGCTCGCGCGCTGAGCTGTCCGACTGGCTGAAGAAGCGCCGTCTGTCCTTCATAGAAGATGCGACAAATGCCGATGAACGGCTGGATCGAAATTATCTGCGGCGTCAGGTGCTGCCGCAGGTCCGCTCACGCTGGCCGGGTTGTGCAACGACGGTTGCGCGCAGCGCGCGTCATGCGGCGCAGGCGCAACGACTGCTGGAGGGTATCGGCCGCGCGGATGCGAACCGAGCGGCCGACGGCGCGGCGCTGTCGGCGAAGGCGCTGCGCGCACTTGCACCGGAGCGGCGCAGGAACGCGCTGCGCTTCTGGATTACTGATCAAGGCTGGCCGGCGCCGGACGCGCGCCGCCTCGAGGAGCTTGCGGGCCCTCTTATCGCTGCGCGCGCGGACGCGAATCCGGCTGTCAGTTGGGATCGAGTGATTGCGCAGCGCGATGCCGACCGTCTATATGTTCGCGCTGCGGCTGAGGCCGCGGAGCCAGCCGCGGAATTGGCTTGGGTCTGGCGTGCCGCGCCTCGACAGAGCCTCCCCGGGTTCATGGGCGAGCTTGCGATCAACGCCGATAAGCGTGGGCCCATCGATCTTGACCTGTTGCCCGAGCAGCTTGCGGTGCGCGTGCGCCGCGGCGGCGAGCGCTTGCGGCCGCGCGCCGGAGGCCCGAGCCGCACGCTCAAGGCTCTGTTGCAGCAAGCGCGCGTGCCGCTCGCCGACCGCGCGCGCTTGCCGCTGCTGTTCGCGGGCGAGCGCCTCGTGGCGGTTGCGGATCTGTGGAACGACGCGTCCGTGCATGCTCACGCGCGCAGCACGCGCCGCGCACGGATTAGCTGGCGACGGACCTCGCTTTAAGATCTTTGCCGTGCGCGCGCGATTTTGCTAGTCTGCCTGCCCGTCGTCCATGCGGCCTGCGCGGCAGCGGCTTTCCTTCGACGGGTTTCCTAATGTCTCGATTTGTTTTCGTCACCGGTGGCGTCGTTTCCTCGTTGGGAAAAGGCATCGCCGCGGCATCGCTCGGCGCCATTCTCGAGGCTCGCGGGCTCAAGGTCGCGATGGTGAAACTCGATCCCTATATCAATGTTGATCCAGGGACCATGAGCCCGTTTCAGCATGGTGAAGTGTTCGTTACCCAGGACGGCACCGAGACGGACCTTGATCTCGGGCACTACGAGCGGTTCGTGCGCACGACCACCGGCCGCCACAGCAACTTTACGACCGGGCGCATCTACGAGCGCGTGATCGCCAAGGAGCGTCGCGGCGACTATCTGGGCGCAACCGTCCAGGTGATTCCGCACATTACCGACGAGATCAAGAGGAGCGTGCAGCTCGGCGCCGGCGGTGCCGACGTGTGCATGGTGGAGATCGGCGGCACCGTCGGCGACATCGAATCGCTGCCGTTCCTGGAGGCAATTCGTCAGTTGGGATTGGAGCTCGGCCGCAACAATTGCGTTTACATGCATTTGACACTGGTACCTGTCGTCGGCGGGTCGGGAGAGATCAAAACCAAGCCGACGCAGCACTCGGTGAAGGAATTGCGCGGTATCGGCATCCAGCCCGACGTGCTCCTGTGCCGTTGCAAGCACCCACTGCCGGAGGAGCAGCGCCGCAAGATTGCGCTGTTCACGAGCGTGGAGGAGCGCGCGGTCATCTCGGCCGTGGATGCGGATGACATCTATCAGATTCCCATTCTGCTGCACGACCAGGGGCTCGACGACATCGTCATCGAGAAACTGCGCCTGCAGGTGGCGCCGACCGATCTGCCCGAGTGGCGCCAGGTCGTGAGCGCCAAGACCAGCACCGATGGGCGCGTCGATATTGCAATGGTTGGCAAGTACGTGCAGATCCGCGATTCCTACATCTCGCTCAATGAAGCTCTGATGCACGGCGGCTTAAAGACCCGCACGCGCGTCAACATTCATTACGTCGAGTCGACGGATCTTGAGAAGGACGGCACGCGCGCGCTTGACGGTATGGACGCGATTCTCGTGCCCGGCGGATTCGGCGAGCGCGGCGTCGAGGGGAAGATCCAGGCGGTGCGTTATGCGCGCGAGCACGGCATTCCGTATTTGGGCATCTGTCTTGGGATGCAGATGGCGGTCATCGAATTCGGTCGGGATGTGCTTGGCCTTACGGATGCCAACAGCACCGAAATGAATCGCGCCACCCCGCACCCGGTGATTGCGCTCATCACCGAGTGGCAGGATGTCGCACGCGGCTCGCAGCTGCGCGACGAGTCTTCAGGCAAAGGTGCAAGCATGCGCCTGGGTGCGCAGGAAGTGCTGCTCGGCGCGGGCACGCAGGTGCGCGAGATCTACGGCAGGGATGCCGTCATGGAGCGCCACCGACATCGCTACGAATTCAACAATCAGTACCTGGAGCGCTACAGCCGGGGAGGTTTGCGTTTCTCCGGGTTCTCGCGCGACGGCTTGGTGGAGATCATCGAGCTGCCGAGCCACCCATGGTTCGTGGCGACGCAATTCCATCCGGAATTCATCTCCACGCCGCGCGACGGCCATCCGCTCTTCACCGGCTTCATCCGCGCCGCTCGCGCACGTCGCGCCGCACAGTTGCCGCAAGCCGCAGGGGCATGAAGCTCGCCGGGCAAGAAGTCGGCATCGAGCGGCCGTTTTTCCTGATCGCCGGACCCTGCGTCATCGAAAGCGCCACGCTGACACAGGAGATTGCCGGACGACTTAAAGAGATCACGGCACGCCTTAAGATTGCCTTTGTATTCAAGGCCTCCTTCGACAAGGCCAATCGCTCCTCCGCGGCAAGCTTTCGCGGGCCGGGCATCGCGGCAGGTCTCAAAGTGCTCGACGATGTGCGCCGCGCCGTCGGCGTGCCGATTCTCACCGACGTGCACGAAGATACGCCACTTGCCGAGGTCGCCGCGGTCGTCGATGTGCTGCAGACGCCCGCATTTTTGTGCCGGCAGACAAACTTCATCATTAATGCGGCGAGCCAGGGCAAGCCGGTCAACATCAAGAAAGGCCAGTTTCTCGCGCCCGGCGAGATGCAGAATGTCGTCGCCAAGGCGCGCTCCACCGGCAACGACGCGATCATGGTGTGCGAGCGCGGCTTCTCCTTCGGCTACAACAATCTCGTCTCGGACATGCGTTCACTTGCGATCATGCGCACGACCGGCTGCCCCGTGGTGTTCGATGCCACTCATTCCGTGCAGCTTCCCGGAGGGCAGGGCGCCTCCTCCGGCGGTCAGCGCGAATTCGTGCCGGTGTTGGCACGCGCTGCGGTCGCCGCGGGCGTCGCCGGATTATTCATGGAAACCCATCCCGAGCCTGACAAAGCACTGTCGGACGGGCCCAACGCTTGGCCGCTCGCGCGCATGGAGTCCCTGCTTGAGACGCTTACGGCGCTCGACCGCGCGGTGAAGTCGAAACCATTTGAGGAAGCGTTGTTATGAGCAAGATTGCACAGATTCGTGGCCGTGAAATTGTCGACTCCCGAGGCAATCCCACGGTCGAGGCCGACGTGCGTCTGGAGTCCGGCGCAAGCGGCCGCGCCGCCGTGCCCTCGGGAGCCTCAACCGGCTCGCGCGAAGCGGTCGAGCTGCGCGATGGCGACCCCAAGCGCTACCAGGGAAAAGGAGTGAGCAAGGCGGTCGGGCACATCAACACGGTGCTGGCGCCGGCGCTCCTCGGCCATGACGTGCGCGACCAGGCGGGTATCGATCGCAAGATGATTGAGCTCGACGGCACAGATACCAAGGGACGCCTGGGAGCGAACGCGCTCGTCGGCGTGTCGCTTGCGGCCGCCCACGCGGCCGCAGCCGATGCGCGTCAGCCGCTGTACCGCTACCTTGCCGAGCGCCTGGGTGCGGGTCGGGAGCCCGTCATGCCCGTGCCACAGATGAACATCATCAATGGCGGTGCGCACGCCAGCAACAGTCTCGATATTCAGGAATTCATGATTCTGCCGGTGGGTGCGCCGAGCTTTCGTGAAGCACTGCGCTGCGGTTGCGAGATCTTTCACACGCTGAAGAAGCTGCTCGCCGCGCGCGGTCTGTCAACCACGGTCGGCGATGAGGGCGGCTTCGCGCCGGATCTCGGATCGAACGAGGAAGCCCTCGGTATTATTCTTCAGGCGATCGATGCGGCCGGCTACAAGGCCGGCGGCGACGTTTTCCTCGGGCTCGATGTCGCAAGCTCAGAGCTTTATAAAGAGGATCACTATGAGCTCGAGTCCGAACACCGGCGTTTCACGGCGGTTGAATTCATACGCTATCTGGCCGACCTCGCCGGCAAGTATCCGATTGTGACGATCGAGGATGGTATGAGTGAGAGTGACTGGGCGGGCTGGAGTGAGCTTACGCGCGAACTTGGCGCGCGGGTGCAGCTCGTAGGCGATGATATCTTCGTCACCAATACGAAGATATTGAGGCAGGGGATTGATCAGCACGTCGCCAATGCGATTCTCATCAAACCGAATCAGATCGGAACGCTCACCGAAACTCTTGCGGCCATCGACATGGCCGAGCGCGCCCGCTACGCCTCGGTCATCTCGCATCGCTCCGGCGAAACCGAGGACACGACCATTGCCGACATCGCGGTGGCGAGCGCTGCGACCCAGATCAAGACCGGCTCTTTGTCGCGCTCCGACAGAATGGCGAAGTACAACCAGCTGTTGCGCATCGAGGCGGAGCTCGGCAAAGTCCGGTATGCGGGACGCGACGCCTTTGCCGTCAAGTGCTAGGCTGTAGCGCCCATGAAATGGCTTGCCGCTGCTCTTTTGGTCGTCGTGCTGTTGTTGCAACAGCGGCTGTGGCTGTCGGTAAGGGGTGTGCAGGAACTCTCCAGGCTCAACGGCGCGGTGGCGCTGCAGCGCGCCGAGGACGAGCGGCTTGCCGATCGCAACCGGCAACTGGCGGCGGAAGTGCGCGATTTGAAGAGCGGCTTCGGCGCGCTCGAAGAGCGCGCGCGCAGCGACCTTGGCATGATCGCCAACAACGAAACCTTCTATCAGGTCGTGCCGGGCCGTGCGGACGCAGACGCCAAGTCGCCGACCCGCACCGCGGTGCGGTGACCGATCGGGCCGATCCAACGCTGATGCGGTACTGGCTCGTGATGCCGGCGGCGGGCAGCGGCATGCGATTCGGCGATCCGGTACCGAAGCAGTACGCACGCTTGTGCGGCCGAACCGTGATCGAGTGGGCGCTCGCGCCTTTTCTGTCTGATGCGCGCTGCGCGGCAGCGGTGGTCGCGATTGCCGCCGCGGATGCGCACTGGCACCGGCTCGCGCCGCAACTGCCTGCGGTCGAGACGGCCACCGGAGGCGCGCGCCGCAGCGATTCGGTCAGGAGTGCGCTTCTCGTCCTCGGCGGGCGCGCGCGTTTCGATGACTGGGTTCTGGTGCACGACGCAGCGCGGCCGTGTCTGACCGAAGCCGATCGGGATCGCCTGATCGAGAAGCTTGCGAGCCATCATCTCGGTGGTCTCCTGGCGACCCCGCAGGCGGACACCTTGAAGCGTGCCGCCCATGATCAAACTGTAGCGACGACGCTTGATCGCGCCGATTTGTGGCGTGCTCTTACTCCGCAGATGTTCCGCTATGGCCCACTGTGCGCCGCGCTCGACGCTGCGACCACGGCGAGCCTCTCGCCTGGCGATGAAGCCCAGGCATTCGAGTGGTTGGGAGAGCACCCGGCGCTGGTGGAGGGGTCGGCAGCGAACCTCAAGATCACGAATGCGAGCGATCTCGCCCTCGCCGAGGCGCTGCTCGCCGCGCGACCGGCCGCGCCATGAGAATCGGTACGGGAGTCGACGTGCACGCCTTCGGGCCCGGGGACTTCGTGATGCTGGGCGGCGTTCGCATAGCGCATACAAAGGGGGTCGTGGCGCACTCCGACGGCGATGTCGTGTTGCACGCGCTGTGCGATGCGCTGCTTGGCGCGGCGGGTCTCGGGGACATTGGCGAGCACTTCGCCCCGGGCGATCCGCAGTGGAAGGGCGCGGACAGCACGCGCTTTGTGCGGCTCGTCATGACGATGCTGCGCGAGCGCTGCATGCGCGTCGGCAATGTCGATATTACTGTTCTTGCCGAGGAGCCGAAGCTTGCACCCTTTCGCGCCACCATGCGGCAGCAGCTGGCAGCACTTCTTGAGGTGTCGCCACAGCAGGTGAATCTCAAGGCGACGACGACCGAGCGCCTGGGCTTCTTGGGGCGCGCCGAAGGCATCGCAGCGCAGGCTTGCGTGCTACTCCTTGAGGCGGGCGAGCCGGGGCCGCCTCAGCGCGACAGCAGCACGTAAAGCGCGCCGGTCCCGCCATCCATCGGCCGCGCCGAAACGAACGCCACCACCGTAACGATGCGGCGTAATACGTTGCTCACGACATTCTTCAACACCGGCCCGCGATGGCCGGAACGCAAACCCTTGCCGTGCACGATGCGCACGCATCGAATATCGCGCGCCAGCGCCTCGTTGAGAAATGCGGTGAGCGCGGCCTTCGCTTGCGTGACATTGTGGCCGTGCAGGTCGAACTCGGCCTCGACGCGGTACAGGCCGCGGCGTAGGTTGCGCACCACCGCCGGCTGCACGCCCGCGCGGCGAAAGACGAGCTCATCGCTCCCCGATACGGACTGGTCGTCGATGGGCCCTTCCAGACTTTCGAGGAGGACGGCGTTGCGATCCGCGCGCGCAAAACGCGCGCGCCCGGGCACCTTTTTAATGGCTGGCACTCGCGGGCCCGGCGCCAGCGGCTTGACATCGCGGACCGCTGCTCGGAAAAGCTCCGCATCCTCGTCGGAAATGCGCTTCACGCTACCTCCGCTTCAACGCTTTTGAGTATATTGACGCGCCCGTCGAGGGCGGTAGTCCCACACCCTCCGCCGTGAAAATATTAATCAGCAACGACGACGGTTACCGCTCAGATGGCATCCGCTGCCTCACGAGCGCCCTTGCTGAGATTCCCGAAGTGACTGTGACGGTCATGGCGCCGGAGCGCAACCGCAGTGGCGCGAGCAATTCCCTGACCCTCGATGTGCCGCTGCGTGTCGTGCAGTTGGAACCGAATATCTATTTTGTCGCCGGCACGCCGACCGATTGCGTGCATCTGGCGATATCGGGTTTTTTCGATGACGAGTACGACATTGTCGTTTCCGGGGTCAACGATGGCGCGAACTTGGGGGACGATGTTCTGTATTCGGGAACCGTCGCGGCTGCAATCGAAGGGCGCTTCCTGGGTCTACCGGCCATCGCCGTTTCACTCTGCACCCAGGGAGTTAAGCCCGCGCATTTCGCCACGGGTGCGAAAGTTGCCGCGCGCTTGGTGAGGCAGCTCCTGAAGAGCTCGCTCGATCGTGCGCTCATCCTCAACGTCAATGTTCCCGACTTGACCTATGCGGACCTCAAGGGGTTTCGCACCACGCGTTTGGGGTTTCGTCACCGCTCGGAGCCGATTCTGCGGGCGCATGATCCGCGCGGCCGGCCGGTTTACTGGGTGGGGCCTGCCGGACGTGGGCAGGATGCCGGCCCCGGCACGGACTTTGACGCAGTGGCCGAAGGATTTGTGTCTGTGACGCCGCTGCAGATCGACCTCACGCGCCATGCTGCGCTGCCGGCCTTGAACAGCTGGCTGGCTGGAATTGATGACTGACGTGCGCATGAGCGGGATCGGCATGACCTCGGCGCGCACGCGCGACCGGCTCGTGCAGCGCCTGCGCGATCAGGGCATCGTGAACCCCGCGGTTCTCGATCGCATCCGCAACGTCCCGCGACATATTTTTGTCGATGAGGCGCTCGGTAGTCGCGCCTATGAAGACACGGCTCTGCCAATCGGATTCGGCCAGACCATTTCGCAGCCGTTCATTGTCGCCCGCATGACCGAAGCGCTCCTCGAAGGCGGCCCGTTGGCACGCGTGCTCGAGATCGGCACGGGCTGCGGCTATCAAAGCGCAGTATTGGCGCCGCTCGTCACCACGCTCTACACCATCGAGCGCATCGGTCCGCTCCTGGAACGCGCCAAAGAGCGCATCAGAGAACTCGGCATCAAGAACGTGCGCTTCCGTCACGGCGACGGCACTGTCGGCTGGAAGGCGCAGGGACCCTTTGATGGAATCCTGGTTGCCGCGGCGCCGCTCAGCGTACCGGCGGCACTCCTTCAACAGCTCAAGCCCGGCGGCAGGCTCATTGTTCCGGTGGGACCCGAAGGAGAGCAGGAGCTGGTTCGATTCACGCAGCGGGATCAAAGACTTGAGAAGCATTCGCTCGGGGCGGTTGCATTTGTGCCGCTGCTCGCGGGTGTGAGCTGAGACATGCGCAAGACCACTTATGTGATATTACATGAAATGTGATCTATAACTTATTGCTTCTATACAGTTTAATGATCTAAAAATGACACTTTAGGGCGTTTTATGGCGCAAGGCAGGCGCAAAATCACTGCGCGAGCGTAGCTCGACGCGTTTGAGCCGTCGCAAAAGTCCTTTATCAACAAGCCTCTTGCGCTGACATCTAGGACATGTTTAACATGTCGCGGAACACAGACATCAGGAGCTTGTGGCAAAGCGACGGGAAGAAGACACGGGGCGGAGGGGATGTGGAGAGAAAAGCAATAATATTGAAACAAGAATAATAAAGAGTATGCAATTGTTCGAGTCTGTCAGCTTCGAATGATTGTTGGGTTGGTTGAAGCTTTCTCCCCCCGTGTCTTCTTTTGGTCGCTTTTTTTCTGGCAAGCGACCCCTTTTATAAGAATAGTGCTGCGGCCACGCGCCGCTCCTCCTGCACCAGAATGTTGAAGGTGCGACAAGCCGCGCCCAAGTCCATCGCTTCCAAAGCCACCGACCGCGCAGCCAGCGCCGCGCGCGCGCTCATTGACGGCGCATGCTGGCTGTCGGATGCTCCCCAAAGCACGATCTGCGGATCAAGCGCGAGAAGCGGCTCAAGATCGCGGGCAGTCATCTGCCCGGGGGCTGCCGGATTCCAGTCTGTGATAAGCGTGTCGGCCGTAACGATGCAGCTCCTGGTCACGACCTGCCCGCCGATGCGCAGCTCGCTCGTTGAATAGGCGCGAATGAGATTGACGCCGGAGCGGGCGTCGAGTGTGAATTTCATGCCTTTAAAATACCCGCTCGTACACGAGTTCGTCATTGTGATTGCGGATCTGTATCTTCCGGAGGACAGTGCCGTTGCCGCCGACGGCCTGCCCGGTCTTGAGCGGGTCGCGCGTTTTGGCCGCCGTGCCCGGCTCAAGGACGGCTGGCGCGCTTGGCTTGCGCGCGACGCCGGCCACGCGGCGCTTGCCGCCGAGCCTCCCGCGTGCATTGCCGCACTGTGCGCGGCTGAAGGCACGGCAGGTTTTCTATGGTTGGCAACCCCCGTGCACCTGGTCACGGGACTTACGAGCTTGCATTTGGAGCAGCGCGGTCTTTTGAGACTTCCCATGACGACATTGCGCATGCTCGCAGAGGATTTTGGCAACGTGTTTCACGGCTCAGGCTTTAAGCTTACGCCGCTTGCGAGCGGTGGCTTCCTCGTTGTCGGGCCCGCGGTGTCGCGCGCCGATACGTTGGAGCCCGCACGCTGCATCGGGACGGATATTGGCGCGGCTTTGCCACGGGCGGCGGAGTTGCGGCGATTGGGCGCGGAGATCGAGCTGTGGCTGCATGCGCACCCGGTGAATCTTGCGCGCATCGAGTGCGGGGCACTGCCGATCAGCACCTTGTGGCTGTGGGGTGGCGGGATGCGGGCGCGCACGCCGACCGCGGCCGCCGCGCAAACCGCAACAACCATGGAGCGCGCCTATGGAAGCGATCCTTACCTTGATGGACTTGCGTGCGCGAGCGGCGAGCGCACGCAGGCGCTGCCGGAAAAGATAGACGACCTCCTGCACGCGCCCGCGCGGCGCATCGTCATCGTGGTCGAACTTGCAGAACTCCTTGCGGCCGACCGAGGCTTAGATGTGGGCGCTGCGCTCGCGACTGTTGATGCGCGCTGGATCCTGCCCGCCACCCGGCTTGTTGCACGCGGCGCCGTGCGCACGTTGCGCGTATTGGCGAATGATCGCTGTCTGTCGCTCACGCGGCGGGATCGTCTGCGGCTCTGGCGCCCGCCATGCCGCGGTCTGAGCGGCATCAAATGACGCTGCAAATCGTCAGGCGCCCGCCTGCGGCTGAATCCGCAGGCTTGGGCGGGGGGCTGCATCCGGTGTTGCAGCGCGCCTATTTAGCGCGCGGCGTGCGTTCAGCCTTGGATCTCGATGACTCGCTCGAGCGGTTGCTGCCAGTTGGCACGCTTGCGGGTGTTGGCGAGGCGGTGAGCTTGCTGCTGGCGCATCGCGAGCAAGGCCGCGTGCTCGTGATCGGCGATTTCGACGCGGACGGTGCCACCAGTACCGCTCTCATGGTGCGCGCCATGCGCGCCTGGGGCTTCGCGGCGGTCGATTTTCTGGTGCCGAACCGCTTCAAGTTTGGCTACGGCCTTACGCCGGAGATCGTCGAGCTTGCGCTGACGCGTACGCCGACGCTGATCGTGACCGTCGATAACGGGATTTCAAGCGTCGCGGGGGTTGCAGCGGCGCGCGCGCGCGGCATTGAGGTGTTGATCACCGATCATCACCTGCCGGGCGGCTCGTTGCCCGATGCGAATGTGATCGTCAATCCGAATCTCTTGGGCAGCCGCTTTGGCAGTCGCGCGTTGGCGGGAGTCGGAGTCGCCTTCTACGTGATGGCTGGCGTGAAGCGGCGGCTCGATGCGAAGCGCAAGCTCTCTGCGCTCGTGCCCGGGGTCGCCGAATACTTGGACCTGGTCGCCTTGGGCACGATCGCCGATGTAGTGCCGCTTGATTTCAATAACCGGGTATTGGTCTCGCAGGGTCTAAAGCGCATCCGCGGCGGACGCTGCGTTGCGGGAATTCGTGCACTTCTGCAGGTGGCCGGCCGCGGCAGCGCGGATCTCACGGCGGCTGACCTTGCCTTCGCCGTGGCGCCGCGCCTGAATGCCGCCGGCCGCATCGATGACATGACGATAGGCATCGAATGCCTGCTCGCCGATGACGATGCGGCCGCAGTTGTCCTCGCGACAAAACTCGATGCGTTCAACCAGGAGCGCCGCTCGATCGAAGCGCGCATGCAGAGCGAAGCGCTCGCCGCCGTGCAGCGCTTGCATGAGACGAATCTGCGCCCGCTGCAGCGGAGCGGCGTGTGTCTGTACGATGAAACCTGGCATCAAGGCGTTGTCGGTCTGGTTGCAAGCCGCGTGAAGGAGCGCGTGCGCCGACCGGTGTTCGCCTTTGCGCGCGCCGAAGATGCGAGCTTGCGTGGTTCGGGCCGCTCGATCCCCGGGGTGCATATTCGCGACGTGCTCGATTCGATCGCCGCGCGCCATCCGGACCTCATCGTGAAGTTCGGCGGGCACGCCATGGCCGCGGGCCTCACGCTCGAGTTCGAAAAGCTCGAGCGCTTCGCCCGGGCATTCGATGCCGAGGTCGAACGCTGTCTCGCCGTAGCGCAGCGCAGGGATTGCATTGAAACCGATGGCGAGCTTGCGGTCGAGGAGATCGCGCTAGAGACGGCGAACGCGCTGCGCGGCGGCGGACCGTGGGGGCAGGCATTCCCGGAACCGAGCTTCGATGGGGTATTTGCGATTCGCTCTGCGCGCATTGTCGGCGAGCGGCACCTCAAGATGTGGGTGGAAGTGCCGCGCAGCGGGCGCGCCTTCGACGCCATTGCATTCAACTATATAAGCGCGGACGGCAAGGCCTCCCTCCCGGAGGGCAGGGCGCAGCTCGTCTATCGTCTCGATGTCAACGTGTATCAGGGCGAGCGACGCCTGCAGCTTCTCGTCGATCATGTTCTGCCGTGCGCTGAAGTGGCAATTGGCGTGCTTGCCGATTAGCATCACCGACATGGAACTGAATCTTCTCAAGAGACAATTGCGCGACCTCGCGGAGCGCATCGGCTCCTTACGGGGGTTTCTTTGAATACGATAAAAAGAAGGAACGCCTCGAGGAGGTCGGTCGCGAGTTGGAAGATTCGGGGCTCTGGTCGAAGCCGGAGCGGGCCCAGGAATTGGGGCGTGAGCGCGCACGCCTGAAGGGGCAGGTCGACGAGCTCGACCGGGTGACGAAGGACGTTGCCGACGCGGGCGAAATTCTCGCTATGGCTGAGGGCGAAGCGGACGAGGCCACAGCACGTGACGTCGAGGCGGATGCCGGGCGCCTTGAGAGCCAGGTGCGCAGTCTCGAGCTGCGGCGCATGTTTCGCGGCGAGATGGATTCCCACAGCGCCTTCCTCGATATTCAAGCCGGTGCCGGCGGCACCGAAGCGCAAGACTGGGCGCAGATGCTGCTGCGCATGTATCTGCGCTGGGGCGCGGCGCGGGGTTATACCTGTGAGGTGATCGACTCGACCCCGGGGGAAGTCGCGGGTATCAAGAGCGCAACCGTCGAGGTGCAGGGCGAGTACGCCTACGGCTGGCTGCGTACCGAGACCGGCGTGCACCGGCTCGTGCGCAAATCGCCGTTCGACTCGGGCAACCGCCGTCATACATCCTTCGCCTCCGTGTTCGTCTCCCCGGAGATCGACGATGACATCGCGATCGATATCAATCCGGCCGATCTGCGCACGGATGTGTACCGCTCAAGCGGCGCGGGCGGCCAGCACGTCAACAAGACCGAGTCCGCCGTGCGCATCACGCACCTGCCGAGCGGCATCGTGGCGGCCTGTCAGAACGAGAGGAGCCAGCACAAGAACCGCTCCCTGGCGATGAAGATGCTGAAGGCGAAGCTCTATGAGCTCGAGGTCAATAAGAGAAATGCGGCGGCGCGGGTCCTCGAGGACTCGAAGTCGGATGTGAGCTGGGGGCACCAGATCCGCTCCTATGTCCTCGATCAGTCGCGCATCAAGGACCTGCGCACCGGCATCGAAGTCGGCAATACCACCGCCGTGCTCGATGGTGACCTCGACGGTTTCATGGAAGCTTCGCTCAAGGCAGGACATTAACGTGCAGTGTAAGCTTGCGGTGTGAGCGCACCGCTGCCCCCCGAACCAGCCGAAGAGAATAAACTGATCGCCGAGCGGCGCGCAAAGCTTGCCGCCGTGCGTGCGACAGGCGGCGCTTTTCCCAACGACTTCCGCCGCGACACGCTCGCAGCTCAATTGCAGATGGGCTTCGGCGAAAAGAGCACGGAGTGGCTCGAGTCGAACCCGACCGAGGTACACGTCGCCGGACGCATGATGTTCAAGCGCGTCATGGGCCGGGCGAGCTTTGCGAAGCTTGCGGATCGAAGCGGTCAGATCCAGATTTTTCTGCAGGCCGACGCCTTGGGCGGGGCCTACGAACTCTTCAAGAGCTGGGACTTAGGAGACATTGTGGCTGCCGCCGGCATGCTGTTTCGCACCAAGACCGGCGAGCTCTCGGTACGCGTAACGGCACTGCGCTTGTTGGTGAAGTCGCTGCGCCCGCTGCCGGACAAATGGCATGGTCTTTCCGACACCGAGCTGCGCTACCGCCAGCGCTATGTTGACCTCATCATGAACTCCGAGAGTCGCGAGGTGTTTCGCACCCGCGCCCGGGTGGTGCGTTTTCTTAGGGACTTTCTCGATGCGCTCGACTTTCTCGAAGTCGAGACACCGATGATGCAGCCCATTCCCGGCGGCGCCGTTGCGCGGCCGTTCAAGACGCACCACAACGCGCTCGATCTTGATATGTATCTGCGTATCGCCCCGGAGCTTTATTTGAAGCGCTTGATCGTCGGCGGCTTCGAGCGGGTGTACGAGATCAACCGCAATTTCAGAAACGAAGGATTGTCCACGCAGCACAATCCGGAGTTCACGATGCTGGAGCTGTATCTTGCGTACGCCGACTATCGCGACCTTATGGAATGGATTGAGAAGGCGATCTGCGGTCTTGCCGATGCCTTACACGGCAGTCGCCAGATCGAGTATCAGGGGCGCTCCTACGATCTCGCGGCGCCGTTCAAGCGTGTGAGCGTGGAGCAGGCGCTGCTTGCCAATAACACCGGGATCGACGCACCGTCGCTGCGCGATGTGACCTATCTGCGCAAGCTGTGCGAGCAGCTTGGCATCGCTTTCCGGGGCCACGACGGCGCAGGCAAGCTGCAGATGGAGATTTTCGAGAAGACGGTCGAGCACACGCTCCTCGATCCGACCTTCATCCATGCATATCCTGCAGAGGTCTCACCGCTGTCGCGCGCAAACGATGCCGATCCATTTGTCACCGACCGCTTTGAGTTCTTTCTTGGCGGACGCGAGATAGCCAACGGCTTCTCCGAGCTCAATGACTCGGAAGATCAGGCGGCACGCTTTCGCGCCCAGGTCGCGCGCCAGGATCACGGCGACGAGGAAGCGATGTATTACGACAGCGATTACATCCGTGCGCTCGAGTACGGCATGCCGCCGACTGCCGGGCTCGGCGTCGGCATCGACCGGCTTGTGATGTTCTTTACGAACTCGGCTTCCATACGCGACGTGATTCTCTTTCCCCATATGCGTCCGGAGACGGCTTGAGCGACGCGCCGATCGGCGTATTTGATTCCGGCCTATTGCGCTCGCCGTCGCACGAAATTATCTCGCCGCGCTGTGCGCGGCCGGTTCCGATGCGCCCGATACCCTCGTGCTCGGCTGCAGGCATTTCCCGATGCTTGCGGGCGCTATTCGCGAGGCGATTGGTGATGAGATCCGTATTGTGGACTCGGCGGCGACGACCGCGCGAGAAGTGCGGGAGCACATCGATGCGGCGGGCTTGCGGTGCCGTGCGGCAGTTTCCGCCGTGCGCTTTCTCGCAACCGATGGCGCGAAGCGCTTTGCGCGGGTCGGTAGCCTTTTCTTCGGGCGCCCGATTTCGCCCGCTGATGTCGAACGCATCGATCTGTAGATGGGCTACTCGGGCAGGTTATAGGGCAGGGTAAGCGCTGTGGCTTCGATGGGCGGTGTTCCCGAATCCTGCTGCGCCTCCTCGCGCACGCCGAGCGCCGTGACGGCCAAAAACTCGCACGCGCCGTCGGCGCGTTTGACGGCGTCGACAACTTTGAAAGAGCGTCCATCGGCGAGACGTCCGGCGGTACCGGGGATGAGCTCCTGCTGCGTATGGGTTTCGAAGCGCTGCATGCGGCGCTTCACGCGCCCGCGGTAATGCGCGCGGGCAATAACTTCCTGACCCGTATAGCAGCCTTTGTCGAACGCAATCGCGCCCAACGCATCCAGGTTCAGCATTTGCGCGATGAACTCTTCAGAGGTCGCGGCGTAGACCTGCGGCTGGCCGCTCGCGATGTCGAAGCTGCGCCACCGTTGCCGGTCGCCGCGCGCCCGAGGCGCGGCATCAGCCGGACTGATAAGCAGCCATCGCGCAGGGGCGCCGGCGATGCGCGCGAGCGCCGATTCAGAATTCGGCGCTGCCGGCCGCGAATCATCCTCTGCCACGAGCCCATGAATGGTGAGCCCGGCCGAGACGTCGTTGAGCGCAACTTTCGCGCGCAGGATGTACTTTGAGAGCCGGCTCGCGACGGCTGCCGAGAGCTCGCGCGGCAGAACCGCGAGGATGTCGTCGGCTGCAACCAGGATCAGTCTTAAGAGCGCGATCGCGCGACCCTGCGGATTGTGATAGCCGGCCAGGAGGGACAGTTCGACGGACAGTGCCGTCACGTCGGCCGAAACCTGTCCCTGTAGAAAGCGTTGCGCGTCCGCTCCGCGGATGCGCAGCGCTCCCAGGTCATCGAGAAGGATTGATTCCATTACATCGTCAATGGGGCTTCAGCATTGTTTTTCCAGAGGTTTCAAGTGGTTCCGACAGGGGAATTCTGTCAGACTTGGTACTTATGCAGAATGCCCCTGTAAATCGCGACCGCGGCGCATCGGAAACTTTCTCCGAGGATGCGTCTTGCGCGGCACTGCCGTACCAGAAACCCCAGGAAATTGGCGGGCCTGCCGGCCTTGAGCCGACACGCTTTGGCGATTGGGAGCGCAAAGGTCGCTGCATCGACTTTTGAACAAACGCAAGTCGCGAGCGGCCGGCAACCTCTCGCATCCGCCGCGAGAGCACGCATGCCTGAACGACCTCTTTCACCTCACCTGTCCGTGTACAAGTTCAAGTACACCCTCGTCACGTCCATATCGAATCGCTTCGCCGGGCTCGTGCTATCGGTCGGATTTCTCATCTTAGTCTACTGGCTCGGCTCGCTCGCAGCTGGCGCGCGCGCGTATGCGCAGGCGTGCGGCATTCTGTCGCTCGGCGTGTTCAAGCCGATCTATTTGCTCCTGGTTGCGGCTTTCGTCTACCACTTGGTCGCCGGGGTACGGCATCTGGTGTGGGATTGCGGACTGGGCCTTGAGCGCGCGAGCGCGCGCCGCAGTGCATGGCTCGTGGCTGCGGTGAGCATCGCGCTGACACTCATCCTTGCCTACTTCCTTTTGGGGCCGGGGATGCATACAAAATGAGTTTGCGCAGCCCCTTGGGCCGCATATTGGGCCGCGGTTCAGCCAAAGAAGGCGTGCATCACTGGTGGCTGCAGCGCTTGACGTCGGTCGCGCTCGTGCCGCTGTCGATCGGCTTCGTCGCCTCCCTCCTCGCGCTGCCCGCGCTTGACTACGCGAGCCTCGTCGCATGGCTGAGGCAGAGCGGCACGGCGCTCGGGCTCATTCTCTTTGTCCTCGTCGCCGCGCGGCACTCGCAGCTTGGTATGCGCGTGGTTATCGAAGACTACGTGCACGGCGAGGGCCTGAAAACTGTCGCGCTGGTGCTCATCGACTTTGCGCACGTGCTCATAGGCGTCGCGGCCGTGTTCGCGGTTCTGAAAGTTGCCTTGGGAGGCCGCCTGTGAGCGACTGGGTCGATCATAGCTACGACGTCATTGTGATCGGTGCCGGAGGTGCGGGCCTGCGCGCGACCCTCGGCCTAGCCGAGGCAGGACTTAGCACGGCATGCGTGACGAAACTCTTTCCGACGCGCAGTCACACGGTCGCGGCACAAGGCGGTATCAGCGCAGCCCTTGGCAATATGGGTGAGGATGATTGGCGCTGGCACATGTACGACACCGTCAAAGGTTCGGATTGGCTGGGCGATCAGGATGCCATCGAGTTCATGTGCAAGGAGGCGCCGGGCGCAGTCATTGAGCTTGAACATTACGGCGTGCCGTTCTCGCGCACCGATGACGGCCGCATCTATCAGCGTCCGTTCGGCGGTATGACGACTCACTTCGGCAAGGGCATTGCGCAGCGCACCTGCGCGGCAGCCGATCGCACCGGACATGCGATGCTGCATACGCTGTATCAACAATCGATCCGCCATCGCGCGACGTTTTTCGTCGAATATTTCGTGATCGATCTCATCATGGAAGACGGCGCATGTCGCGGCGTCGTCGCGCTCGATCTCGCCGAGGGCAAACTGCATCGGTTCCGCGCGCACATGACCATCCTTGCGACCGGCGGCTATGGCCGCATCTATTTCTCCTGCACTTCCGCGCATTCGTGCACCGGCGATGGCAATGCGATGGTGTTGCGCGCCGGGTTACCGCTGCAGGATATGGAATTCGTGCAGTTCCATCCGACCGGCATATACGGCGCCGGCTGTCTCATAACCGAAGGCGTGCGCGGCGAGGGCGGCTATCTGACGAACTCCAAGGGTGAGCGCTTCATGGAGCGCTACGCGCCGAACGCGAAGGACTTGGCATCGCGCGATATCGTCAGCCGCGCGATGACCGTGGAGATCCGCGAAGGCCGCGGCGTCGGTCCCGAGCACGACCACCTTTTTCTGCATTTGGAGCATCTCGGGCCCGAGGTCATCCATGAGCGTCTGCCCGGTATCGCCGAGACGGCACGTATCTTTGCGGGCGTCGATGTGACCAAAGAGCCGATCCCCGTGCAGCCCACCGCGCACTACAACATGGGCGGCATTCCCTGCAATTATCACGGCGAGGTCGTCCACAATCGCGCCGGCAATCCCGATGAGGTGGTGAGCGGTCTCATGGCCGTGGGTGAAGCTGCGTGCGTTTCGGTGCACGGCGCCAACCGGCTCGGGTCAAATTCTCTCCTTGATATCGTCGTTTTCGGGCGCGAGGCTGCGCGCCGTTGCGCGGAAGTCGTGACTCCAGGAACGCGCCACAGGTCCCTTGCGGGCGATGCGGGTGAAGCTGCGCGCGCGCGGCTTGAGCGCCTGCGGCGCGCGGAGGGCTCGCGCCCGACTGCCGCGATTCGACTCGAGATGCAGAAAATCATGCAGCTCGACGCTGCCGTATTCCGCTCCGGAGACACGCTGCAGCAGGGGATCAAAAAGCTCGCGAAGGTCCTGGAGTCATTCGCCGACGTTGGTGTTTCGGACCGGTCGCTTATTTGGAATACGGATCTCATCGAGACCCTCGAGCTTGAGAACTTGCTGTTGCAAGCGACCGCAACGATTCACTCGGCTGCGCACCGCACTGAAAGCCGCGGCGCTCACGCGCGCGAAGATTTCCCCGGGCGTGACGATGCCGGCTGGCTCAAACACACGCTCGTGTGGCTCGACGGTGACGGTCGCTCACGCTTCGAGTCCCGGCCCGTCCACTTGCAACCGCTGACGCGGGATGTCGACTCGATTGCGCCTAAGACGCGAACCTATTAGAGCGGAAGCTCAGGCGCGCAGCGGCGCGCCGCAGTGCGTCGGGCACAAGCGCGTGAGCCAATACGAGCCTTTCATGCGGCCGGCTGCGAAGGCCGGGGGATGAAAGCACAAGCGCAGCGGCTACCGTTGCGCAGCATGGCGTTAGGCAAGCGCCTCGCAACAGAGTCCGTAGACTTATATTTTAGAGGGCCGATCGATGGCGCAGTTCTTTCTTCCACGCAATTCTCGTATCGACCGCAATGGGCGCGTGCACAAGGCGCCCTCCGGATGCGGTGCTCCGCGCCGCTTCCGCATCTACAGGTTCAATCCCAGCTCGGGTGAGCGACCGCGGCTGGATACCTTCGAACTTGATCCGGCGAGCTGCGGCGCCATGGTTCTTGATGCGCTGATTCATATCAAAGCCGGTGTTGATTCGACGCTCACTTTTCGCCGTTCCTGCCGCGAAGGCATTTGCGGCTCATGCGCCATGAACATCAACGGCGTGAACCGGCTCGCCTGCACGACGTCGATGCATGATCTGGGCCCTGAGATCCGCATCTACCCTTTACCGCACCTGCCGGTCGTGAAGGATCTCATCCCCGATCTTACGACCTTCTATGCTCAGTATGCTGCAGTGCAACCGTGGCTCAAGACGCAGACTCCCGCGCCGCCGGATGGCGAGCGGCTGCAATCGAAGCACGATCAGGAAAAGATCGACGGTCCCGCCGCCTGCATCCTGTGCGCCTGCTGTTCCACGGCCTGCCCGAGCTACTGGTGGAACAGCGAGCGCTTTCTCGGCCCCGCGGCGCTGCTCGCGGCGTACCGCTGGATCATTGACAGCCGTGACGAGGCGACCGGCGCGCGGCTCGACGAGCTCGAGGACCCGTTTCGCCTGTACCGCTGCCACACCATCATGAATTGCACCGACGTGTGTCCCAAGGATTTGAATCCGGCGAAGGCCATCGCCGAGATCAAAAAGATGCTCGTTGAGCGCCACACATGAATGCTGCTTTCGCGGCGGAGAGTGCAGCGGCCGAGCTCGACCGGCGGCGCCTGCTGTGGCGCTGCCGGCGCGGCATGAAGGAGCTCGACGTCCTGCTCGAGCGCTACGCGCGCGCCGCTCACGGCCGGGCGAGCGCTGCCGAGCGGCGCGCGTTCGCGGCGCTTTTGGAGTTGGCCGATCCGCAGCTTGCGGACTACCTCTTCGGCCATGACGCGCCGAGCGACCCGGAACTCGCCCGGCTTGCGCGGCGCATCGGCTGTGGCGCATTTGCGACGGGAGAGGGCGATTGAGGCCCGCCCTTGAGGCTGTGTTCAGTGGATCACATCTTGTAGAGGCTCCTGGAAGCCTTTGTGCTCGACGCGACGAAATCCTGAACTTTCTTAAGGCTTCCCGGTCTATTGAGTTCGCGGCGCTGCGACCGTTTGAGTCGTGGCAGAGGGCGCGATGAGCGCCGATGTAAGTGATCTGAGCCTGGTGCGACGTGTTCAAAGCGGCGACAAAGGCGCGTTCGACGCGCTGGTGTTGAAGTATCAGCACAAGGTGACGAAGCTCGTGATGCGGTATGTCAGAAATCCGGCGGAAGCCGAAGACATTGCTCAAGAAGCGTTCATTAAGGCTTATCGGGCGCTCGCGCAGTTTCGCGGCGACAGCGCCTTTTACACGTGGCTGTACCGGATCGCGATCAACACTGCGAAGAACGCAGTCGTGTCACGCGACCGCAGCCCGGTCGATTACGACCTCGACACGCAAAACTCCGATGAATCCTACGAACTGCAGGGGCGTATGAAGGACGCTGAGACTCCGGAAGGCCTGGTGCTGACCGATGAGATCCGCACTACGGTTAATGCGGCAATGGATGCGCTGCCCGAGGACTTGCGCACCGCGATCGTGCTGCGCGAGCTTGAGGGTTTGAGCTACGAGGAAATCGCGGCCAGCATGGATTGTCCGGTCGGCACCGTGCGTTCACGTATCTTCAGAGCACGCGAGGCCATTGACCGGCGCTTGCGTGAAGTTTTCGAAGGCGGCCTCGGCCGCGCCGAGGAGTTGGGATGAACGAAGAGCTCGACAGTCAACTTTCCGCGATGTTCGATGACGAGTTGCCGCAGGCCGAATGCGAGCTTCTGGCGCTGCGGCTGTCGCGCGACCGCGCGCTGCAGGCGCGCTGGGGCCGCTACGCGGCGATCGGCGCGGCGGTGCGTGGCGGCGACATCCGGCTCGGCGGGATGGTGGCCTACGAGGTGAGCTCAGCGCTCGCCTCTGAACCGCTGCTGGCGGACGCGCGCGAGCGCCCGATGCAGCCTACGGGGCTAACGCTTGCGCGCTGGTGGCGGCCGATGGCCGGCGCCGCACTTGCCGCGAGCGTCGCGGCGCTGTCCATCCTTTGGCTGCAGCAGAATTCATTGCCCGCTTCCGCCCCGCTTGTCGCCCGCAGCACCGCGCCTTCCGCCGCGCCCGTGGAGGTGCCGGCAAGCTATGTCGTGCCGCGTGCGCTCGAGGCGCGCGCAATGCGGATGCCCGCAACCGAGCTTGCGAATTACGTGGTCGCGCATAGTCAGTTTTCGACGCCGGTGAGCCGCGGCAGCCTGCTCTCGGCGCTGATGGCGAGCGAGTCGGCGGCCGTGGGCGCGCCCGAGCAAGCCGCCGGTGCCGCCGGCGATCCGGATCATCATGCAGACGACTCGCCCTAGCGACCGCCTGGCTTGGTTCGTTTTCGCGCTCGTGGTCGCCTCGACCGCGACCGCGCAGGAACCGCGCCTGTGGCTTGAACGCATGAACCAGGCGTTGACGGCGCGTAATTACGACGGCGTCTTCGCGCATTGGCAGGACGGCAAAGTTGAGATGTTGCACATCGTGCATCGCAACCAGAATGGCGCAGTCACCGAGCGCCTCGCATCGCTCGATGGATCTGGTCGCGAGTTCATTCGCACCGGAAATGAACTGACGTGCTACCTGCCCGACAAGCGCACAGTGATCGTGGAGACGCAATCCGGGGAGCAGGGACCGCTCCTCGCCGGCTTTCCCACCTTTGATGAGAAATCCGCAGACTTCTACGATATCCGCGAGCTGACGCGCACGCGCTTGAACCGCCGCAATACACGCGTCATTGCGGTCACGCCGCGTGACGAGTTCCGTTACGGCTATCGATTGTGGATCGATGAGTCCACGGCTATGCCGCTGAAGACGCAGCTTTGTGACGCGCACGGACGCATCATCGAACAGGTCGTGTTTGCAAGCCTCACCCTTGCGAGCCGCATTCCAGACTCGGCATTCAAGCCGGAGGTTGCGACGGACGGCTTCCAATGGCTGCGCAGCGCGCCGCGCGCGGCAGGTCCTGAGCCGGCAAATGCATCGGCGCTGTGGAGTGCTCTTAAACTGCCGCCCGGTTTTCGTATGACCGTGCGCTCCGCGCAGATCATGCCCGGCGCGCAAGATCCGGTGGCGCACCTCGTGTTCAGCGACGGGCTCGCATCGGTTTCGGTGTTTGTCGAAACGCGCTCCGAAGTGGTGCCTGCCGATCAGCAGCCGGTCGCTGGCGTCGCCAATGTCGGCTCGGCCTCGGCATTCTCCACCGTCATCGACGGCCACAAGGTGACGGCGGTCGGCGAGGTGCCGCCCGCCACGGTTCGCTTCATCGCCTCCTCCGTGAAGCGGTCCGAGGCCGCTCTGTCGGCCGCCTCGCCCGGACACTGATCACATCGCCACGGAAGAGCCGCACCCGCTCGGCCGTTTGACCGTCGTGCGGCGGCGCGACTGCGAGCTGTGCGAGTACATGCTTGCCGAGCTTGCGGCGCTTGCCCGTTCGATCGCGTTACCGCCGCTTGATGTAGTGGACGTGGACGCTGATCCCGAGCTTGTGCGCCGCTACGGCCTGCACGTGCCGGTTCTGCTTCTCGACGGCTCGCTGGTGTGCCGGCACCGGCTCGACGTTCCGGAACTCAGGCGCATCCTGCGGCTATAATGCGCGCGCGGCAAACGGGGGGGCTCATCCTCGCGGCGGACGCGTGCTCGAGGCTTTGATGCGGCTCATACGCAACTTCTCCATTATCGCTCATATTGACCACGGCAAATCCACCCTTGCTGACCGCTTCATCCAGATCTGCGGCGGGCTCGCCGCGCGCGAAATGCAGGACCAGGTGCTCGACTCGATGGAGCTTGAGCGTGAGCGTGGCATCACGATTAAAGCTCAGAGCGTCACGCTTTTCTACACCGCAGCCGATGGCGAGCGCTATCAGCTCAACATGATCGATACGCCCGGGCACGTGGATTTCTCTTATGAAGTCTCGCGCTCACTTGCCGCCTGCGATGGTGCACTTCTGGTCGTGGACGCGACCCAGGGTGTCGAGGCGCAGAGTGTCGCCAATTGCAACACGGCAATTGAACTGGGCCTCGAGGTTCTACCGGCGATTAACAAGATCGACCTGCCATCGGCGGAGCCTGACCGCGTCGCGAAGGAAATCGAGGAGATCATCGGCATCGAGGCGCAGGACGCCGTGCGGGTGAGCGCCAAAACGGGCGAGGGCGTGCAGGAACTCCTGGAGAGACTGATTGAGCGGATTCCGCCGCCCAAGGGCGATCCCAACGCGCCGTTGCAGGCGCTCATCATCGACTCGTGGTTCGACAACTACATGGGCGTTGTATCGCTCGTGCGCGTAGTCAATGGTGCCCTCAAGTGCGGCGACAAGATTCGCGTCATGTCGACCGGGCGCAGCTTCGGCGTCGACCAGCTCGGGCGTTTTACGCCAAAGTCGATCCCCGAACCGACGCTTGCGACCGGCGACGTCGGCTTTGTCATCGCCGGCATCAAGGAAATCGACGGCGCGCCCGTAGGCGATACCATCACGCTCGAGAATCGCCCGAGCGCCAGACCGCTGCCCGGTTTCAAACAGATTCAGCCGCGCGTGTTTGCCGGCTTGTTTCCAATCGATGCCGACGATTATGAGAAATTTCGCGACGCGCTCGCAAAGCTGCGCCTGAACGACTCGGCGCTGCACTACGAGCCGGAAGTGTCCGGAGCCTTGGGGTTTGGATTTCGCTGCGGCTTTCTGGGCCTGCTGCACATGGACATCGTGCAGGAGCGCCTCGAACGCGAGTATCAGCTCGCCCTCGTAACGAGCGCGCCGACGGTCGTGTACGAGGTGCTGCGCACCAATGGCGCGGTCGAACTCATCGACAACCCGGCAAAACTGCCGCCGGTGAATGAGATCGAGGAGATTCGCGAACCGATCATCATCGCCAATATGTTGGTGCCGCCCGAATACATCGGCGCGGTTCTGAAGTTGTGCACCGACAAGCGCGGCGCGCAGAAGAAACTCTTGTATCTTGCGAATCAAGTGTCGCTGCAATATGAGTTGCCGCTCGCCGAAGTCGTCATGGACTTCTTTGACCGCCTGAAGTCATCGAGCCGCGGTTATGCGTCCTTCGATTATGAGTTCAGCCATTTTCGCGCCGCGCCGCTCGTCAAGCTTGACATGCTGATCAACGGCGATCGCGTGGATGCGCTGTCGCTCATCGTGCATCGCGACACGGCCTACCAGAGGGGCCGCGAGCTCGTCGACAAAATGCACGAGCTCATTCCGCGGCAGATGTTCGAGGTCGCGGTGCAGGCGGCGATCGGCAGCGCCGTTATCGCACGCGCCACCGTGAAGGCGCTGCGCAAGAATGTGCTCGCGAAGTGTTACGGCGGCGACATCACGCGCAAGCGGAAGCTCCTCGAGAAGCAAAAAGAGGGCAAAAAGCGCATGAAGCAGGTCGGCCGCGTCGAGATTCCACAAGAAGCCTTCCTTGCGGTGCTGCAGGTCGGGCGAAAAACCTAAGCAGCAGAGTCTTTCATGTTCATGCAAATCATCGTCGCTTTGAGTTGGCTCGCATTGCCTGTGGCTCTGTTGTGCGTGGTCGATGACTGGTTCCTGCGACCGCGACGACAGATTGCCGCCGCCTCGCAGCCAGTGCGGGATCCGCCGCTCGTGGCGTTCGCCTATCACGCACTGCCGGTGCTGGTGTGCGCCGCCGTGTTGCGCCTCTTGGTCGCCGAGCGTCTCGACTTCGCGCTCGTGCTGTCGCTCATCACGATTCTCACGGGGATTATCTGGTGGCTCGATGTCGCCATCCTGCGCCCGCGCCGTGCCGCGGCCGCGCGCGCCCAAGGACAGGACCCGACGCTGATCCCGGAGCCGGCGACCGTAGACTACGCGCGCAGCTTCTTCCCGGTGGCGCTCGTGGTGCTGTTATTGCGCTCGTTTATTTTCGAGCCGTTTCGGATACCCTCGGATTCGATGATGCCGACGCTTTTTGACGGCGACTTCATCATCGTCAACAAATCGATCTACGGCCTGCGCTGGCCGGTGTTCAACCGCAAGTTTCTGACGATCCAGTCCCCGCAGCGCGGCGATGTGGTGGTGTTTCGCTATCCGCTCGATCCGTCCATCAACTACATCAAACGGCTCGTTGGGCTGCCCGGCGACCGCATCCAGGTGACGAACGACCGCTTGACGGTCAACGGCATGCCGGTTCCTTTCGACATCGTCGGCCCATACGACGACGGCTGCTATATACACATGCAGCTTGCGGTTGAGCATCTCGGCACGCACACGCATCAGGCGATGCTATGCCCTGTGCCGCTCGACATAAGGTCGGACGCGGCGCCCGGCTGCAACCGGCATGGCGCGCGCGGCTACTACTGCGCGGACGGTCCTGTTGATCCCGTGGAGGCGAGCCTCGCCGTGCCCGGTCGGGTCATTGAAGTGCCGCCCGGCGAGTACCTCATGATGGGTGACAATCGCGACAACAGCGAGGACGGCCGAGTCTGGGGCTTCGTGCCCGAGGATCATCTGGTCGGCAAAGCGACGCGAATCTGGTTCAATTGGGATCTGCAGCGTTCCGGCGGACCGATCTGGAGCCGGATTGGCGCTCACATTGACTAACAGTCTGCAACGGGGAGACGCACCATGCAAAGCAAGCAACGCGGCGTAACGCTCATCGGCTGGCTCTTTCTGCTCATGCCGATCGCCATCGTCGGCTACGCCGGCATTCGTTTGGCGCCTGTTTATCTGAACTATATGAAGGTCGCGCGCTCAATGGATGCGCTCACGAGTGAGCTGCACGCTGACGACACGCCGAGCGTAACGATGATCCGCACGGCGCTCGGCAAACACCTCGATATTCAAAGCGTGACCTATCCAGATCTCAAGGACTTCGAGATCCGCAGGGACGGCTCAGTGTGGATCGTGCAATCGACTTATGAGGAATCTGCACCGTTGTTTTCGAATATCGCGATGGTCGTCGCATTCGACAAAACGGTGCAGATCAAGTGAAGCCGTTCGGGCGCTGACGATGAGGGCAGCTGACTGGCCGGCGCGCTGGGTGCTGGAAAAATTGTCGTATGCGCCGCGCGATCTCAGCCTCTTCAGCACCGCTCTTACGCACCGCAGCGTATCCGCGGCGAACAATGAGCGACTCGAGTTTCTGGGTGACGCCGTGCTCAATTTATTGATCGCCGAGCATCTGTACCGTGCGTTTCCCGACGCCTCAGAAGGTGACTTGAGTCGCTTGCGATCACGCTTGGTGAGCAGCGAGCCTCTGGCTGAAGTGGCCGCTTCTCTCGGGCTTGGGGACGCCCTGTACTTGGGGTCGGGCGAGCTTAAGACTGGCGGGTTTCGGCGCAAGTCGATTCTGGCGGATGCCCTGGAGGCGGTATGCGGGGCGGTGTTCCTCGACGGCGGCCTTGAGCCCGCGCGACTCGTTGTCGAATCGCTGTTCGCGTCACGGATCGCAGCCCTGCCGCCGCCGTCAACGTTGAAAGACTCCAAGACCCGCCTGCAGGAGTATCTGCAATCGCAGGGTTTGCCGCTGCCGCGCTACATGGTCG
>DAITPA010000012.1:0-40538 GCA_036833805.1 Steroidobacteraceae bacterium | reverse complement strand
GTGCACCATCTTCACGAAGTGGCCGGCGCCGGTCGGGCCGCAGTGGAGGTAGCCCTGTTCGGCGGTGCCGCCGGCCTTCTCTCTTCCGGGCGTGCGTTCCGCATCACCGCGTCCCGGCGCCAGGGTCTTGAAAATCGGGTCGAGATACTCGACGGTCTGCTTTTCTCCGCCGATCATCTGGCAATAGCCGTTCTCGAGTCCCAATACGCCGCCACTCGTGCCGACATCGAGGTAGTGAATGCCGTAGCGCTGCATCTCATTGGCGCGACGCAAATCGTCGTGATAGTAGGAGTTGCCGCCGTCGATGACGCTGTCGCCCTTGGCGAGCAGCGGCTGCAGCTCGCCCAACACCTTGTCGACGATCGCGGCGGGCACCATCAGCCACACCACGCGCGGCGGCGCGAGCGCCGCAACGAACTCGGCGAGCGAGTGTGCGCCCTTGGCGCCATCACGAGCGAGCGCCTGCACCGCTTTTTCCGATTGATCGAAGGCCACGCATTCGTGTCCACCGCGCGCCAGGCGCCGCACCATGTTGGCGCCCATCCGCCCGAGCCCAATCATTCCAATTTGCACGCGCTCTCTCCTTCAGTTCGGCACGCGCCGAATGTGTGCGCCCAGTTGCGCAAGCTTTTCCTCGATCGCCTCATAGCCCCGGTCGATATGATAGATCCGCTCGACATCCGTGCGCCCTTCGGCGACGAGGCCTGCGAGCACGAGACTCGCAGACGCACGCAGGTCAGTCGCCATGACCGGCGCCGCCGTCAGCTTGTTGACGCCCTTGATGATCGCGGTGTTGCCCTCGAGTCGAATCTCCGCGCCCAGGCGGCGCATCTCCAGCATGTGCATGAAGCGGTTCTCAAAGATCGTCTCGGTGATCGTGCCGACACCCTCGGCGATGGTATTCAACGCCGCGAACTGCGCCTGCATGTCGGTCGGAAAAGCCGGATACGGCGCGGTGCGCACATCCACCGCCCGCGGCCGCCGGCCGCGCATGTCGACTTCGATCCAGTTGTCGCCCTGGCCCACGGTTGCGCCCGCTTCACGCAGCTTGCCGAGCACCGCATCCAAGTTTTGCGGCCGCGTGTTCTTCACGCGTACGTGGCCGCGCGTGATCGCGCCGGCAACGAGATAGGTGCCGCTCTCGATCCGATCGGGAAGCACCTCGTAGTGCGTACCGCGCAGGCGCTTCACACCCTCGATCAGAATCTTGTCGGAGCCTGCGCCCTTGATCTTCGCCCCCATGGCGATCAGAAAGTTCGCAAGGTCCACAACCTCCGGCTCGCGCGCCGCGTTCTCGATGACCGTCGCGCCGTCGGCCAGGGTCGCGGCCATCATGAGATTTTCCGTGCCGGTGACGGTGACGGTGTCGAGCACCAGATTCGCGCCCGTCAGATGCGCCGCGCGCGCGCGGATATAGCCGCCCTCGATCGTAATGTCCGCCCCCATGGCCTGCAGCCCCGCCACGTGAATATTCACCGGCCGGGCACCGATCGCACAACCCCCCGGCAAGGAGACGTCGGCGCGTCCGAAGCGCGCAACGAGCGGCCCCAGCACGAGAATCGAGGCGCGCATGGTCTTGACGAGATCGTAGGGCGCAAAGCACTCGGTAACCGTCGAAGGGTCGACCTCGATGTGCATGTGCTCATCGATCGTGACGCGCGCACCCATCTGCCCGAGAAGCTCGATGGTGGTCGTCACATCCTGCAGATGCGGCACATTGCCGATCACGACCGGGTCATCGGCGAGCAGCGCCGCGGCGAGAATCGGCAGCGTTGCGTTCTTCGCTCCGGAGATGCGCACTTCGCCTTCGAGCGGTGTGCCGCCCTGGATCTGCAACTTATCCAAGCGTCATGCTCACCATGCTCTAAGAAGTCCTGCGCGCCGCCCATTCCTCCGGAGACAGGGCGTCGATGGAGAGTGCGTGAATTTCCCGGCCCATGGGCTCCCCCAGGGCGCGGTAGATGAGCTGGTGGCGAGCGAGCCTTTTGAGGCCGGCAAATTCGGACGCGACAACGCGCGCCGCAAAATGCGTATTGTCGGGCGATTCGACCTGAATATCCGCATCGGGTAGGCCGCTGCGGATGAGATCAGCCACTTGCTGGGGGTTCATGCGGCGCATCCTACCGCACCGCGCGACCTTCATGGATTTTGGCCCGCGCGCCGCTCCTAATCCGGGTTTCGCGTTAGCATTGCCGCATGCATCCCCGGAACGCCACAGTCAACGCCGCGCGCCTCCTGGCCTCGGCGCGGCGTACTCTGCAGATCGAGGCGCGCGCCATAGCAGCGTTGCTGCCGCGGCTCAAGAAGAGCTTCGGTGAGGCTTGCCGTCTGTGCCTTGCCTGCGAAGGCCGGGTGGTCGTCACCGGCATGGGAAAATCCGGGCACATCGCCCGCAAGCTGGCATCGACCCTTGCGAGCACCGGCACGCCCGCCTTCTTTCTGCATCCCGCCGAGGCCGGCCACGGCGATCTCGGCATGATTACGGCAAGCGATCTTCTGATCGCCCTCACGAACTCCGGTGAGACCCCGGAAATCGTGCTGCTGCTGCCGCATCTGAAGCGCCTCGGCGTGCCGCTCATCGCGCTCACCGGCCATGCGGATTCGACCGTGGGGACGATCGCCACGGTGGTGCTCGATGTCGGCGTCGCCGACGAGGCATGCCCACTCAATCTTGCGCCCACCGCCAGCACCACGGCGGCGCTTGCGATGGGAGACGCGCTCGCGGTCGCGCTGCTTGAGGCGCGCGGCTTTACGAAAGAGGCGTTTGCCGACGCGCATCCGGGCGGCAACCTCGGGCGGCGCGTGCTCCTGCACGTCGAAGAGGTGATGCGCACCGGGGAGGCGGTACCGCGGGTGCGCCCGACGACGATTCTGGGCGAGGGCTTACTCGAGATGTCGAAGAAGGGCCTCGGCATGACGGTGGTGGTGGACGCGGCGGATCAGGTCGTCGGCGTGTTCACCGATGGCGATCTGCGCCGCGCGCTCGACAATAGGATCGACATCCACAAAACGCGCATGAGCAAGGTCATGACCCGCAAGCCCAAGTCCATCACGGCGCACTCTCTCGCCACCCATGCCGTGCATCTCATGGAATTGCACCGCATCACGGCGCTGCCGGTGACGGATGTCGCCGGCAAGCTGATCGGCGCTCTCAACGTGCACGATCTGCTGCGCGCGGGCGTGGTCTAACACGCCCATCCGTTTTGGCAACCATGCGCAAGTCCGTCGCTGACGCCGCCATCCGCCTCCTCGTGCTCGACGTCGACGGCGTATTGACGGATGGGCGCCTGTACTTCGGGCCACGCGGCGAGGCCCTCAAAGTCTTCCACGTGCGCGATGGCTACGGCATGCGGCGGCTCATCGCCGCTGGAGTCGAGATCGCGGTGATCTCCGGCCGGCGTTCGCCCGCGGTCTTGGCACGCTGCCGGGAGCTTGGTATCCGCCGCGTGCTGCAGGGCGCCGCCGACAAGCTCGCGGCCTTTGAGCGCCTCTTGAAGAGCACGCGCATTGCCGCAAGCGAATGCGCCTGCGTCGGCGATGATGTACCCGATGTGCCGCTCTTCGGCGCGGTGGGCCTATCCTTCGCGGTCCGCGATGCGCCTGAGCCGGTGCGGCGCGCGGCGCACCATGTGACCGAGCTTGCAGGAGGCTGCGGCGCGGTGCGCGAAGTGTGCGACCGCTTGCTCGCCGCTCGCGCGCGGCGCAGTTTTGCGAAATGATCTTTCGGATCTTTGCAACCCTTGCGCTCTTGGCGGTCGTTGCCGGCAGCCTCTTCCTCAGAGGCCTGCGGCGCGACGCCGAGACGCCCGCGCCGGCGAACCGCTACGCCGAGGATTTGGGTTACGGCGCGCGCGATGCGCAGCTCATCGAGACCGGCGCGGACGGGCGGCCGCGCTACACGCTGAACGCCAAGCTCATCGAGCAGCATCCCAAAGATCAAAGCGTGCAATTGCAAACCGTGCACATGATCCTGAACGATGCGGACGGCAATCGCTGGACGATCGACGCGGCGCACGGCGAGATGCGCGGCGACGGCGTCAACATCGACCTGTCGGGCGACGTTCATGTCGCGGGCCAATTGCCCGGCAGCGACCAAGTTGCCGACATCACGAGCGAGCGGCTCTCCTTTGATACGCACGCCGATGTCGTCACGAGCGCTGACCCCGTCACCTTCTCCTTCCCCGGGCGGCAGATCCATGCGGTCGGGATCATCGCAAACTTGAAGGACAGTCAGGTGCAGCTAGAATCCGCCGTTCATGGAATTTTCCAGCCTTAGTTCGCGCATGGCAGTGGCGCTCGCGCTCGTCGCGCTCGCCTCGCAGGTAAACGCCGCCGAGAAATCCATGCGCGATGAGAAGATCTCGCTCGATGCCGCCTCCTCCGAGGTCGACTACAAGAAAAACACCGTCGTCTTCAAAGACATCGTCATCGTGCAGGGAGACATCAAGGTGGAGGCCAATCACGCCGAAGCCGAAGCGACCGGCCTTAATTTCAAAACCGGCAAATGGACCTTCAGCGGCGATGTGCGCATCCATGTGGAGAAGCGCGGCAACCTGCGCTCGGATCTTGCGGTGCTCGATTTCAAGGACAGCCAGATCGTGAAGGCGACGATCACCGGCAAACCCGCCCAGTTTGAGCAGCAAAGGAGCGCCTCGGATCAGATGGCGCGCGGACACGCGGGCCAGATCGTCTATCAACCGGGCGAAGGGGTGGTGCGGCTGTCGGACAATGCGTGGCTCACGGACGGCCGCAACGAGATTGAAGGCGCGATCCTCGTCTACAACATTCGCCAAGAGCACGTCGAGGCGGTCGCATCGCCCGGCAACGACGATCGGGTGCACATCACGATCCTCCCCGGCCAGGACGAGCGGAGCCCCAAAAAATGACGGCGCTGCGCGCGATCGGTCTTGCTAAGAGCTATGACTCCCGGCAAGTCGTGCAGAATCTGTCTCTGGAGGTGCATAACGGCGAGGTCGTGGGACTTCTCGGGCCGAACGGCGCGGGGAAGACGACCGCGTTCTACATGATCGTGGGACTTGTGCCCTGCGATGCCGGCCGCATACATCTCGGCGAGCGGGATCTGACGTTTCTTGCGGTGCACAAGCGCGCACAGCTCGGGCTCGGCTACCTGCCGCAGGAGGCCTCGATCTTCCGCAAGCTCTCGGTCGAGGACAATGTGCTCGCGATTCTCGAGTCGAGGAAGGATCTCGACCAGGCGGCGCGCGAGCGGCGCCTGGAAGAGCTCCTCGAGGAGCTGCGCATCGGGCACGTCAGGAAGAGCCTCGGCATGTCGCTCTCGGGAGGTGAGCGCCGGCGGGTGGAAATCGCGCGCGCGCTCGCCGCCGAGCCGCGTTTCATGCTCCTTGATGAGCCGTTTGCGGGCGTCGATCCGCTCTCGGTGCTCGACATTCAGCGCATCATCCGCGAGCTCACCAGCCGCGACATCGGCGTGCTCATCACCGACCACAATGTACGGGAAACTCTCGGCGTCTGCAGCCGGGCATATATTGTAAATCAGGGGACTGTGATCGCCGCCGGATCTGCGGAAGAAATCCTTGCCAACCCCCAAGTGCGTGAGGTGTACTTGGGCGAGTCGTTCCGCCTGTGACGACCCTCTAGCCATTAGGATTTATTGCGCTCGGCCACAACCCATGCTGAAACCTTCTCTGCAGCTCAGGCTGGGTCAGCAACTGACAATGACCCCGCAGCTGCAGCAGGCCATCCGACTTTTGCAACTGCCCGCTCTTGAGCTCCAGGCACATATCCGCGAACTCCTCGAAAGCAATGTCATGCTCGAGGCGGATGAGGAAGCCGAGTCCAACGCCAACGTCGAGGCGAACCCGCCACCCGCAGAGACCTCACTGCCGGAACGCCCGCCCGAGAATGCCGTCGAGATTCTCGAGGAGGGCTGGGGCGAGCGGAGTGTGGGACCGGCGGATACGCCCTGGAGCAGCGACGATGACGACCGCCAGCAGGAGTTTGCAGACTCTGCCGGCAAGTCCCTGCAAGAACACCTCTTATGGCAGCTTGAGCTCGCGCGCTTGGCGCCGCAGGAGCTCGCGATTGCGCGCGCGATCGTCGATGCGATCAGCGATGACGGCTATCTCACCGAGTCGCTCGGTGAAATCGCGCAGACGCTGAAGCCGGAGGTCGAATGCAGCGCGGCCGATGTTGAAAACGTCCTGACGCGTGTTCAGAGTCTGGACCCGACCGGTATCGCCGCGCGCTCCTTGGGCGAGTGCATTGAGCTGCAGCTGCGCCAGCTCGATCCGGACACGCCCGGGCTTAAGACCGCGATAGACATCGCCCGCCACCATCTGGCGCTGGTCGCCGATCGGGAAGTCTCCGCGCTGCGCCGCGAATTGCACGCCACCGATGAAGAGCTCACCGAGGCTCTGGCGCTGGTGCGCGGCTGCCACCCGCGCCCGGGCACGATCGTGAGCGCCGGCTCCGCCGAATACGTCGTGCCCGACGTGTTCGTGCGACGGAACGAACACGGCTGGACGGTCGAGATCAATGCCGCAACGCTGCCGCGCGTGCGCTTGAACCAGGGCTATGCGAGCCTGATCGGCAGGAACTCCAGCCACGCCACCATGCGCACCCAGCTGCAGGAGGCACGCTGGTTGCTCAAGAGCCTGGAGATCAGGAACGAGACGCTCATGAAGGTCGCGCGCTCCATCGTCGAGCGGCAGTCGGCGTTCCTCGAGCACGGCGAGGAGCACATGCGGCCGATGATTCTGAAGGACATCGCCGAAGCGGTCGAAATGCACGAGTCGACGATCTCGCGCGTGACCTCCGGCAAATACATGCACACCCCACGCGGCGTGTTCGAGCTGCGCTATTTCTTTTCGAGCCAGGTCGAAGGCGCCGACGGCTCGGGAACCTCATCGACCGCCATCCGCGCCAAGATCAGAAAGCTGGTGAAGGAGGAAGATTCTGACAGCCCCTTGAGCGACGGCCGCATCGCCGAAGTGCTCTCGGCAGAAGGCATCCCGGTCGCGCGCCGCACGGTTGCCAAATATCGCGAAGCGATGGGCATCGCGCCCTCGAACGAGCGACGGCGCGCCGCATTGAAGCAGATCTGATTTAAACCCCCAAGGAGACGAGCTATGCAATTGAGCGTCACCGGTCATCACGTCGAAATCACGCCCGCGCTACGCGCCTATGTGGAGAAAAAACTCGAACGAATCCTGCGCCACTTCGATCATGTGATCGATGTGCACTGTGTGCTGACGGTGGAGAAGTTGCGACATGAGGCCGAGGCGACGCTGCACGTCAGCGGCAACTCCATCCATGCGAATGACGTGAAACCGAATATGTACGCCGCCATTGATGGCCTCGCAGACAAGCTCGACCGCTGTGTCAAAAAACACAAGGAAAAAAGAGCGGATCACCACGCCGCCGAAGCCCAGAAGGGCCTGTGATTGTAGAAAGATGCGGATCATCATCGTCAGCGGTCTTTCGGGTTCCGGCAAGAGCGTGGCTTTGCACATGCTTGAGGACCTCGGCTTCTATTGCATCGACAATATTCCGGCCGCGCTTCTGAAGCCCTTCATTTCCTACACCGTGCGCTCGCCGCAGCCGACCTACGAGCGCACGGCGATCGGGCTTGATGCGCGCAACACGACGGCGGAGATCGCAACGGTACCCACGCTCATCGAGGAGTTGAAGAAAAGCGGCATCAACTGCGAAGTGCTGTTTCTGGTCGCAAACGAAGAGGGACTGTTGCGGCGCTTCGCCGAGACGCGCCGCAAGCACCCGATGAGCCGCGAGAACATCGATCTGCGCGCGGCTATCGCGATGGAGAGCAAGCTCCTGGAGCCCATCGCCTACGCCGCCGACCTCGTGATCGACACTTCAAGAATGGGCGTGCACGAGCTGCGCGACATCGTGCACGAGCGCGTCGAGCAGCGTCACCACGGCCGCTTGTCGCTGACCTTTGAGTCCTTCGGCTTCAAACATGGCATACCCGGAGATGCCGACTTCGTGTTTGATGCGCGTTCGCTGCCGAATCCCTATTGGGAACCGAGCCTGAGGAGGCTCACCGGCAGCGACGCGGAGGTGATGCGCTTCCTCGAATCTCAGAAGAGCGTCGGTCATCTCATCGACGACATCGTGCGCTTTATCGACGGCCGCATCCCCGAATACGAATCGAACAACCGCGGCTATCTCACGGTTGCGATCGGCTGCACCGGCGGCCAGCACCGCTCCGTGTACATCGTCGAGCGCCTGGCCGAGCGCTACGCGAGCCGTTTCCCGACGGTCACCGCCCGCCACAGCGGCCTTCCGGGCAGCAAATTTTTTCGCCCGCACGAAGCTGCCGCTGCCAACAGCTGACAGCGCAAGCGCAAGCGCCGCTGACGCCTGCGAGCGGACGCTCACCGTACTGCGAGCGCGTACCGACATCCCGCACGCTCGTCCCGTAGTATGGCCGGATGACTGCCAAACCCGCCGTGTCCCCGCTGCCCGCTGCGCCTGCGCAGAATCCGACCTCCGCATCCGAGCGCGTAGAGATCAGCCAGAACATTGAGGCAGTTCTTGCCTTCTACACGCGCGAAGACCAGAAGATCAGCCGCTCGCAACGGATTGTGGAGCGCATCAGCCTGTTCGCAGGGCGGCCTATTTTTCTGACCCTTATTCTTCTCTTTGTCGCGTCGTGGCTGCTCGCTAACCTAGTCTTGCGCCAATTAGGCCTGCACGAATTCGATCCGGCGCCGTTTTTCTGGCTGCAAGGCACTCTGGGACTGGGTGCATTACTCACCGCGACGGTCGTTCTCACCAAGCAGAACCGCCTTGAAAGACTCGCCGAGCAGCGCGCGCATCTTGACCTCAAGGTGACACTCTTGACCGAGCAGAAGACTGCCAAGCTCATCGACCTCATCGAAGAGCTGCGGCGCGACTTGCCTAATGTCAGAGACCGCCACGATCCCGAGGCGGCAGCACTGCAGCAGTCGATGAAGCCGGATGCGGTGGTCGCGGCGTTGGATGAACGCATCGAGCCGCACGAGCGCTTGAAGGTCGCGGGAAAACCAAAGTAGCGAGCGTTACTCAGCACGAATCACGCGGCCGGATTTCAACGAGCCCTATCGGGTCCCCCGGCTCTGCCGTGTTCAGGTCGCCTGCGTGATGCCGGCCGCCGTAATGACCGCCGGCAAAGGCTCACCCGTCATGAACGCGAGGAGCGTCGTACGCGCTTCCATGGCATCCTCGTAACCCAACTCAATCAACTCCCGGGTATAGCCGGACTCAAACATGAGATAGCTCGAGAGCTGGCTGCCCGCGGTGTCGCCTCTGCCGCCGATCACGCGCAACAGCGCGCGTAAGCCCCGCGGCATCTCATGCGCGTGGCGCGCCGCAACTTCGCGCGGGTCGACGCTCGGCGCCAGCATGAGCGTCTCAACGAAACGCAGGCCGGGCGCGGCCGCCGGCGCCGCACGCACGAGCTCATTGATGCGCTCGCACTGCTCAAGATCGCCGTAGATCTGATCCGTGAAGAGCGTGTCGAGCATGTAGCCTAAGATTTGGCCCGGTGTCGGGATCGCCGCCGCCGCGCGCGGCGCCGCGACGCCCGCGTCCGCGCGCGCCCGTACGCCGATGACCAACAGGCGCTCGGCGCCGAGATGTATCGCGGGACTCAAGGGGTTCAACTGGCGCATCGCGCCGTCGCCGAAGTACTCATGCCCGAGCGGCATCGGCTGAAACAATAGCGGAATGGAAACGCTCGCCATCAAGTGATCGAGCGTCAGGCGCGCATTCCTGCCGATGCGCTGCACGCGGGTCCACTCGTTGATGGAGGCGACGCCGTCGTAGAACGCAACCGAGTGACCGCTGGCATAGCTCGTCGCGCACAGCGCCAATGCGCGCAGATGACCGCGTTCGATGCTGCGGCGAACTCCGTGCCAATCCACGCGCGTGCCGAGGAGCTCGCGCAGCGGAGAGTTATCGAGCATGGACTTCGGTGGCGCGACCAGGATACCGCCGGAGGCGAGCGAGAAGAGCCAGTGCAGGCCGGTGCGCAGCATGTACGAGGGGTCGACACGAAACACCTGTTCGACACGAAAATTCGCCCAGACCTCCTCCAGGCCGACGATGGCACGGCGCCACTGATGGGCCTCAGCAGCCAGCACGCCGGCGGCCACGGCGCCGGCAGAAGTGCCGACAATGATGGGAAAGGGATTCCTTGCGCGCGGCAGCAGCTCGGCCAGTGCCTTGAGCACACCCACCTGATAGGCCGAACGCGCACCGCCCCCGGTCAGCACGAGCCCGACGAGCGGCCGCTGGAGTCTGCGGCGCTCGCTGGTGGCGCTTGTGATTGAACCGTCATCCATAAAGGGCGACATAACGGCCTTAGAAAGAGGTACCCCCGCTCTTGGGAACAAAGGCTAGCGTGTACTCGGCTCGAGCGTCAGGCGGTGCTGCACAGATCCGGGAAGAAAAGGCACAGGCCTGCCTTCGGCCCAGGCGAGAAATCCCGCCCGATAGTAGGGCGACAGGGGATGACCGCTCTGCCCGCCTGGAATGTGAAGATAGCCGCCCTCTTCGTGACCCGGCGACACGGAAAAGCGCTCGGACGCGCCAAACGCGCCGTCCTGCACCCGCGGCATGTCGTGGTCGCCGGGGAGCGCAAGCGTCGGCATATCGAAAAAGCGCGCCAGATACGGCAGCGCACCGGAAAGCGGATGGCGTATGCGCACGACGTGACGCGCGCCCCACGTACAGCGTGCGAGCTCCCCGCAACGCTCGGTGAGCCGGGCGATCGTGGCATCGATTTGCCCCAAGAGAAGCCCCCGCCAGCTGCCGTGCTCTGAGCCGAGTTTGTCGGGTGGGCGCGTGCTGACGAGATCCCACAATGCCTGCTCGAATTGATCAGGCGGCAGCGCGTGCTCGGCGATGCCGAGGCCTTGCAGGGTCATACGCCATACCGTGCCTTCGGTCTGGTCACGAAATTCGCGTACCAGGCGATAGCCGACTGAATCGACGCTGGCGTGTGCGTTCCAATCGGCCACCCAGTGTTTGAACTGCCCGCGGCGCGGGTGATCTTGCAGCGCCTCGGCATCCAGTAGCTCGACGATGAGCGTGCGCCAGCGCGCGAGGAACACCGCGCGATCGTCAAGCTGCACAGCGAGCATGTCAGCAGGCGTTGCTCCACCGTGCAGCGCCGCGAGGTCATCGCCGATCTGATGCGCACGCGCGCCTAAATCGTAGCCCGCGCCCGTGAACGCTTCATCGCCGCCCAGCACGGCTTCCATGCGCGCATCGTCAATCGGGCGGGCATTGGCGCTCCAGAGACGACCGGATGGCGGATCCTTCAAGTGCGGATGCTCTAGAGCACTCGTCCACGGCCCCTCGCCCGTCAAGCGCGCAGCGCCTGCAGCCGTCGGGATGCGGCCGAACACGGTCCAGGCGATATGTCCGCCCTGGTCGCCGACAATGAGGTTCTGGTGCGGTATGCCGATGCTGGGCGCGAGCGCCAGAACCTCATCGACGGTGGTTGCCGTCTCCATCTTCTGAAGATTGAAGTTGGTGGCTTGCGGCACGGTCGCGAGCCAGCGCGCAAACCAGCAACGTCGCTCCTCGGGCTCGGCCAAAAAAAGGAGCCCCACCGATGCGGATCTGACCGTCAACACGACACTGGGCTTGCCGTGCACCTTGATCTCTTCGCGGTGAACCGTCAGCGGTATGGATCCGGCGGCGGTCGTGAGCTCGGAATCATTGACGGCGAGGCACTCAACCGGCTCAAGATCGAGCCACTTGCCGTAGCTATTGGTAAATCCCCAGGCGACGTGAGCGTTTGAGCCCGCCACGAGGAGCGGCGTGCCGGGCAGCGTCAGGCCGTTGAGATCAAGCGCAGCATCTGTCGAGCCGGAAGCAGCGCGCATGCGCACGCGGTACCACACCGCCGGCACCCGCAGATTCAAATGCATGTCGCTCGCCACGAGCGCAGCTCCCGTCGCCGTGAAGGCGCCCGCGAGCGCCCAATTGTTGCTGCCGGCATCGGCGGAACGCGCGGCCGAGTCGCCTCTCGAGGCTTGCGCGCTCTGCCCGTGAAGTTTCACGCTGTCAAAGACCTCTGCCGTGTTGGCCGCCGCGGACGCCGTCCCATTGGGGCTGTCCCAGATCGTGCGCGGCGGATACAAAAATTTGAGTGCGCACTTCCAGCCTGGCGCGCAATCGGCCCCAGCGAGCTTGGCATTGATCCTGCGCTTCAACATTTCGCGCTCAAATCCGCCGTACTGCAGGTCCCACCACATCGCATAGGAGACGAGAACCGTGTCCTCCTCGCGCCACGCTTCCGGAAGGGCGCCCAACAGCCAATACTCCCAGGGACGGCTGTGCAGACTTGCAAGGCCTGCGTTCACGCCGCGCGCGTAGGCGGCGATGAGCGCGCGCTGTTCGGGTGTCGTCGCGCCAAGCACGATGCCCGCCAGATGGCGGAAGCGGAACATGCGCGCCTTCTCATCCTGCTCGAGCGCCGCGGCGCCAAAGAGCTCGGCAAGCTCGCCCGCGGCGAGCCGGCGCGACAGATCCATCTGGAAAAACCGATCCTGGCCATGGACGAAGCCCGTGCCGTACGCAAGATCAATGCGATCAGCGGCGGCAACGGTGGCGATTCCGAGCGCATCGCGTTCGACCGTCACGGCGGCGCCGGCGCCCGGCGACGTCATCGTCCCATCAAGTGGCGGCAGCGATGCGTGCAGCACCCCGTACAGGATCGCGAACAACACGAGGATGAGGAGCGCTGCCCAGAGCGCCATCAGCTTGAGGGTCCGCCCGGCCATGACCTAATGAAAACGCTGTGCCGTCAATCGAGCGTGACTTTGAGGATCTGCAGTGAATTCGTGCCGCCTTCAACGCCCGAGCGCTCGCCCTTCGTGAGGATGACGAAGTCGCCGCGCTCGACCAGTTTCAGCTCGAGGAGGCGCGCAAAGATCAATTGGTACGCGCGGTCGGGGGTGGCCATGCCGGCGCCGTGGAAGATCACCGGATAGACGCCGCGATACAGTGTGACCCGGCCGCGCGTCGCCTCGTGCGGGGTAAACGCGTAGATCGGGATGTCCGCTCGGATGCGCGACATGTAGAGCGGCGTTGCACCCGACTCGGTGAGGGCGACGATCGCCCGCACTTTCATGTGAGTCGCCGTGTACATGACGGCCATCGCGATCGCCTCTTCGCTGCCGGTGAAAATCCCCTCCACGCGGTGCCGTGTGCTCGTGTGCGTGAGCTCGTATTTCTCGGCGCCTTCGATGACGTCGGCCATCGCGCGCACGGCTTTGATGGGATAGCGGCCCATCGCCGTCTCCGCCGACAGCATGACGGCATCGGTGCCATCCATGACGGCGTTCGCGACGTCGCTCACCTCGGCGCGCGTCGGCACCGGGTTTTGGATCATCGACTCCATCATTTGAGTCGCGGTGATGACCACGCGATTGCGCAGGCGTGACTCGTAGATAATCGTCTTCTGCAGACCGGTGAGCTCCGCGTAGCCCATCTCCACGCCAAGATCGCCGCGCGCCACCATCACCGCATCCGATGCGTCGATAATGCCACTCAAATTGGTGATCGCCTCCTGGCGCTCAATCTTCGCAACGATACGCGCCTCGCCGCCGGCCGCGCGCACCAGCGCGCGCGCGCGGTCGATGTCGGCGGCATCGCGTGCGAACGACACCGCGATATAGTCGATGCCCTGCTGGGCCCCAAAGCGGATATCGTCGAGGTCCTTCTCGGACAGCGCCGGCGCGGAAATCCCCCCGCCCTGACGATTGAGGCCCTTGCGATCCGAGAGCTCTCCTCCGAGGCGCACGCGGCATTCGATGCGCGTGCCGGCAACCGCCACCACGTCGAGCACGATCTGGCCGTCGGCGAGGAGCAGCGCATCTCCGGCGCCGACATCGCGCGGCAGATTCTGATAGGCGACGCCTACTTCGCGTACCGTGCCCGCTTTCGCCCCGAGCGCGGTATCAAGCGTGAAGGGCTCGCCCTCTTCCAGGCGCACCGGACCGTCGGCAAAGCCCTCGATACGGATTTTAGGGCCGCCCAAGTCCATGAGCACGCCCACCGAACGGTCCGCGCGCCGCGCCGCAGCGCGCACCTGCTGCAAACGGCGCGCATGATCCGCCTGCGAGCCGTGCGAGGCATTGATACGGGCGACGTCCACGCCCTCCTCGATCATGCGCTCGAAGACCGCCGCAGCATCGGTGGCGGGCCCCAGCGTCACGACGATTTTAGTGCGCCGTAAGCCGATCATCCGCGCGCGCGCGCTTCGAGCATGGCGACCGCAGGCAGCGTCTTGCCCTCGACGAATTCGAGAAACGCGCCGCCGCCGGTGGACACGTAGGAGATGCCATCCTCGACACCATACTTCTCAATGGCCGCGAGCGTGTCGCCGCCGCCGGCGATCGAGAACGCTTTGCTGCGCGCAATCGCATTGGCAATCGCGCGCGTGCCCTCGCCAAACTGTTCGAATTCGAACACCCCGACCGGACCGTTCCACATGATGGTGCCGGCGGACTGCAGAAGCTCGCTGAAACGCTCGGCCGTGTCCGGCCCGATGTCGAGAATCATCTCGTTGTCGCGCACAGCGTCGACCGAGCGTATGTCGGCATGCGCGGTCGCGGCAAATTCCCTCGCGACGACGACGTCCGTGGGCAGCGGAATCTCGGCGCCGCGCGCGCGCGCCTTCTGCATGAGAGAGCGCGCGACGTCGAGCATCTCCGCCTCGTGCAGCGAGCGGCCGACGTTGACGCCGCTCGCCGCGAGAAACGTATTGGCGATGCCGCCGCCGACGATGAGCTTGTCTACTTTTTCCAACAGCGACTCCAGTACGGTGAGTTTGGTTGAGACTTTCGAGCCGGCGACGATCGCAATGAAGGGCCGTGCCGGCTTCTTAAACGCCCGCTCGAGCGCGATCAATTCGCCGACCAGGAGGGGGCCTGCGCAGGCAACCGGGGCAAATTTCGCAACGCCGTGGGTGCTCGCCTCGGCACGGTGCGCGGTGCCGAACGCGTCCATCACAAATACGTCACACAGCGCCGCCATCTGCCGCGCCAGCAGCTCGCTGTCCTTTTTCTCGCCGGGGTTGAAGCGCACATTCTCGCACAACACTGCGCTACCCGGCGCGCAGTCGACGCCCGTCAGCCAGTCCTTGCGCAGCGCGACCGGCTGGCCGAGAAGATCCGACAAGCGCGCGGCGATCGGCGCCAACGACAGCTTCTCATCATAGACACCCTCCGTGGGCCTGCCGAGATGTGAGAGCACAAAGACCTTCGCGTGTTGATCGATCGCGTAACGGATCGTGGGTAGGGCGGCGCGAATGCGCGCATCGCTCGTCACCGCACCGGCTTGCACCGGCACGTTCAGATCCTCACGGATCAGCACACGTTTGCCGCGCAGGTCGGTATCCGACATGCGCAAGACCGTCATGTTGCCTTGGACCAGGCGACCGTGGTGTCGAGCATGCGGTTCGAGAATCCCCATTCGTTGTCATACCACGCGCACACCTTGACGAGTACGCCGTCAATGCATTTGGTGAGCGTCGCATCGAAGCTTGCCGAGTGCGCGTCGTGATTGAAGTCGATCGACACCAGCGGCGCTTCGTTATAGGCAAGGATGCCGCGCATGGCCCCGAGGGCGGCCTCGTGCATGAGTTTATTGACTTCCTGGACGCTGGTCGCGCGCTTTGCCGTGAACGTCAGATCAACGAGCGAGACGTTGATCGTCGGCACACGAATGGCGAAGCCGTCGAGTTTGCCCTTCAACTCCGGCATCACGAGCCCGACCGCGGCGGCAGCTCCAGTCTTGGTCGGAATCTGCGACATGGTCGCCGAGCGCGCGCGGCGCAGGTCGGAGTGATACACGTCGGTCAACACCTGATCGTTGGTGTACGAGTGAATCGTCGTCATGAGGCCGGCGACGATGCCAATCCTGTCGCTCAAGACCTTGGCAACCGGCGCGAGACAGTTCGTCGTGCACGAGGCGTTCGAAATCACGGTGTAGGCGGCTTTCAGCGTCTGGTGGTTCACGCCATAGACGATCGTCGCGTCGACGTCCGCGCCGCCCGGGGCTGAGATCACGACCTTCTTCGCGCCGCCTTGCAAATGGCCGCTCGCCTTGGCGCGGCTGGAAAAAAGCCCCGTGCACTCGAGCACAAATTCGACCCCGAGCCCGCCCCAGGGAAGCTTTGCAGGATCGCGCTCCGCCAGCACGCGGATGCGATCGCCGTTCACGATCATCGCATCGCCGTCGACTATCACTTCGCCCGGAAACTTGCCGTGCGCGGTGTCATAGCGCGTCAGATGAGCATTGGTTTGCGCGTCTCCCAGATCGTTGATGGCGACGATCTGGATTTCGCCATTGCGCTTGGACTCATACAGCGCCCGCAGAATATTGCGCCCGATGCGACCGTAACCGTTGATACCGACTTTGATGGGCATGTCTCGCCTCAGCTCTTGGTTAATTCTTCGACAAGCTTTGCGACATTATCGGCTGTGAAGCCGAAGTGTGGAAACAGATCAGACGCTTTGCCCGATTCACCGAAGCGATCGATGCCGAGCACCCGGCCCTCGGAGCCCACATAGTGCCACCAGGCAAGCGTTGCACCGGCTTCCACCGCCAGACGCCGCCGCACCGCTTTGGGCAGCACCGCTTCGCGATACGCCGCATCCTGCGCATCGAACACGTCGGTTGAGGCCATCGACACGAGCCGCACGCGCCGTCCAGCGTCGTTCAGGCCTCTGACGGCCTGGGCAGCAATGCCGACCTCCGAGCCCGTCGCCAGAACGATGCATTCCGGCACACCTTTGCTGTCAATGAGAACGTAGCCGCCGCGCCGCACGGCGGCTTCCTGCTCCGCCGTGCGCGGCTCCTGCGGCAGGCCCTGGCGCGTGAGCACGAGCGCGGTCGGACCCGTCGCGCGCTCAATGGCTGCAATCCAGGCGACTGCCGTTTCGAGCGCATCGCAAGGCCGCCACAGACTTAAGTTTGGCATCGCGCGCAGGCTCGTTAAGTGCTCGATGGGCTGATGCGTCGGCCCATCCTCGCCTAAGCCAATGGAATCGTGCGTGTACACGAGGATCACACGTTGACGCATGAGCGCGGCCAAGCGCACCGCGTTCCGCGCGTAGTCCGAGAAGACGAGGAAGGTGCCGCCGTACGGAATGTAGCCCCCATGCAGTGCCATGCCGTTCATCACCGCGGTCATGCCGAATTCGCGCACGCCGTAATGAATATAGTGGCCGGAGAAATCCGTCGGGGTGAGAGCGGTCGAGTTCTTCTGGTCGGTATTGTTTGAGCCTGTGAGGTCGGCAGAACCGCCTAAGAATTCAGGAAGCTGCGCACCGATGACGTTGAGGGTGGACTGCGAGGTCTGCCGCGTCGCCCGCGGCTTCGACTCCTGTTTCGCAGCGGTTCGCGCCTCCTTCGCAATCGCGCTCCACGTCTTGGGCAGATCGCCGCGGCTCCTCCTCTCAAGCTCACGGGCGAGCTCGGGGTGCGCCGTGCGGTAGCGCGCGAAGAGCTCGTTCCACGCACTTTCTGCGGCAGCCCCGGGAGCGCCGTGATTCCACTCCTTAAGGAGCGCCTCGGGAATCACGAACGGCTCGTAGGGCCAATTCAGCGTTTTGCGCGCCAAGGCGACTTCGTCGACGCCGAGCGCCTCACCATGTGCGGCCTTCGTGCCCTGGCGGTTGGGCGCACCCCAGCCGATGATGGTCTTGCAGCAGATGAGCGAGGGACGCGTCTTTTCCGCGCGGGCCGCGACGATGGCCGCGGCAACCGCCGCGGCATCATGGCCGTCGACGTGCGGGATGGCATGCCAGCCATAGGCCTCAAAACGCTTCGGCGTGTCATCGGCGAACCAGCCGGCAACCTTGCCGTCGATCGAGATGCCGTTATCGTCGTAGAAACCGATGAGTTTGCCGAGCTTAAAAGTGCCGGCAAACGAGGCGGCCTCGTGGGAGATGCCCTCCATCAGGCAGCCGTCGCCCATGAAAACGTAGGTGTGGTGATCGACGACCTCGAAGCCAGGCCGGTTGAACTCGCGCGCCAAGAGCTTTTCGGTCAACGCCATGCCGACCGCATTGGCAAGACCCTGGCCGAGGGGACCGGTGGTCGTTTCGATGCCGATATCGAGGTCATGTTCCGGATGCCCCGCCGTGCGCGAGCCCATTTGCCGGAAATTCTTGATCTCATCGATGGCGAGCGGATATCCCGTGAGATACAGGAGTGCGTACAAGAGCATCGATGCGTGGCCGTTCGACAGTACGAAACGGTCGCGGTCGATCCAGCGTGGATTGCCGGGATTGTGTTTGAGGACGCCGCGCCACAGGACTTCCGCGATATCGGCCATTCCCATCGGCGCGCCCGGATGTCCGGATGCCGCGCGCTGCACCGCATCCATGGCAAGGGCGCGGATCGCATTGGCAAGTTCACGGTGTGTGCTCATGAGTATATTTCCGGTGTGGCGGGTGCCTGGCGGCAAAACGGCCTAGCATTTTCCATCATGCGACCCACGTACGGCAATCGCGGCGGCCAGAAGGGTTGTCGGGTGTGACAGACATGTCCCTTAAGCCTTCCGCTTCACAATATCCAGCGCGCTCGACGCGCCCGCGGAACTAGGTCCGTTTCGAGCATTTCTTGGCTTGATCCAGTTCACTTTGGGAGCTCCCATCTTTTGTTACGCTTTCCCACGAGAAGAGCTCCCCAGGCACTTTGAGCAATGACGGATCGAACATGAGCGTGCTACGGATGATACAGTTTACCGATCCGCATCTGTACGGCAGCGAAACCGAATCCCTGCGCGGCGTGCAGACGCTCGCGGCGCTCAGCCGCACGCTCGCCCAGGCGAGGCTGCGCGACTGGCCGGTCGACGCCGTGCTCGTCACCGGCGATATCGTGCAGGATGATCCGGGAGGCTACGCGCATTTCCGCCGTCTCTTCAGCACCGTCGGCGTGCCCGTACTCTGTATTCCCGGCAATCATGACGAACCCGCATCCCTCGCGCGCGAGCTCAACCACGAGCCGTTCGTGGTCGGCGGCCGGATGGACTTCGGGCCCTGGCGCATCGTGCTGCTCGATACCTCGATGGCGGCATCCGCGCGCGGCCGCTTAAGCGCGCAGAGCCTGGCACAACTTGATGAGGCGCTCACCACCGCAGCCGGGCGCCACGCGCTCGTGTGCCTGCATCATCATCCGGTCAGCATGGGAAGCCACTGGCTCGACAAAGTGGGACTTGAGAACTCGGGCGAGTTCTGGCGCGTCCTCGATGCGCACACAAACGTTCGCGCCGTCCTCTGGGGACACGTGCATCAAACTTTCGATGCGCTGCGCGGCACCGTGCGCCTGCTCGCAACGCCGTCCACCTGCGCACAATTTCGGCCCGGCACGAGCGAGTTCGCGCTCGATTCGCTGCCGCCCGCGTATCGCACACTCGAGCTGCGAGCCGATGGTACTCTCAGCACTGAGGTCGTGTGGATAGAAGAATGCGCAGTTCCCTCCTCATCGTCGGTCTCTTCGGCTGCCTAAGCGCGCAGGCACAAAGCCCCGTCTGGGCGATCCGCGGGGCTCATAACACGGTCTATCTTGCAGGCTCCGTCCACCTTCTGAAGACCGGCGAGACGAGTCTGCCGCCGGCCTTCGAGCGCGCCTACTCAGCCGCAAAAGCGCTCGTCATGGAGGTCGACGTGGACGAACTCGATTCTCCCGCGGCGCAGACTCTGCTCCTTCAAAAGGGCCTGTTTGCCGACGGCTCAACTTTGCGGCAAGCGATCGGCGAGGCGCGCTACGCGCGCGTTGCCACCGAAGCCGCGCGCTTAGGCGTGCCAATCGAGGGACTTGAGCCCTTCGAGCCGTGGGCGATCGCTCTCACTCTCACGCAGCTTGAATACACTCAGTTAGGGTTCGATCCCGAAGAGGGTGTAGAGAAGCAGCTCGGACGGCGCGCGCACCTTGACGGCAAGAAGATCACCGGGCTTGAAACGGTGGATGAACAGATCAACCTCTTGGCCGGGCTGTCCGCGGCAGATCAGGCTCGCTTCCTCGACCTGACCGTGACGGAGCTTAAAGATGCCGACCGCGAGACACGCGAGATTTTGGCTGCCTGGAGAAGCGGCAATTCCACCAAGCTTGCGTCTTTGATGAGCGAGGACTATGCGACGTTTCCGGGCCTGTATCGCGCCCTCGTCACAGACCGTAATCGGCGTTGGCTGCCGCAGATCGAGCGCCTCTTGAAGGCCGACCAGGACACCCTCGTCGTGGTTGGAGCGCTGCACCTGGTCGGCGAAGGCGGCCTCGTGCAGCTGGCCAGGGCAGACGGCTTCGAGCCGCGTCCGCTGCAGTGATCGAGCACCGATGTTGACGGCGCGGCCGCTCGTCATGCGCTGCGGCGCATTCGGCGACATGGTGCTCTTGACGGCGCTCCTGCGGCAGTTGCAGGCGCGCCTCGGAACCCCCGCCGATCTCATCGCCTCCGGCGCCTGGAGCGCACCGCTCCTCGCGGGGCAGCCGGGCGTCGGTGAGATATTCGTATTGCAGAGCAGAAGGTCACCCTACTGGGCGAGCCCGAGTCAGCAGCACCTCGTGCGCTGGTTGAAAGCGCGCGAAGCGGGTCCCACATGGTTTTGTGATTCGGGCACCGGCCGCGACCTCCTCAGGCGCGGCGGCATCCCGGATGATTTCGTGTGCGAGGATGCGGCGCTGCCGCGCCTGGAAGGGGAGCATTTTGTCGATCGCTGGATCCGCTTTGCGAACCAGAATCCGCCCGCATTCGCTGACATTTTGGCACCGGCGCAGGAGCGAATCGCAAGTTGCGCGGTGCTCCACATCGATCCGCAGGCGCGCGTCGCACTCGAACCGTGGCTCGCGCGGCGCGGCATCGCCAACCGCGAATTGATCCTCATTCAGGCGGGCAACAAGCGCACGATGCGCGGCTTCCTGCGGCGGCGCGCGACCAACACCAAATATTGGCCCGAAGAGCGCTGGGCGGAAGTCATTCGGGGGCTGCACGCCGCCCGGCCGGATGCTGCAATTGTGCTCCTCGGCGTGCCGCGGGAATTCGCGCTCAACGCCGAGATCATGAGCCGCGCGAATGTGCCCGGCCTGCACAATGTGGCCCATGACTTGCCGATTCGCATTCTGCTGCCGCTGCTTGAGCGCGCCACAAGTCTGGTATCGGTCGACACCGGGCCCGCGCACGCGGCAGCTGCGCTCAAATGCCCAACGGTTGCTTTATTTGGAGCATCCGATCCGATTTTGTATCGGCCGGGTGGCGTCACAACCCCTGCCGCGGTGCTGGTCGGCGAAGTGGACGGGCACCCCAATATTCTCGGCATCGAGGCGCAAAACGTCATCGCCGCGTGGCGCACGCTCACCGCTTCATTGACATGAAGGCCAGAAGCCGACCTCTGTCCGACGTGTAACGCACTTCGAGCAATCGCGCCCGCACTCTTTGGCCGCCCTCTTCGCGCGTGCGCTTGCGATAGTATGAACAATGGGCAGCTTCGGGACCGGTATTTCACATGCGTGACGGCCACGCGCGTCTGCTCTTTATCCCGGTATCGGGGCCGCGCGGCATGGGCGAGTACGCGCGCGCGATCGCGATCGCGACCGCCGTCGCGCAGCGCTGGCCGCAGGTTGCGATTCGCTTTGCATTGAGTCGCACTGCGGCCTATGCGGTCGAGACGCCTTTTCAGGCGACGTTCCTGCCGTCCTCGCCGACTTTTCACTCGCGCGAGGTCGCAGCATTACTGCGGGAATTCAAGCCCACGCTGGTGCTGTTCGATAACGCCGGCCGCACCTCACAACTGCGCGCTGCGGTCGCCGGCGGCGCGCGCACGGTCTTCATCAGTTCCCGTCCGAAGCAGCGCAGGAGAGCATTCAGACTTCGCTGGATGCGGCTCCTTGATGAACATTGGATCGCCTATCCGCAGTTCATTGCGGGGCCGTTGGGCATGCTCGAGCGCCTGAAGCTACTCGTGCTCGGACGCCCGATCGTACGCTTCCTCGACACGGTGCTGCCGCAGGTGGACGCGGCGCTCGCAGAGTCCATATGGGCGCGCTTTGGCGTGCGCCCGGGGGAATACGTGCTCGTCGTGCCGGGCGGCGGCACCGGTCACCCAGGAGCGCTCGATGCGCCGCAGGTCGTGGCGGAGGCGGCGCGACGCATTGCACGGGCGTCGTACCCGACAATTCTCGTCGGCGTGACGCCCGAGAGCGCCACCGCGAATACGCCGGACGTCGCCTGCCTGCGGCTCGCGCCGCGCTTGCCGGTCGCGATGGTGGGTGAACTCATCCGCGGCGCGCGCCTCGTCATCTCAAACGGCGGCGACACGATGCTGCAGACGCTCGCCTGCAACCGACCGTGCGTCGCGGTCGCGATCGCTGGCGATCAGGCGCATCGCATCAGGCAGTGTGTCAGGCAGGGGCTCGCGGTGCGCGCGCGGCTTGATGCGGCCGACCTTGAGCGGGTCGCGCTGCGTATGCTCGAAGCCGGCGGCGCGCCGGCGCGCGCCGGCGACCGCGTGGTGTCGAACGGCCTTCCTGCCGCGCTCGATGCGATCGAGAAACTCGCCGGGCTCGCAGCGGACCCCGCACAGCGGCCGAAGCGATCTGCTTTTGATTCAGCCGAGCCTGGAGGTCCCGCCGCGAGCGGCCTCCACACGGGCGTCGCTGCAGCGCCGCGATTTTTGTTCCTGCCCGTCTCCGGTCCGCATGGGATGGGCGAGTACGTGCGTACGCTGCAAATCGCTCACGCCGCAGCGGCGCGCTGGCCCAACGCTCAAATCCACTTCGCGCTCAGCAAGAAGGCGCCGTATGAGCCCGACGACGCCTTCGCATCAACACTACTGCCTTCCTCGCCCACGTTCCACACGCCCGAGGTGGTCGCACTCATCGAGGAGATGCGGCCGCACGTTGTCATCTTTGACAATGCGGGCAGGACGTCACAGCTTGCTGCCGCGCAGCGCATCGGGGCGCGCGTGGTGTATATCAGCGCCCGCTCGCGCCAGCGCCGTAAGGCATTTCGCCGTCGATGGATGTCGCTGATCGACGAGCATTGGGTGGCCTACCCTGAGTTTCTCTCCGGGCCATTGAGCACCATAGAAAAATTCAAGCTGCGCTGGCGGGGTCGCCCGCTCCTGCGCTATCTCGATGTGATGCTGCCCGCGTCCGATGCGCGCTCCACTGCCGCGGTTCTTGAACGATTCGCGTTAAGCGCAGGATCCTACGTGCTCGTCGTGCCGGGCGGCGGCACGGGGCACCCCGGTGCGCACGACGCCGTGCAGACGTTCGCAACCGCTGCGCACGATTTAGCCGCGCGCGACATCGTCACGGTGCTCGTGGCCCCGCCGAGCGGCTACAACACTCATCAGTCGCCCGCCCTTAAAACCGTGCCGCGCCTGCCTCTCAGCGAACTTGCCGCGCTCATGCGCAACGCGCGCCTAGTGGTCGCCAATGGCGGCTCGACCATGCTGCAGGCGATTGCCTGCGGCGCGCCGTGTATTGCGGTGTCGATCGCGAAGGACCAGGCGAAGCGCGTGCGTCAGTGTGCGGACGCGAGCCTTGTGGTGGCAGCAAGCCTGAACGCAGACCATATTGTCAGCGTCGCCGCAGCGCTCCTCAACGATGAGCCTCAACGTGCGGCGTTCGTTCGGCACGCCGCGGACCTCAGGCTTGCTGACGGACTTGGCATCGCGCTCGCGGCGCTGGAGAGTCTCGTTAGCCGAGAAGCTGCCGCCTAGAGGTCTGCGGTGGCGCACTTGAACCCGCAGGCCACACTCTTTGGCTATCAGCACAGTCAGCCATCCTTCCGCTATCGAATGTTGAGTCTCGTCGGCGCACTCGAAGCGGCGGGTTGGACCGTGCACCTCGAGACGTATCCTTCCGGTCGCTATGGCTTCCGTACCTGGGAGCGCCGCGCGCTCCTAACCCGCTCGAGCGTCGTCGTGCTGCATCAGATCAAGTTGAGCGATGTGGAGGCGCGTTTGTTTGCCGCATTCGCACCTCGCGTGATATTCGATTTCGACGATGCGATCTATGTCAGAAAGCCGCGTCGTCTCGGCGAGCCTGCGGGAGATTCATGGTGGCGCAGGCGAAAGTTTGCCGCGACCTGCCGCGCGGTGGATGTCGTCGTGGCCGGCAATGATGTGCTGGCACGTGCGGCGGCGCCGTACGCGCAGCGCTTGGTTATTCTGCCGACCGCACTCGATACCAGCGTCTATCGCGCAACCGCCGCAACGCAAGATGATCCGCCGACGATTGCCTGGGTCGGCAGTCCCGAGAATCTCGTTTATCTTGAGATCCTGCATCCAGCGCTTGCGCGCCTGTCGGCGCGCTATCCCGCGCTGCGCCTCAAGGTCATCTGCTCCAAGTTTCCGCATTGGTCTGACGTGCGCATCGATCCGGTGCTGTGGAGCCCGGCGAACGAGATTGCTGCGCTTGCAAGCGCCCACATTGGGGTCATGCCATTGACTGACGATGAGTGGTCGCGCGGCAAATGCGCATTCAAACTTTTGCAATACATGGCGGCATCGCTGCCCTGCGTCGCATCCCCGGTCGGCGCGAACACCGAAGCGGTTCTTGAAGACCAGTCGGGCTACTACGCACGCAATGCCACGGAATGGGAAGACGCGCTCGACCGTCTGATTCTCTCGCCAGAGCTGCGCGCGCGCCTGGGTGCCGCTGGGCGAACACTCGTTGAAAGCCGCTACGGCGTGCAGAACTACCAAACCCGATACGTTGCGCTCTTGGCAAGCCTGGTGAGCGAGAGCCGCTGAGCGGTGACGACGGCGGGGACCACGCCGATCAGCGCGCGCGCTCATCGCCGCATCGCGAGTTCCCATTAGGCGCGCGCTATATTTGCGAGCGTCGCGCGCAGATTGACCTGCCAGGGCGCAGGCGTGAGCCGCAACTGCGCGATCGCTTCACGGGTATCGAGCACGCTGTTGGCCGGCCGATGCGCGGCAGTGGGGTAATCGGCGGTCGTTATAGGAGTAATCTCGACCGGTTCTGACAGCAATCCCGTAGCGCGGCCCTCTTTAGCGATCGCCACTGCAAAGTCGTACCAGGTCGTCTTACCGGCGTCGGTCCAATGCAAAATCCCGCGGACGTCCGGCCGCTCTCCGATCGTCCAGAGTGCGCGCGCGATCGAATCGGCCGCAGTGGGCGTGCCGCGCTGATCCCCGACCACGCGTACCGCTCGGCGCTCGCGCATCAGCCGCAGCATCGTCAAGAGAAAGTTCTTGCCCTGCGCCGCATAAACCCAGGCGGTGCGCAGAACCACAGCGCGCTCGCGCAGCACCTCTAGGACCGCCCGCTCGCCCGCGAGCTTGCTGCGCCCGTAGACGCTGAGCGGATTCGGGGTGTCGCTCGGCTTGTACGGCTCAGTAGACCGTCCGTCAAAGACGTAGTCCGTGGAAAGATGCAGCAACCGGCAGCCGGGAACCGCGTCGGCCGCCTGCGCCAGATAGCGCGGGCCATCCGCGTTCACGGCGCCGGCGAGTTGGGGTTCGGATTCGGCCTTATCGACCGCCGTATAGGCCGCCGCATTGATGACGAGCTCGGGGCGAAATGCGTCCACCGCGGCGTGCACTGCGCTGGCATCGCTGATATCGAGCTCCCCCCGCGTCAGCGCATGCAGCTCGACATGCGAGGGCACGCTGCTGAGCAGCGCTTGACCCACCTGGCCGGAGGCGCCGGTGACCAGTACCTTCACGGGTACGACTCCGCCTCCCTGAATAAGGGAGCGACTGCGTCCTTGCCGGACAAGATCGGCGCCACCCCTGCCGGCAGCGGCCACTGCACGCCAACTTGTGGATCATCCCAGCGGATCGCGCGCTCATGCTGGGGCGCGTAGTAATCCGTGCATTTATAGAGGAAATCGATTTCCTCGCTCAACGCAAGATAGCCGTGCGCAAACCCCGGCGGCACCCAGAGCATGTGATGGTTCGTGTCGCTGAGCACGACGCCGACCCATTGACCAAAGCGCGGTGAGCTGCGCCGGATGTCGACTGCGACATCAAACGCCTCACCCCGCGTCACGCGCCCCAGCTTGCCCTGCGGCTGCCCAATCTGAAAATGCAGTCCGCGCAGCGTATGTCGCGTCGAATGGCTGTGATTGTCCTGCACGAAGGGCATGCCGATGCCGGCGACCGCAAATTCCTGCGCCTGCCAGGTCTCGAAGAAAAATCCTCGTGCATCGCCGAACACGCGCGGCTTGATCAACACGACTTCGGGAAGCCGGGTCGGCGTAAATTCCATTACAGTCGTTCGCGTAAGAGGGTGAGGAGATACGCGCCGTAGTCGCTCTTGCGTAGCGGCTGCGCGAGCCGTTCGAGCTGGGCAGCATCGATGAATCCGGCGCGATAGGCGATCTCCTCCGGGCAACAGACTTTCCAGCCCTGGCGATTCTCAATCGCCTCGATGAAGGTCGCGGCCTGCAGCAGCGATTCGTGCGTACCGGTATCAAGCCAAGCAATGCCGCGACCGAACAATTCCACCTGCAACTGACCGCGCTCGAGATACCTCTGGTTCACATCCGTAATCTCGAGCTCACCGCGAGCCGAAGGCGTGAGAGTGGCGGCAATATCGAGCACTGCATTGTCGTAGAAATAAAGTCCCGTCACGGCGTAGCTCGACTTGGGCTCAAGTGGCTTCTCCTCAATACCCAGCGCCCGGCCCTCTTCATCGAAGTGCACCACCCCGTAGCGCTCGGGATCCTTCACGTGATAGGCAAATACCGTCGCGCCTTGGGGGCGTGCAGAGGCCTTTTGCAGTTGATCGGACAAACCCTGACCGTAAAAGAGGTTATCACCCAGCACCAAGGCGACGGGATTCGCACCAACGAAGCGCCGACCGATGATGAACGCCTGCGCCAGGCCTTCGGGCTTGGGCTGCTCGGCATAGGTCAGCGTCAGTCCCCAGCGGCTGCCATCGCCGAGCAGACGCTGGAAGGCCGGCAAATCCGTGGGCGTTGTGATCAGCAGAATCTCGCGGATTCCCGCGAGCATCAATGTCGACAGCGGGTAGTACACCATCGGTTTGTCGTAGATCGGCAGGAGCTGCTTGCTGACTGCGTAGGTCACCGGGTGCAGGCGCGTGCCGGCTCCGCCTGCGAGAATGATGCCTTTGCGCATGTAATGCCAAACTCCCTTAATACGGACGCGAGTGGTATGCCGCGTTGCAGCGCTCCCCGCCACCACGAAATAGTGTCCGCCGAGCCTTCTTCAAGCGTGAATCCGGGCTTTCAGCCCACCTCATCATAGAGCCGACGCATGTCCGGAACGAGAATCGCCGGCTCATTCGTGGCGGAAGCGCGAGCGCCGAGCCGTACCAGATCGGTACGACCGATCCGTTTAGCGATTCGCTCCACCAACGCCGCGATCAACACTCGCTCATCCGAGCCGACGTTGACCGGCCCGCTCCAAGGCGCTATCGAGTAGCGCGGCAAACGCGTCGCCCACCTCGGCGACGTGCAGAAAATTTCGAACCTGACGTCCATGCGAGCACCGCGCCTCCCGCCCCAAGAGTAGATTCTGTACGACTGACGGCACGAGCCGATCCGAGTGCTCGTCCGGACCGAATGGGGAAAAAATGCGGCCCCAGGCAATGGACAAACCGTGGTGGAAGCCGTAGTTCGCGAGCATATTTTGTAACGCGAGTTTACAAATCGCATACGGTGTCGCGACAGTCGCCGCGCTGTCTGCGAGCGGGTTTGCATCTTCGCGGCAGACATCGACGCGCGACCAGTCGTATTCCGCGCAGCTGCCAGCGATCACTGTTCTGCATGGGCTTACTATGGCTGCGCCCGTCCCCAATAAGATGCGAGCCGGCGTGTATGAAAACGCACACTCGGCCATCCGATCCACGCGCCGAACCTGATCTGAAAATTCCAAAATTTCCGCAGCGCGCGAATGAGCAAGAACACTTCTTTATATTGGCTGAAGCCTTGCGTCCGGTAAGCGATTTTAAGCGCGTCGCTGACAATTGCCAGCGGCAGTTTGTAGATCCTCTTACGGGCGACGAAAGGATTGCGCACCCGGGTGCTAAAGCTCGGGTCGGTGGCAAGAATCAACGTGGCCATTCGCTCCATGATGAATATCTTCATTTGCACGTCTGATTTACCCCGATAAGATGTAGTGGCTGTTAAGGCCTTGCCCAATTCGTCCCCATCAGTCTCCGCAATGGAGAATAATTGCTCATTGATCGATAGCCATTCTCTCCAGAAGCGGGGCTTCGCAACGAAGTAGTTCGAATGCACCGTATTTCTGGAGTCGGTAACGAGTTCATCCAGTTTTACGGGTCTATTAATTCTGTCGAGCAGTTTTTGCGATGTGGCTAGGAGTCCTGGGTGCTCTGCATCGCCGTGCTCGAAAACGTTGAGAAATTGCGCGCCGCTATGGATGCTCGGCGAAAACAGGATGACATCGGTCTCGCTACTTGACTGCTGAATAAATTCGAATACCTGCGCAGACGTCAAATTAGTCTTGATCTTGAACTTTGGTGAAAAAAAGCCGTAGAACGCCCCTTCGTCCAGAGTCTCGCTGCGTAGAAATTTCCGGATCGGCCAATATTCGAACCAGTCCGGCCGTTCATTCGACGAATTGTCAACAACATCGAACCCAGGGTCCAACGCATCGCGCGAGGTGTAATGAGTCAAAATTTGAAAAATATAGGAATCTGCCATGCAGTGGTCCCCGTCGAAGCGGCTCAATTGTGGGCAATGGTAGTACACTGGCACGTGCTCCACATTTCAAGATGGCAGTCTTGGGCGCGCACTCTGCGCGCCTGGCGCGCGCTCATACGCGTAGGCTTAGGCACGCTCGTCGTACTGGGATTCATCGGTGCAAGCGCGGCGGCCGCAGCGGCGACGACCTCTGCTACGCCTGCCAAAGGATCGCCCGCCGCGGGCCCGTCCGCTTCCAAGGCGACAGCGGCGACTGCCGGCGTTACGCCTACGACTGCGGCCACTGCTGCTACGAGTGCACCGACCGCGGCGCAAGCGGTGAGTCCCTTGACTGCGGCGCAGGTCATCCAATTCCTCGACCAGACGATTGATTGGTATCACGGGCTTGCCCAAGAGCAGCGGATCGCGACGACACCGGGTGATATGGCGGTCGTGTACGACAATCGTCAGGCCGCCGTCCAAGCGGTGCGCCAGGCGTTTGATTTCGCCCGCTCGCAGGCGGGATCCGTTGCGCAGGATAGCGCCTCGAATCCGGGGCAGAACTCGGCACTGTCGCAATATCAGTCGCTGCGTCAACTTCAGGTGCGGCTCGACAAGCAGGTCAAGGACACTCAAGCCGAGCTCGACGCCGATCGCCAGAAACTTGCGAGCGCGAGCGCCAAGCAGCGACAGGAACTGCAGTCGCAGGTGGCCGAACTGCAGGGCGAACTCGACCTTGCCGGTGCGCGCCGCGATGCGGTGGCGAGCATGGTGGAGTTCGTGAACGGCGGCAGCACCAATGGCTTGGGAGCGACGGGCGTGCGCGCACAGATCGAAGCGCTGGCGCGGACAGTGCCCGGCATGGCGCAAGCGGGTAGCGCGTTAAGCGCGGCCGGTGCGCCGGCCGCAGCCGCCACGGTTGCTCCGGCCGCTGCGCTAGCGAGCAAGTCCGCCACGCCCGGTATTTGGGAGTTGACGGCGAACGTTTTTGCGCTCGCTTCGAAAGGTCGCACGATTAACTCCCTCATCCGACAGACCGAGGCGCTCGCGGACACCGCGAAGCAGCTGCGGCAGCCGTTCCTCGCCCAGCTGCAAGATCTCTCGAGCCGCGGCGACACCCTCGGCAAGCAAGCCGACACTGCGGACAACGCAACGCTGCAGGCCGAACGCGCGCAGCTCGATGAGCTCGCCGGGCAATTCAAACGACTATCCGCCGCCGTTATCCCCTTGAGCAAGCAAGGCGTCGTGCTCGATCTCTATAAGAGAAGCCTCAGCAACTGGAAAGACGCCGTCCGCAATGAATACCGCAGCGACCTTAGCAGCCTCGCTGTGCGCCTCGGCTTTCTCGCCCTAATTATCTTGAGCGTATTCGCGGCAGCGGAGCTATGGCGGCGTGCCGTGTATCGCTACGTCCATGATCCGCGGCGCCGCTATCAATTTCTCTTGATGCGGCGCTTCGTGATCTGGTTCGTGATGGCCATCATCATCGCGTTCGCATTCGCAAGCAGTCTGGGCTCCATCGGTACCTTCGCCGGGCTCCTGACGGCAGGCATCGCGGTCGCGATGCAGGGCGTCATCGTTTCCATCGTGGGATATTTCTTCCTGATTGGAAAATTCGGCATCCGTGTTGGCGATCGTGTGCAGATTGGCGGCGTAACCGGCGAAGTGGTCGATGTCGGCCTGGTGCGCTTTCACCTGATGGAGCTCGGCGGCAGCGGAGCGGACGGCCCGACGGGACGTGTCGTCGCGTTCTCTAATTCGATTGTTTTTCAGGTCGCGGCGGGACTCTTCAAGCAAATCCACGGCATCAACTTCGCATGGCACGAGATTACGCTCACTCTCGCTTCGCAGGAGAATTACGCGGCCGTCAAAGAAAGATTGAGCGCTGCAGTGCAGGCGGCGCTCGCCGACTACCGCGCAGAAATAGAGCGGCAGAATCAAGAAATAGCGCGCACCATAGTTTCGACGCCGGTCGCGAATCTCGAGCCGAAGGTGCTGATGCGCTTCAGCGCGACGGGCGTTGAAGCCGTGATCCGCTACCCGGTCGATCTGAAAAATGCCGCCGACATTGACGAACGCGTATGGCACGAGCTACTGCAGGCGCTCGAGCGCGAACCCAAAGTCGAGCTCGCCGGCAGCAGCCCCGAGATGCACCTCAGCACCGATATCGTCGCGACTGACACAAAGACTTAAGCGCATCGCAAGGTACGGCGGGTTGGAGACTTCAACTAAAGCGCAAGTGGCGCATTCACTTGAGGAAGATGCTCGATGAGCTTTCCACCGCGTAGACTGCTGGTCACGGGAGGCGCCGGATTTATTGGCGCAAACTTCGTGCATTACTGGCGCCGCGTGCATCCGCGCGACCTCATCGTCGTGCTCGACGCCCTCACCTACGCCGGCAATCGCGCCAACCTGCACGGAATCGAAAGCGGCGAGCACTGCATTTTTATGCACGCTGACATTCGCAATCAGCAGCTCGTCGAGGATGTATTGCGCCGTCACGGGCTCGATACGGTGGTGCATTTCGCCGCTGAATCGCATGTCGACCGCTCCATCGCCGGGCCCGACGCCTTCATCGATACCAACGTGGTCGGCACGCACGCGCTCCTGAAAGCGTGCCGCCGCGTCTGGCTCGAAAAAGGTCCGCCGCTGCCGCATCGCTTCCATCACATCTCCACCGATGAGGTCTACGGCTCGCTTCATCCGAGCGAACCGGCATTCTCGGAAACGACGCCGTATGCGCCGAACTCGCCATATGCGGCAAGTAAAGCCGCCTCCGATCATCTCGTGCGTGCCTATGCGCACACTTACGGGCTCAGCACGACCACCACGAACTGCTCCAACAACTACGGTCCCTATCAGTTCCCCGAGAAGCTGATACCGCTCATGATCGTCAATATGCTGGAGGGCAAGCCCCTGCCGGTCTATGGCGATGGCTTAAATGTACGCGACTGGCTCTATGTCGAAGACCATTGCGCCGGCATCGAACGCGTGCTGCAGGTCGGGCGCGCAGGCCAAACCTACAATATAGGCGCAGGCGCGGAGCTTACGAACATGGAGCTCGTGCGGCGTCTCTGCACCGTTGCCGACGAGCTCTTCGCGCAGGACGCTTCTTTGCCGGGGCGTTTTCCCGCGTGCCCCGCAGCCCATCGCAAACCTTGTCTGTCGCTTCTCACGTTCGTCGCGGACCGACCGGGACACGATCGGCGCTACGCCATCGACGCCGGCAAAATCAAGCGCGAGCTGGGTGTGACCGCGGCGACGGATCTCGATGCGGGGCTCAAGCGCACGTGTCGCTGGTACCTCGATTCAGAGGACTGGTGGCGCGCGCTTAAGGGCGCGCGCGAGCGCGCGCACTTTTAGCCGAACGCGGTAAACCAGCGATCGAGCACCAGGAGATACCAGGCTCGGCGAAATTCACTCGACACAGGCCGCCGCAATACGCCGCGCTCCATCAAGCGCGCGACGGCATCCTTAAAGATCTGCGGGTGACGCCGGATCCAGCGGTGCACCGGCAGGCCAAAGCCGCTCTTCGGACGCTCGAGGTGGCCGGGCGGCAAGCGCGGCTCCATGAGCTCGCGCGCCAAAAGCTTGCCGCGGTGCGCGTTTTGATCGACGAGCAACTGCGGATCGACACCCAACATGAACTCGACCAGCCGATGGTCGAGCAGCGGCGGTCGCACTTCGAGCGAATGCGCCATGCTGGTGCGATCGACCTTCACGAGCAGCCCCTCCGGAAGATTGGTGTTGAGATCGAGGAAGCGCAGCTGCACGAGCGGCTCGAGTGATTCGCGCCAAAACTTGCGGTAGAACCAATCGTAGTCATAGCCGCGCTCGAGCCACTGTGGATGCAGCAAGGCGTCCACTTGCACGCCTGTAAGCCCGCCCAATGCCGCGGCAAATCCGGGAAGCCCCCGAAGCGCATGGCGCTGCATGGACTGCCCGAAGCGCGACAGCGGCGGCAGCCATTGGGCAAGCAGGCGGTTCACGCTCGTGGAGCGCACGCCGATGGCCGACCAATAACGCGGATAGCCGCAGAAAATCTCATCTCCGCCCTCGCCGCTCAAGGCCACCGTCACCTCGCGACGCGCGCATCTGGCAATCAAATAGTTCGACCACGCGGCGCTGTCGCCGAAGGGCTCATCAAAGACAAGTGGCATGGTCTTCAACGCCGCATCAAGGTCCGCGCTCGTCGTCGTCATCGCGGTATGGCGGGTGCCCAGATGTTCGGCAACCGCGCGCGCGGCATCGGCCTCGGAGCGCGCACCCGCATCGAAGCCGAGCGTAAAGGTACGCGGCTGGCCCAAGTAATAAGCGGTAAGCGCCGAATCGATGCCGCCGCTTAAGAACACGCCGACGGGCACGTCGGAAAGCGTGTGCTCGGGAACGACGACGCGCAACAGCGCGTCGAGCTCTTCGAGACTTGCCGCCCGGTCGCGCACTCGAATCTCGGTCGACGGGTCCCAGTAGCGTTCAATCTTGAGCTCACCGTCCTGCCAGCTTAAGGAATGGCCCGCCGGAAGCTTCGCGATGCCCTGATAGATCGTCTTCGGCGCGGGCACGTAGCCATGAAAGAGAAAGTCGCGCAGCGCGCTCTTATCGATCGGCGGTGCACCTAAGACGAGCAATGCTTTGAGCTCCGACGCAAAAGCGATACCGTCGGGAAGCAGGCGATAGTAGAGGGGTTTGATGCCGAGCCGATCACGCGCTGCGAACAAACGACGGCGCTCGCTATCCCAGACCGCGAACGCGAACATGCCGACGAGCCGCGGCAAACAATGCTTGCCGTCCTCCGCCAAAAGGTGCAGGAGCACTTCCGTGTCGCAGTTCGAGTGGAAGGGCCCCGCAAGCGTCGCACGCAGCGCATGGAAATTGTAGAGCTCGCCGTTGTACGTGAGGATGTGCGAGCCAAACTGCATCGGCTGTGCACCGGCGGCGGACAGATCAAGAATGGAGAGCCTGCGGTGCGCGAGCGCAACGCCTGCGCCCAGCCAGGTGCCGTGCCCATCCGGCCCACGGTGCGCGAGCCGGGAAGCCATGGCCGCGGCCACCTCGGCACTGGCGTCGCGACCGATAATTCCGGCGATACCGCACATGCCCACAGCCTACCGGATCCCGGGTATATTCTCTGCCGGGCTACCGCTTAACCATGCGCACTTTCTTCTGGTTTCTGGGACTTCTCCTGGCGGGTTTCGCGGCGATGGCGCTGTTTGCGTATCCCGCGTGGCTCTTATTGCATCCGCATTTCAATTTCCCCTTTCACCGCATCGCCGGCCGCATCGGCATGCTCGCGCTCCTCATCGGCTTCGTGAGCGTGGCGCGGCGACTCGGTCTTGCCGACCGGGCAAGTTTGGGTTACGGCGTTGCGCGCCGAGTCTTTATTAGAGAGTTCCTCCTCGCGCTCGTGCTCGGGGTTCTACTGATGCTCCTCGTCGTGGCTGTGATGCTCGGTCTTGGTTTGCGCAGCTGGCAGCCGGATGTGGAGCTTACTACGACCGCGCTCGCGGCCGCCGCGTTGCAGGCGCTGGGCAGCGCGCTCGCCGTGGCGCTGATTGAAGAGACCTTTCTGCGCGGCGCCCTATTCAGCGGTGTCGCGCGCGAATCAGGCACCGGCCGTGCGATCCTCTTGACCGCGGTTTTGTACGCGGCGACGCACTTCATTGCACGCTACCGCATTCCCGCAGAGCTCGTCGTCCCCACAAGCGGGCTTGCCATGGTGAGAGGCTCACTCGAGGCGTTCGTCGCTCCGCTCTCGATAGGTGATGCATTTCTCGCACTCTTTGCCGTGGGAGTGCTGCTCGCGGCTATCCGCGCAGCGACCGGCAACATCGCCGCCTGCATCGGACTGCACGCCGGCTGGGTGTGGGTCATGCTCCTCGTGCGCGCGACTTCCATTCCCGATACGAGCCGCCGCATGAGCTTTCTCCTGAGCGCCTTTGACGGCTTCGTCGGCTGGCTCGTGCTCGCCTGGACGCTCGTGATCGGGTGGCCGCTTTATCAGTTCTACCTGCGACGGTCGGCGTCTATTCAACCCGCTTAATGAGCGGGCTCAAACGCGCGAGACGCGCGAGCGGCTGATTGAGCTCCAGACAGTACTGCTTGTCCGAAAGGCTCAAAGGCAGAATCTCCGCGAGGCGATACCCGACCCATGCTGCATCCTCGAAGTGCTTCGTCACGTTCTCATAGAAGTTGCCGAGCTCCGGCAGTACCTTGCGCAGCAGCCGTCCCAAATGCTGGTACTCGGCGGGTAGCTCGATCGCTTCTTCCACGTCGAGCCACTCGACCTCACCTAGATTGAGCCCATCGCTCTGCACGCGGCGGCTACCGAGTTTAAATTTGCGCAGGCCGAGACAGGTGATGCCCAGGAGCCCGCCGGGCAGCGTATCGAAATCCGCGATGCGGGCGCTGGTGCCGACGCTCGCCGTGGCGGTCAGCGCGCCGGTCTCCGTGCCGCCGTCTATCAGCACGACACCGAAAGCGGCCTCCTCGCGCAGGCTCTTCCTCACCATGTCCGTGTAGCGCGGCTCAAAGATCCGTAGCGGCAAAGGGCCGCCGGGGAATAACACCGTACGCAGTGGGAAGAGCGCAATCTCATGGACCGTGGCGGCCGGCTCAGCCATTTCATTGGCGCGCGAATCGCGCCCTGAGCGCCGCGAGGAGCCGCTCATGCAGGCCGCCGAAGCTGCCGTTGCTCATGAGGAGTACCTGGTCTCCCGTGCGCAGAGAGTTGGCAAGATCGGCGCTTAAGGCCTCGAGGTTGTTGCGCACGCGGCCGCGCTCGCCAAGGCTTGCCTTGACCGCATTCACGTCCCAGCCCAAGTCAGGCGGTGCATAGAACCATACCTCATCTGCTGCGGCGAACGCCGGCGCCAAGGTATCCCGATGCACGCCCACGCGCATGGTGTGCGAACGCGGCTCGAGCACCGCGACAATACGCGCATCTTTGACACGCGCCCGCAGACCCGCGAGGGTCGTTTGGATCGCGGTCGGATGATGGGCAAAGTCGTCATAGATCGCGATGCCGCCGACCTCGCCGAGGAGCTGCATGCGGCGCGCAATGCCCTTGAAGAACCCGAGCGCCTCCATGCCGCGCGCGATCGGTACGCCTGCGTGGCGCGCGGCGGCAAGCGCCGCGAGTGCATTGTCGACATTGTGAGCGCCGATGAGCGGCCACTGCACCATCCCCAACACCCGGGCGCCCTCCAGCACTTCGAATGAAGAGCCATCGATCACTCCTTTCGCCGGGCGGCTCGTCCACAACGTGTCCGCGTGCGCAGCGCCGCTCGCAAAGCCTTCGCAGACCGTCCACGCGCCCATGGCGAGCGTGCGCTTCAAGCGCGCGTCGGCTGCGTTCCAGATGATGCGCCCACTGCCGGGCACGGTACGAATGAGGTGATGAAACTGGCGTTCGATCGCCTCAACATTGTCATAGATGTCGGCGTGGTCGAACTCAAGATTGTTGAGGACCAGCGTACGCGGCCGGTAGTGCACGAACTTTGCACGCTTGTCGAAGAAAGCCGTGTCGTATTCGTCCGCTTCGATGACGAAAAAGGGTGCGCTGCCCAAGCGCGCGCTCGCCTCAAAATTCACCGGCACGCCGCCAATCAGAAACCCCGGTGCGAGGCCTGCGTATTCCAGAATCCAGGCGAGGAGCGAGGCTGTCGTGGTCTTGCCGTGCGTGCCGGCGACCGCCAATACCCAGCGACCCTTCAATACCTCGCGCGCGAGCCACTCGGGCCCAGACGTAAGCGCGATGTCGCTCTCGAGGAGCGCCTCGATGACCGGCATGCCGCGCGTCATGACGTTGCCAACTACGACGACGTCGGGCCGCGGTGTCAGCTGCGCGGCCTCAAAGCCCTGGGTGAGCTCGATGCCAAGCGCCGCCAGCTGCGTGCTCATCGGCGGATAGACGTCGCGGTCGGACCCTGTGACGCGATGGCCGGCGGCTTTCGCAAGCGCCGCCACACCGCCCATGAAGGTGCCTGCAATACCGAGAATGTGGACGTGCATAAGTGCTTGCGTTCAGCTCGCCTTGCCGGGAAATAAGAAGAGGAGCAGCGCCTGCCCGCCGAGGATCTGCAGAATCACGAGCGCCACACAGACGGGCAGCGCCCATTCGAGCGCGGACTTCAGCACCCGCGCATTCGCGGCGATGATCCACACAATAATCGCAAGGCCAACGATTACGATCGGAAAGCGCCACGGGTTATCGTCGGCGAACTGCCGAATGAGCCAGACGGAGGCGATCTGCAAGGGCGACAGCACGGTTTCAAACCCAAATACCGCGGTGGTCGTCTGCACGAAGCGCTCCGGTCGGCGCAGAATCGCGAGCAGCAGCGCGTACCATGCGAACGTGAACAGCACGTCGACCACGAGCTGTCCGAACCAACCTTTGATCGGCGGCAATACGGCGCTGACGAGACAGTCGACGAGGAAGTACCCGGCCGCGGTCGCCGCCAGCAGCGTGCCGGACGCGGGCAGGTCCTGCGGACCCTTGCGCATGAGCGCAATTTGAACAAATAGACGGACCAGCTCCTTCATGTCGGTCGGGTCCGCGAGGTATCTTCCGCTATGCTTAGGGAAGCCTGATTGTACAGATCATCTTCGAACGCGTTGCAGCCCGTCATCACCACCGCCGAAGGCCTCACAAAACTCGCCGCGCAGCTTGCCGCGGCGGACGCTATCGCCGTCGACACCGAGTTTCTGCGCGAGCGCACCTATCGGGCGGAGCTGTGCCTGATCCAGATTGCCACCCGCGACCACGCCGCCTGCGTGGATCCGCTCCTCATCACGGACCTCGCGGCCCTCGGAGAACCGCTCACCGCGGCGCGTCCAGTGAAAGTGATGCACGCCTGCCGACAGGATCTTGAGGTGCTCTATCCCGTCGCGGGCCTCGTCGGCCCGATTTTCGATACCCAGATCGCAGCTGCGCTGACGGGGGCGCCCGCTCAGGTCGGCTATGCGGACCTCGTGCGCCGCCTTTTGGGGCGCGACCTCTCGAAGGCCCATACGCGCACCGACTGGTCAAGCCGGCCGCTGTCCGCTGAGCAGATCGAGTACGCGCTCGATGATGTGCGCTTTCTGTTGCCGCTCAAGGATCATCTCGAGAAGCAGATTGAGGAACTCGGCAGAAGCGCGTGGCTCGCGGAGGAGCTGGCGGCGCTCGGGGCAGCGGGCAATTTCACGGTCGAACCCGAGCGCGCCTGGCTCAGGGTGAAGGGCTTGCATGGGATCGACCCGGCGCGCACGCGCCTCGTACAGGAGCTCGCGGCGTGGCGCGAGAGGCGTGCGGTTGCGCGCAATCGGCCGCGCGGCTGGATACTCGAGGAAGGCGTATTGCGCGAGATCGTGCTGCGCGTGCCGCGCACAGCGGAGCATCTGGCGGCGATCGCCGATCTGCCTGCAAGCGTGCTCAAGCATTGTGGCGCTGACATTCTCGAGTGCGTAAGTGTGGCGTGCATTCCCGATCCGCCGCCGGCGCTTGCGCCGCGCATGCGGCCGGACCCTGCCAAAACTGCGCTGGTGAGGCGGCTCGCCGACCTCAATCAATCGATCGCGACAGAACTTTCCATGAGCCCAGAAGTTTTGACGACGCGTCGGGAGCTTGAGCAACTGGCAGACGGGCGCCGCGATACACCGGTCCTGCAGGGCTGGCGGCGCAATGTCGTAGGGGAGCGTTTGATTGCGGGTTGGTAGTCAAATGCGTAAGAGCGCAGCTTCGCACTCAGTGCTAAAGTAGACGTCAGTGAATGACAATAAACGCGAACCGGACGATCTGCTCGCAAATGAGCGCGCCGCGCGCATCGAAGCCGAGCGCGCGAGTCATTTGAAGGATGAGTTCCTGGCAACCCTCGGCCACGAGCTGCGCAATCCCTTAAATGCCATTCTCGGCTGGGCGCGCCTCATGGAACTTGGGCGCCTGTCCCCGGAGGAAGCGCACGGCGGGGCACAGACCATCGTACGCAACGTGCGGGTGCTGTCGCAGATCGTAAGCGACGTGCTCGATGTCTCCAGCATGGTGAGCGGCAAGACGCGCATCGATCCGGAAGAGACGGATGCGTGCGAGGTGATCGAAGCCACCCTCGAGAACTTAAAGTCGACCGCGCACGCACACGGCATCGAATTGCACAAGCACCTCGGCGCGCCGAGCTGCATCGTGTTCGGCGATCCGCATCGTCTGCAGCAGATCATGTGGAATCTCTTGAGCAATGCCGTGAAATTCACGCCGCGCCGCGGGCGCGTTTCCGTGAACCTGGCATGCACGGGCGCGAGCTGTCGGATCGCCGTGAGCGACACGGGCGATGGGATCCCGCAGGAGGCTCTGCCGTTCATTTTTGAGCGCTTCCGCCAAGCGCCGCTGCCGCAGGGCACATCAAACCGAGGGCTTGGGCTCGGCCTTGCGATAGTCAAGCAGCTGGTTGAGCTGCATGGCGGCAGCATTGCCGTGGAAAGTGCAGGGGTCGGCCACGGCACGACATTCACCGTGATGCTGCCGCGCTTGGCGTCGCTTGAGGAGCTTTCGGGCGTGCCTCCCAGCGAATCGAACGGCGCATTGGTGCGCGGCTGACGTGCGGCGCGTCAGCGAGAACGCTTAGGCGTGCTGCGCTTGCGCGCTCGGGGCGCGCTCGAGGCGCCCGCGCTCGGTCGATGCCGACGGGCGAGCGGCGCTCGTTTGGCGATCCCTAAAACCGCGTCCAGTCGCGCGGCGACCTCGTGAACAGTGCCCTCGGCCTTGATGGCCCGCAGTAAGCCCTGCCCGCGGTAGAACTCCACCAACGGCTGCGTCTTCTCTTCGTACACTTTCAGCCGTTCGGCAACCGTCTGTTCGTTGTCGTCTGGACGCTGGAAGAGCCGATGCGGCCCGTCGTGGCTCGGACAAGTTTCTGCGGGTGCGCCGCCGCCTGCCGCGGGCGTCGCGAGATTGAATACGCGCCCGCAGTCCCGGCAGGTCCAGCGGCCGGCAATGCGGCGTACGAGTTCGCCGCGATCAACCTCCATCAGCACTACGGCGTCGAGTGGCTGGCCGAGTTTGCCGAGCATCGCGTTCAAGGCGGTGGCCTGCTCGATGTTGCGCGGAAAGCCATCGAGGACGAACCCCGCACCCACGTCGGCCGCGGCGAGCCTTTCGGCGATGATCCCGAGCACGATTTTATCGGCCACCAGGCGGCCCGCGTCCATGGCGGCCTTGGCTTGCGTGCCGAGCGCGGAACCTGCCGTCACGGCGGCACGCAACAGGTCGCCGGTCGAGATCTGTGGCATGGCGCGCGCGCGCGCCAGACGCTGAGCCTGGGTGCCCTTGCCAGAGCCCGGTGCACCCAAGAGAACAATTCGCATAATCGACGAAACCCGCCCATGTGGGGCCGAAGGGGCCGCCACGTTACCGGCGCCCTCCGGCGAGGTCAAACGAGCCGCGCGCACCTGTGACGCGCTCGCGTGCGCTGCGCTATCCTTCGCACTATGAAAAAACCTGCCAAAAAGAATGCCTTGTACGCGCAGTCGGGCGGTGTCTCGGCCGTCATTAACGCCTCCGCATGCGGGGTCATCGAGACCGCCAAGCGACACGGGAAGCACATCGGCAAGCTATACGCCGGACGCGACGGCATCGTCGGTGCGCTCACCGAAAATCTCATCGATGTGAGTCGCGAGAGCGCCGCAACCATACGCGCACTGAAGCACACCCCCGCCGGCGCCTTTGGATCGGCGCGCTTCAAGTTGAAAGGGCTCGATCAGAACCGCGCCGAGTACGAGCGGCTGATCGAGGTTTTTCGCGCACACGACATCGGCTATTTCTTTTACAACGGTGGCAATGATTCGATGGACACCGCGCTCAAAGTGTCGCAGATCGGAGCAACCTTGGGCTATCCGATTATTTGTGTGGGTGTACCGA
>DAITPA010000011.1:0-42781 GCA_036833805.1 Steroidobacteraceae bacterium | reverse complement strand
GCTAGGGATTGTTGTCCCCTCGCCTCAGGCCTAAGCGCTGCGGCTTGAGAGCCCTTCCGCCTGCGGCAGCAGATGGGCAAACGGCAGCGTGCCGGCGGCCTGGCGTTTCAGGAGTGCCAGCAGGTCTTCGGCCGTGCAGGGCTCGCCGAATATTTTTCCCTGTCCGTAATGGCAATTGTGCTTGCGCAGGAACTCAAGGTGACGGATCGATTCGACGCCTTCCGCAACGACTTCCATGCCGAGACTGCGCCCCATGTCGATGATGGTGCGCACGATCGTCGCGTCGCCCGCATCGTCGCTCACGTCGCGTACGAAGGACTGGTCGATCTTCAGCGTGCCGATCGGGAACTGCTGCAGAGCTGAGAGTGAGGAGTAGCCGGTGCCGAAGTCGTCGATCGACAGATGCAACCCCATCGCGTAGAGCTCATCCAAGAGCCGCACGGTGCGCGCTGCGTCGGCCATGAGAGTCGTCTCGGTGATCTCAAGCTCAAACGAGGTAGGCGAGACGCCGTGCTTCCGGAACACCGAGCGGCAGCGCAGGATGAAGCTTGCCTGGCGCAGCTGCTTCAGCGACAGGTTGAGCGAGATGCGACCCGGGTCAGCCACTTCGTTCTGCATTTGGCGGTAGTCCCGGCATACCCGGTTCAATACCCATTCGCCAACGTCGAGGATGAGGCTCGTTTCTTCGGCGAGCGGAATAAACTGCGAGGGCGGGATGTCGCCGTGCCCCGGCAGGCGCCAGCGCAACAGCGCCTCGGCGCCGATGATGCGGCCGTTTCGAAGGTCAACCTTTGGCTGGTAGCGAATCACGAGCTCATCGCGCTCGAGTGCGCGGCGCAGCTTGCTCTTCAACATGAGCCGCTCAACCGCCGCCGCATTCATCTCCGGAGAATAGAACGCAAAGGTATTGCCGCCGTTCTGCTTGGAGTAGTACATCGCCGCGTCCGCATTGCGGATGAGGTCGATGACGTTTTCTGCATCGCGCGGACAGAACGCGACGCCGATGCTCGCCGTCAGGAACACCTCGTGCTCGTTCAATTGAAATGCGCGGTTCACCTCCGTCAATATCGAGCGCGCGAGGTGCGCTATCGGGCCGCGATTATCCACATCCGCCGGCAAGCCGTCGACGAACAGCGCGAACTCATCGCCCGCGAGGCGGCCGAGAGTCGTGTCCTTCGGCAGTACGCGCGGCATGCGCTCGGAGAGAATCTCGAGCAGCCGATCGCCGCAATCGTGGCCGAAGGTATCGTTCACCTCTTTGAAACGGTCCATGTCGAGATACAGGAGCGCCACTACATGGCCGCTGCGCATGCCGCGCGCGATCGCCTGCTGCAGGAGGTGGTGGAACTGCATGCGGTTTGGCAGCTTCGTGAGCGCGTCATAGCGGGCGAGATAGCGAATGCGGCGTTCGGCACGCTTTCGATCCGTGATGTTGCGGGCGACGAAGATGCATCCCTGGAACTGCGGATCATCGCTGGCGATCTGCGAACCGGTGAACGATGCGGGGATCGTCTGGCCGTTGCGGGTCCGCAGTACCGTTTCGCGGGTTTCCTGCGCCGCCTGCTGCAGATCAAATCCCTGACGCTCGCGCTCATCGAGCACCGCGACAATGCCTTTGCCGAGGAGCTCCTCTTCGCTGAAGCCCAGAAGCCGGCGCGACGCGGAGTTCGCCATTTTAATGACGCCGTCCGGCGAGGTCACAAACACAGCATCCGTCATGCTGTTGAGTACGCTGTACAGATAGTCCTTGTTGATCGTCGTCTGCCGCAGTTTGGCGCGCATGCGCTCGAGTGCGTGCTGCAACTCGCCCAGATCGTCGCGCCGCAGCACATCGAGGGGTCGGGTGTAGTCGCCCTGGGCGATGCGGTCGGCGCTCTTGATAAGCGCGCCAATCGGGCCTTCGATCCTGCTGCCCGCCCGCCAGCCGAACAGCGCCGCCACCGTTCCGCCAAGCGCGGCGAGCGCGAGCGCAAGATAAATCGTGCGACTGAATTCTGCCTCGCTCGCATCGGCGAGGCCCCGGGAGACGGCGGTGTTGTGCTGCGGGGCGGCCTGCTTCAAGACCACGCGCGCTTCTCCGAGGGTCTTCGGGGTCGCGGCGCCCGGGATACTTGCAACCATCGCGCGGATCGGCTCGACCGCCTCTCGCTCAAGCGTCGGCGCCGTGGGCGCCGGCCCATGCCACTGGAAGAGCACTGCGCCGGTGCTGTCGCGCACGGTGATGGCGGCAACCGTCGGGTCATCGAGGAAGGGTTGCAGACGGCGCGAGAGGCCTGCAGGCTCGGCGCTTGCAACGGCAGCAGCGGTCGCGTCGGCGACATAACGCGCCGAGGCCTGTGCGCGCTCCTGCAGCTCAAGCCCGACGCCCTGACGGGCGAAGCCGCTTGCGAGGCTGCTCTGCTGTTGTGTGTCCGCGCGGTGCTGCCAGACGAGGAAGGCGACAACAAACAGGGCCACCAGCACGACGCCTAAAAAGGCGGCGCTCGCGTATTTGAGCTTCAAGCTTATGGCACTCACCATGTTCCGCCAGCGCGCCTTTATCGAGAGCGCGCCGGTCATCCCCGGATAGTTCGTTACGATATTACGCGCGGGGGGTCCCCTCGGCTACTGCGTTGCGGCGTAGCACGCCGGATGCCCTGCATTGCTCTAGAATCCGCCAGGAAATGTTCAATTCCCTTGAGCTCACCGGCCGTGCCAGCACCCATGTTCGCGAGGTCCCTGAGCTCGGCTGTACCCTGCACGTTGAGGTGATCGAGCAGCTGTTCGCAATGCAGGCTGCGGCGCGCGACGCCGGTATGGAGCTTGCGATCGTCTCGAGCTTCCGCGACTTTGAGCGCCAGCTGGCGATCTGGAACGCCAAATATCAAGGCGCGCGTCAGCTCCTTGACCGCGACGGCCGACCGCTCGCGCACACAAGCCTCGATGAGCCTCATCTCATCGAGGCCATTCTCACCTGGTCCGCGCTTCCCGGCGCGAGCCGCCATCATTGGGGCACGGATGTGGATGTCATCGATCGCGCCGCGATTGCGCGCGACTATCAGCCGCAACTGGTGCCGGCGGAATTTGCCGGCAGCGGCCCGTTCCGGCGCCTTGACGCGTGGCTCGTGGCCAACATGCCGCGCTTCGGTTTTTTCAGGCCCTATACGAGCCCGCGGCCGGGGGTGCAGCCGGAACCCTGGCATTTGAGCTTCGCGCCTCTTGCCGGGCCTGCGCTCGAGGCGCTCACGCTTGAAGTGCTGGGCACGGCTCTCCACGACAGTCGCATGCTCGGCAGCGAAGTGGTCCGCACGCGCCTGCCGGAGATCTACGCGCGCTACGTGACGGACATCGATCCGCCGGCGCGTTAGATCCCGGCCCACGCCTTCGTGATGTAACCGAGCAGCAAAGTCCGCGTGGTCGACATTGGGTCGTCGACAGCGGCAAAAATCGGCGGGTTGCGCCGCAATAGAACCCAGTTTTCGCTGCGCAGGATTAGGCGCAGATAGTTGACGTTGCGGTCGATCGATTCGATGTAGGGGTTGCGGCCCTCGAATAGGACTTCCACATAGCGGTACGCCGAATGAAACTCGCCGTCGAGCCGCTTGCTTCTGACCTCGGTGATAAATTCCGGCGTTTGCCGCAGCAGATCGACGCCCGAGGCGTATTTGACCTGCAGGCCGCCGTTGGCGGCGATCGGCAGCGCCACGCCGCCCAACACGAATTCGGCATAGAGCCGATCACGGCATTTTTCGAGGTAACAGCGGTCGGCCATCTGCGCAATCATGTCGGCGGTGCCGAGCATGTGGCCAAGCGCGACGTCGCGCGGGTCGCTGACGTTGATCTGTGCGAACGGCACTTCGTAGCCGGTGAAGTGCACGATCTGTGTTGCCACCGGCACCCATGCGGAAAGGCCGACTACCGGCAGAAAGTCCGCGATGAAGCGCGCGCCGCGCGACACGTGCGTGCGTGTGAACTCGGCGCCGTTACGGGATTCGGCCTCGTTCGTGCGCCGCAGATAGCCGACATCGTGGAACAGCCCCGTGATGACGCCAACGATTGCGCGTTCGCCGCCGAGGCGCGCGTCGGGTTGCTGTTGGCGCTCGTAGCCTACGATCAGGCGCGCGAGCGCGAGTGTGATGTCGAGGGTGTGCTGGCGGTCGTGATAGACCGTATCGACGCCGAAGTAGCCGGGCACCAGGCCGGCGAACAGTTCCTCGAAATGGTCAAAAGCGTCCTCGAGAGGCTGCAAAGACGTGTCCGGCCAGGTCGGTCTGTACAACGCCCCAACGGCAGCCAGCACCGCGGCTGCGGAGCTCACCTGCACGGTATTGCTGACATCGAAATCGCTGCGTCGCGCGCTGGACATTTATTATGCTCGTGCGCCGCTTAAGGCAGGTCCTGGCCCCAGTATCATTCTCAAGTCTAGGCAGCGCGTGCCAATAAGGCCAGCGACGTAGCCCACAATTCTCGTTTTTGAAGCGCCGCGGCCAACTTACTGCGCCCCCTTATATGTCAAAAGTTGCAATCACGGGGGTGTGATCCGAGGGCCGCTCGGCGCGGCGCGGCGCGGCTCCGGGTCGATGTAGCTTGACGTGCAGCGCGCGGCGAGCCCTGCGCCCGCCAGTATCAGGTCGATGCGCAGGCCGTTATTGCGGCGGAACGCAAAGCCGCGATAGTCCCACCAGCTGAACGACTCGGGCGGCTGCTCGAATAGCCGAAACACATCGACGAGCCCGATGCTGAGGAGGCCGCGCAACGCGGCGCGCTCCAGCTCGCTTACGTGCACGGCGCCGAGCCATTTTGCCGGCTCGTGCACGTCGCGATCCGCGGGCGCAATATTGAAGTCGCCGAGGACGACGAGTTGCTCATAGTCGCGCGCTTCGATGCGCAGCCACGCAGCGAGCGCGGCGAGCCAACGCAGCTTGTATTCGTATTTATTGGAGCCGACGGACTGGCCGTTCGGCACATACAGGTTCACGACCCGAAGCCCGTTTGTTGTCGCCGCCAGGACCCGGCGCGGCGCATCGTCGAGCTCCGGGATGTTCGTCACGACGGCTGCGCACGGCGAGCGCGACAGGAGCGCGACGCCGTTGTAAGTCTTCTGGCCGCTTGCGATCGAGTGATAGCCGTGCGCGGCAAGCTCGCTATGCGGAAAGTCAGGGTCGGTGAGTTTCGTCTCCTGCAGCGCCAGCACATCGACTGGGCAGCGCGCGAGCCACGCGAGCACATGCGGCAGCCGCACGCGCAGCGAGTTGACGTTCCAGGTGGCGACGCGCACGGCCATCAGTAGATGCGCAGGCCGCCGTACTTGCGGCGGATGCGCCGGTCGAGCATGCGCCAGCCGAGCGCAAAACCGGCCATGAGCGCAACCATCGAGGAGCCGAGCGCCCACTGCCAAATCAAATGCGCACTCTGCGGGCGCTGATCGGTGAGTGTGGCGGGCGGATCGCTTGGCAGCGGGCGCGCAACGGGAGCCGCGACCCGCGCCGCGCCCGCTTCGCCCTGCAGGCGGGCAACCTCCTGTTTGAGCCGTTCGAGCTCCTGCACCTGTGTCGCGAGCCTCTGTTGCAGCGGCAGCTCCGGCGACAGGTACGAAGACTTCACCCATCCTTCTGTGCCGGATGAGAGCCGCACGTGCGCGTAGGCGTCGTGACGCTCGAACACCTGCACGCTGTCGCCGCTATGAACAGAGGCGATGCGCTCCCCCGTGTCATCTGCAGTAGAGCTCACGCTGACGATGAGCTGGTCGATGACATAGAGCGTTTCGGCGTGCGCGCCCGCACAGAGGAATGCGCCGGCGAGTGCGCCCGCGACGCACACAGGCCTCTTCATGCGGCAATGTCGGCGGAAGGCTCGATGCCGTTTTGCCTGAGCAGCGCGCGCACATCGGGCCGCCGGCCGCGAAATTCGATGAACCCATCAAGCGCGTCGCGGCTGCCGCCGCGGGCGAGGATCGCATCGAGGAAACGCTGCGCGGTGGCGCGGTCAAATACACCCTGCTCCTCAAATGCACCGAAGGCGTCGGCAGCGAGCACCTCAGCCCACTTGTAGCCGTAATAGCCTGCGGCGTAGCCGCCGGCAAACACGTGCCCGAAGCTGTGTGCAAAGCGATTCCACTCTGGAATTGGGGTGACGCTGACGGCCGCGCGCACGGTGGCCAGGACTTGGGCGATGCGCCCGCCCAACGCAGGGTCGTAGCCCGCATGCAGCTTGAAGTCGAACAGCGAGAATTCGAGTTGCCGCACCATCTGCAGGCCGGCCTCAAAGCTGCGCGTCTGAATCAGTCGCGCTTGCAATTGTGCCGGCAGGGCCGCGCCAGTTTCGACGTGGTTTGAAATGCGCTGCAGAACATCCGGCTGCCAGGCGTAGTTCTCGAAGAACTGGCTGGGCAGCTCAACCGCGTCCCAGGCGACACCATTGATGCCGGCGAGACTCGGGTAATCGACCCGCGTCAGAAGATGATGCAGGCCGTGACCGAACTCATGGAACAGCGTCAATACATCATCATGAGTCAGGAGAGCGGGCTGCGAGTCACTCGGCGGCAGGAAATTGCACACGAGATAGGCGACCGGCAGGCTTGCGCTCGCCGCGAGACGTTTCCTGCCGACACATTCGTCCATCCAGGCGCCGCTGCGCTTGTTGGCGCGCGCATAGGCATCGAGATAGAAACTACCGAGCGCATGGCCCGCCGCGTCGGTGATCTCGAAGAAGCGCACGTCGGGATGCCATAGTGCGACCCCCTCACGTGCACGGATGCGTACGTCAAAGAGCCGCTCGGCGACCTCGAAGAGCCCGGCGAGCACCCGCGGCAGGCAGAAGTAAGGCCGCAGCTCCTCCTGCGACACCGCGTAGCGACTTCTCTGCAGCCGTTCGGCATAGAAGCCGACGTCCCACGCATTCAATGGGCGGCCGGCAAAGGCCGCAAGCTCCGCAAATTCGCGCTCGGCGGAAGCGCGTGCGGTCTGCGCAAGCTCCTGCAGAAATTCCAGGACCTCCTCGACACTGCGTGCCATGCGTTTGGCGAGGGCGTATTCAGCGTAGCTCTTGAAGCCCAAAAGCTGCGCGGCCTCGTGACGGTGCCTCAAGATATTCTCCATGACCGGGGAGTTGTCCCAGCGGCCGGCGTGCGGGCCCTGATCCGAGGCGCGCGTGCTCCATGCTTCATAGAATGCGCGCCGCAGGTTCTGCGATTCGGCATCGGTCACCACCGCGACGTAAGTCGGTTGGTCGAGTGTCAGCACCCAACCCTCGAGCCGCTCGGCGTGCGCGCGGCGGCGCGCCTGCTCCACGATCGTCCCATTGACGCCGGCGAGCTCCGCCGCATCGGTGATGTGGTGGCTCCAGGCGTTGGTCGCATCCAGGACATTTTCCTCGAACTTCGCCTGCAGTTGCGAGAGCTCGAGCAGGACAGTCTTGAAGCGCTGTTTGCGCTCCACATCAAGGCCAACGCCCGCCAAATGAAAATCGCGCAGCGTGTGCTCGACGACGCGGCGCTCGACCGGGCCCAGGACATGCTGCTCGCGCTCGCTGATCGCACGGTAGGCCCTGTGCAGCGCTTCATTCTGCGCGACGTCGGTGTGATAGGCGGACAACAGCGGCAGACAGGCGTTGTAGCTTGCGCGTAGGGGTTCGCTGTTCACGACCGCATTCAAATGGCTTACCGGTGACCAGGTGCGCGAGAGGTGGTGATCCAACTCCTCGAGCGGCTCAACGAGGGTTGCGAAGCTCGGCTCGGAAAGCCGCGCGAGCTCCTCGATACGGGCACGGTTCAGCGCAAGGAGTTCCCGTATCGCCGGCTCCACGTGCTCCGGACGTATGCTGGTGAACGCAGGCAGAGTCGTCTCGGCGAGCAGTGGGTTTTGCATCGTTTGAGCCACCTTTTGAGGGGCGCATTCTAAAGCCTCCCGGCAGCGCGCGCTTGCGCGCGGCACGGAGCCGCAACAGAAGCCATGTAACATCCGCAGTCCAAACGGCTTCGCGGACGGCGTACATGGTGGAGCAATTCGATCTTCTGGTGGTCGGCGGTGGCAGCGGCGGCCTTGCCTGCGCGCAGCGGGCCGCCGAATACGGCGCGCGCGTGGCGCTCGTCGAGCCGGGCCGCCTTGGCGGCACCTGCGTAAACGTCGGCTGTGTTCCGAAGAAGATCATGTGGAACGCCTCGGAGATCCGCGCGACCCTGGACGATGGCGTCGACTACGCTTTCCGGCCGACTCCGACGGGGCATGACTGGGCATCGCTGAAGGCGAAGCGCGATGCCTACGTAGCGCGCCTAAACGGCTTTTACGCGCGCAATCTTGCGAGTAAAAAAATCGCGCACATTGAGGCTCATGGAAGCTTCATCGGCCCCGAACACATTCATGCTGCGGGGCGCACATTGGGCGCGCCGCACATCGTCATCGCAACCGGCGGCAGACCCGTCTGGCCCACGATCCCCGGGGCGCCGCTCGGCATCACCTCGGATGGCTTTTTCGACCTTACGGCGCGTCCCGAACGGGTGGCGGTGGCGGGCAGCGGCTACATCGCGGTTGAGCTTGCCGGCATTCTTGCCGGATTGGGCTCGAAGGTCGCGCTGGTCATCCGTGGCCAGGAAGTGCTCAAACAGTTCGATGCGCTCTTGGGGCAGACGGCACTGCTGATGCTGCGTGAGGCTGGCGTCGACATCGAATCCAGCTGTCGCGGTGCAGCGCTGGCGCGTCGCCCCGATGGATGTTTGGAGTTCGAACTGCACGACGGCCGACGTTTGGGGCCGCTCGACAGCGTGATCTGGGCGGTGGGGCGCGTGCCCAATGTGGAGGATCTGGCGCTCGAGCGAGCCGGAGTGCACTTAAGCCCCGCTGGGTTCATTGCAACCGACGACTTTCAGGCGACGAACGCTGCCGGGATCTACGCGGTCGGTGATGTGACGGGGCGCATACCGCTCACTCCGGTTGCGATTGCGGCGGGGCGGCGCTTGGCAGATCGGCTCTTTGGCGGCCAACACGGGCGGCGGCTCGATTACGACATCGTGCCCACGGTGATATTTGGTCATCCGCCGATCGGCGCGGTCGGCCTGTCAGAGATGCAGGCGCGGGCCCGGCACGGGCAGGATGTGAAGGTCTACACGTCAACCTTCGTGCCGCTTTACTACGCGATGACGACCCGCAAGCCGCACACCCACATGAAGCTCGTCACCGTTGGCGCGGACGAGCGCATCGTCGGGCTGCACGTGATTGGACCGGGAGCGGACGAGATGTTGCAGGGCTTTGCTGTCGCGCTGCGCAGGGGAGTGCGCAAACGCGATTTTGACGATACCGTCGCGATTCACCCGACGAGTGCTGAAGAGTTCGTCACGATGCGATGAGCGCCTGCAGAACCGGCTTGGTGTCGGGGCGCACGCCGCGCCACACCGTGAAGGATTCGGCTGCCTGCTCGACTAGCATTCCCCAGCCCTGCAGTGCGCGGGCGCAGCCGTGGCTCTCGGCCCAGCGCACGAATGGGGTCTTCTCTTTGCTGTAGGCCATGTCGTAGCAGATCGTGTGCCCATTCACCACTGTTGAAGCGATAGCCGGAGCGTCACCATCGATGCTCGCCGAGGTCGCATTGATGATGAGGTCAAAGTGAGTGAGCAGAGCCGAATCGAAGCCACAGCCAATCAGCGTTCCGAAAGTCGCGAAGTCGCGGGCGAGAGCGCTCGCGCGCGCCGCCGTGCGGTTCGCAATCACGATTTCCGTCGGGTTCAAAGCGAGCAGCGGCGCAAGCACGCCGCGCACTGCGCCGCCGGCGCCGAGAATCAGCACCCGCATTGCCGTTACCGGCACGCCGCAATTTTTCTGCAGGTCGCGCACCAGGCCCTCGCCGTCGGTGTTGTCGCCCACGATCTCTTTCTCATTCATCATCATGAGCGTGTTGACGGCGCGTGCCTGCTCGGCGCGCGGCGTGAGCTCGTTGGCAAGCTCGGCAGCGGAAACTTTGTGCGGTAAGGTCACGTTCAAGCCGCGGCCGCCGTGCAGGAAGAAGTGCATCACGTGTTTGCGGAACTTTGCAGGCGGCACGTCGAAGCGTCTATACACCATCGTCTGTTTGGTCTGCTTCGCGAACAGGCCGTGGATGAACGGCGACCAACTGTGCGCGACCGGGTGACCGATGACTCCGTATTGATCGGGTGCCGTATTCATCGCAAGCCCCACGGATATGCGCGCACGAGTGGTGGAAAGCCGCAGTTGCAGTGCTGATAAGCGCGCATGAGCTGCCATCGGGTAGGCGTTAGAGCGCACCTTATACATGACTCAGGCGCGTTCCGACCAGCCTCAGAACCCGACACTGTGACCGCCTTCCGTTGTCGCGTTAGGCCGCGGGCGGCAGAGTGCGGACGCTCATTCCCCCGCTACCCGCCGTGTTGAACCCGGCGTGCAGCTCGGCGAGCCACAACTGCATTTGTGCGGCGAATTGGTACGGCGGATTCAGGATCAAAAGTCCCGAGCCATTCAACGACACGCGCGAGTCGCGCGGATACAGCCACCACTCAGACACGAGGTTCTCGCAATCAAGCACGGCTGCCAATGCGCTGTGCCACGCGGCGGTAGTACGTGCATCCTTGATTGGGTACCACGCGGCGACGATGCCGGAGCGAAAACGACGCAGCGCTTCCGCGCAGCCCGCCGCGACGCGCTGAAAATCCTCGCGCTCCTCGTAGGGAGGATCAATGAGCACGAGGCTGCGCCGCTCCGGCGGCGGCAGATAGGCGCGCAGTCGCGCAAAGCCATCTGCCGTTTCAACGTGCATGCGCGCATAGCCGCGCAGCTCTCGTTCGAGGGTGCGCGCCTCGCTCGGCACAATCTCGTTCAATACCGCGCGATCCTGCGGGCGCAATTCCTGCGCTGCGAACAGCGGCGAACCCGGGTAGGCGTGCGCGTTCCCAAGACGCGCGCGCAGCGCCGCAAGCTGCGCAAGATACCTCTGCAACTCCGCCGTACGGGGCGCCGCGACGCAAAGGCGCGCAAGACTTGCGTCCGCTTGGCGGCTCGTTTCGGTGCTCGGATGCGCAAGATCGTACGAGCCGCGCCCCGCATGCGTTTCCAAATATAGGAAGGCCGTGTGCTTGCGCTTTAGCGCGGCCAAGAGCGCCAGCAACGTCACGTGCTTGTGCACATCCGCAAAGGTTCCGGCATGAAAACTGTGTCGGTACTGCACCGCAACGCTTCCTCGCGCCTCCTACCGCGCGCGCGATGAGATTATTTGACGCGGGCGCGCTTGCCGGGCGCCTTCAAACGCGTCGGGTTCTTTGTCTTCAGGGACGGTGCCCGGGCTCGGGCCTGCGCGGCTTGCGGGCGTGCGGCCGCCGCCACGCGCGCTGTGCTCTTGCGGCGCGCCTTGCTTTGCGAGGCCGCGGCCGGTGCAGCGGCGAGCGCCGCCGCCGTTTCGGGCACAACCTTGGCTTGGCTGGCGCGCTTGCCGCGGCCGAAACGGCTGCCGCGTGCAGGGGCTTCCGCGAGGAGCTTGGCGCAGTCCGCGAGGGTTAGGGCCTTGGGTGCGCGATCCTTCGGAACCTTGGCGTTCTTCTTACCGTCGGTGACGTACGGGCCGTAACGGCCATTGAGCACTTGCACGCCGGCTTCGGTGAACTCGGCGATGATGCGGTTGGCGTCAACTTCCTGCTTCAGACGTATGAGCTCGAGCGCGCGCTCCAAGCTTACCGTGTAGGGATCATCTTCTTTCAGCGACACGTATTTGGCGCCGTATTTGATATACGGGCCGAAGCGGCCAACGTTGCTGAGGATTGCGGCGCCGTCCGCAGTTGTCCCAAGCGTGCGCGGCAGCTTGAACAGTTCGAGCGCTTCGGCGAGCGTGATGAGATCCATTTTCTGCCCCGGCCGCAGGCCAGCGAAGCGCGGCTTGTCCGCATCGTCCTTGGTGCCGATCTGCACGAACGGGCCGTATTGCCCCATGCGCACGGTAATCGGCTTGCCGGTGCCCGCATCCCTGCCGAGCTCGCGCGCCTGCGCGACCTGTTCGCGGGTGACGTTTTTGTCGGTGCTTTTGACCTGCTCGATGAACGGCTTCCAGAACTTCACCAGCGGAGTCTTCCAGTCTTCCTCGCCGCGGGAGACGGCGTCGAGCTCATCCTCCATCTCGGCGGTGAAGCTGTACTCGACGTAGCGATGAAAATATTGAGTGAGGAAGCGGTTGACGATCTTGCCGATGTCGGTCGGTATGAAGCGGCGGCTGTCCATCTCAACATATTCGCGATCCTGCAGCGTCGAGATGATGGTCGCGTAGGTCGACGGCCGGCCGATGCCGTACTCCTCGAGCGCCTTCACGAGCGATGCCTCCGAAAAGCGCGGCGGCGGCTCGGTGAAATGCTGCTCGGCGCGCAAGGCCGTCAATGCCACCGTATCGCCTTCGTTCATTGGCGGCAGCACGTGATCGTCATCGTCGGTCTTCAAGTCGTCGGTGCCTTCCTGGTAGACCGCAATGTAGCCGGGCGTGACGAGGGTGGAGCCGTTGGCACGCAGCACGTGGCGCTTCGCGCCATCGGCTCCGGCGAGCAGATCCACGGCGACGGTGTCAAACACCGCATGACTCATTTGACAGGCGACCGCCCGCTTCCAGATGAGTGCATACAAGCGGTAGAGATCGCCATCGACCTTGCCCTCGATGTCCGCGGGCGTGATCGAGGCTGAGGTCGGGCGGATCGACTCGTGCGCCTCCTGCGCATTTTTTGACTTGGTCTTGTAGACGCGGATTTCTTCGGCGACGCTCTCCGGTCCATAAAGTTTTGCTGCGACCTGGCGCAGCTCGCTGACCGCCTCGGCCGCGAGCGACACGGAGTCGGTACGCATATAAGTGATGAGTCCAACGCTGCCCTCGGCGCCGATGTCGACGCCCTCGTAGAGCTGCTGGGCGAGGCGCATGGTGCGCCGCGCGTTGAAGCCGAGCTTGCGCGCGGCTTCCTGCTGCAGTGTTGAGGTCGTGAACGGCGGCGCGGGATAGCGGCGACGCTGTTTGCGGTCGATGGAGAGCACCGTAAGCGCGCCCGCTGTCGCGGCGCCGGCGCCCGCCGCCGCCTTGAGGGTGCGCTCGACCTCACGCGCCTGCGTTTCGTTGACGAAGCTGAACTGCTCGGTCTTCGTGCCCTGGTATTCAATGAGCTTCACAGGGAAGCGTTGCTGCGAATGTTCGCCCTCGCCGTCAAGCGTCCAGTACTCCTGCGCGTTGAAGGCGGCGATCTCGGCTTCGCGCTCGCAGATCATGCGCAGCGCGGGGCTTTGCACGCGTCCGGCCGAGAGGCCGCGACGCACTTTTTTCCATAGGAGCGGCGACAGATTGAAGCCGACGAGATAATCGAGCGCACGGCGCGCCTGCTGCGCATTGACGAGCTCGAGCGACAGTTCGCGCGGCTCGGCCACCGCCTGGCGCACAGCGTTCTTCGTGATCTCGTAGAACACCACGCGATGCACCTTCTTGCCGGTAAGCTCATCGCGCGACTTCAGGATCTCCTGCAGATGCCAGGCGATCGCTTCGCCTTCGCGGTCAGGATCGGTTGCGAGATAGAGGGCTTTGGCCTTGCGCAGTGCGCGCGAGATGGCGTCGACGTGGCGGGCGCTCTTTTCGAGCGCCTGGTACTGCATTGAAAAACCGTGCTCGGGGTCAACTGCGCCTTCCTTCGGCACGAGGTCGCGCACGTGGCCGTAGGAGGCGAGCACCTCGAAGTCCTTCCCCAGATACTTCTTGATGGTGCGTGCCTTCGCGGGGGATTCCACGATGACGAGATTCTCAGTCATGCGTACCGCGCCCAACGAGGCGCTGCCTCAATGCGGCCCGCTCGCATGTGCGGTTGACACCAGATCCTCAAGTCGCTGGAAGGCGAGATCCTGGCCCGGTTGACTCGACAGCACCATGAGCACAACCCACTTCAGCTGCTCGGTATCGAGCTCGTCGGCATCAAGTGCCAGCATCCGATCGATCACGATTTCGCGCTGCAGAGGCTGAAGCACGCCCAGGCGCTCGAGAGTGAGCAGAAAGCCGCGGCATTCGGTCGACAGGCGCGACACCTCCCCTTCGCAGAAGATGCGCACTGCAGATCCGCCATGGTCGATCTCGGGATCGAGGGGCGCTCGCTCGCGCACCGAAGCCAGGTCGGCGAGCCAATCCAGCGCCCGCTCGACGTTCTCGTGCGTGAAACCGACGCACGCAAGATCGCGCGCTAAAGCGTCTCGCTCGGGCGCCTCGGGCGCCTCGTCGAGCATATAGCGGTCGAATACGTAGATCAGGATGTCAAGAACGCTGCCGGTCATCATCTATGATATGGGCACCGCAGGGGCCGCCAAGTTGAGGCGCGACGCGCCAGTTTGAGCTTTAAAATCAACGACATGACGCGATAAATGCGCCATCGCTCGCGGCTCCTAAAGCGAAGCGCATCTAACAGTATTTCCCAAGCCGTGTCCAATACACCCCGTACCAAGGGCGGCGGCGCGGCTGCGCCGCACGCCTGGCGGAGGCTGCTTTTTAGGGGTTGCGGACGATATCCGCGACGCGTACGGGACTCGACTCCGCGACGACGAGCCCATAGCTCATGTGATCGAACGATTTGAAGAGCAGCAATGTGCCGGCGCGCTCATCCGGCAGGCGCACGTGTGCGCCGCCGCCAAAGCCGACACCGCGATCGTTGCTGACGCCGTTGTCGCGCACCACATCGCCGATTCGATCTATGGCCAGTACGTCACCGGCGTCGACGCCATCCTGCGTGCCGCGATTGATGAGCACGACGTCAAACTGGCCAATAAGCCTTACGCCATCGATCACAGACATGATGCGTCCGTGTACTTCGTTCTTCGGCGCGCGCAGCGTGAGGGTGGAGGGCGCATCGTTCGCAGCGGCCAACACGAGATCCCCGCGCAGTGTCTCGCGGGCGGCGTCCGTCAGGAGACCCTTGGCGGGATTGCCCGGACGGGTGATCACGGCGGTGGCCGTATAGATACCCTGATAGCCCATCATCCGACCGGTGTCCGGGTCGTGCAGCGGTTCACCGACATGCACCACGGTGAAACGCGCATTCGGCGCCGCGTTCAGGTCGCGCACATAAAACTCATGCCCCGTGCCGCCCGCCTGATGCTCCTCGCGGAAGATCAGGACGTGCGGTGAATTGCGCACCTGGTCGATCGACAGCACGGTCGGGCGCGACAGGAACGCCGCGATGGCCGAATACGGAATGGTCGGGATGGCACCGTCGAGCGGTGAGCTGCGCAGGCGCGGATCGAGCCGCGCCGCACCGCCGGAAACGACTTGCAGCATCGGCCGGCCGTCGGCGCCGTAGGCGAGCGCGAGCACATCGCCGGGGTAGATGAGATGCGGATTTTCAATGCGTGGATTGACATACCAGATCTCGGGCCACAGCCACGGATCGCGCAGGAACAGCGTTGCGATGCCCCATAGGGTGTCACCGCGTTTGACGGTGTAGCTCTTGGGCGCGCTCGCATTAATGACCGGACCGTTGGCCGATGTGCCCGATTGCGCGGCGCTTGCCGTTTCGGCACCGCCTGCGGCGACCGCCGCCTCGGTTGCCGTCATGTCAGGCGGTGCGGTGGATTCAGAGGAACCCGCCGAATGCGGTCGCACAGCGGAGTCCGCGACCGACGCCTCGTGCGAACGGTGCATTGTGCACGCAGCAAGGCCTAAGACCACTGCGGCCAGACCCGCACCCAGGCGAGCCTTAAGTAATTGATTTGGAAACATCCTCCGCTCCTTACATCCGGGAGGGGCAGCAACCCCGCTGTTATAATCGGGTCGGGTCGAGCGCACACGGTTTAATGTTCACTTTGTGCACTAGATCACGGCGGCCGCCGCGGGCCAAAACCCCTCGACGCCAAGCCGATTTTCTCGTAACGCTTCAGAACATTAGCAGCATTTTCGAGTCGAATACACGAGCATTGCGAGTCAGCATCATGGCCTTGCGCACTATCCTCGAATATCCCGATCCGCGGCTGCGTACCAAAGCGCAGCCGGTGAGCGTGTTTGGCGCCGAGCTTCACCGCCTGGTCGATGATCTTTTCGACACCATGTACGCGGCCCCCGGAATCGGGCTTGCGGCAACCCAGATCGATGCCCATCAGAGGGTCATTGTCGCCGACGTCTCGGCAGAACGCGATCAGCCACTGGTGTTCATCAATCCTCAGATTCTAAGCCGCGAGGGCGTGAGCAGCGCTGAGGAAGGCTGCCTCTCCGTCCCCGACATCTTTGACGAGGTAGAGCGGGCGGCGCGGGTGCGCGTGCGCGCCCAGGATCGGACCGGCCAGGTTTTTGAGCGGGACTTCGAGGAGATGCTCGCCGTGTGCGTGCAGCACGAGCTCGACCATCTCGAGGGGAAGCTATTCGTCGATTATCTGTCGGATATGCGCCGCGAGCGCATTCGTAAAAAGCTCGAGAAGGAGCGCAAAGAGAAGAGCGCGCGCACCCGCCAGACTTCCAGCGTCCGGGCCTATTGAGCCGAGCGACCCCGGCCTCCTTCGTGACCGCACTGCGCGTTGCGTTCGCTGGAACGCCTGAGTTCGCTCGCACGGCATTGCAGGCTCTGCTCGCGTCGCGCCATGCAGTCGTCGGTGTGTTCACGCGGCCGGACCGGCCGCGCGGGCGCGGCCAGCAGCTTGCTGCAAGCGCGGTGAAAACGGCGGCGCTTGCTGCTGCGCTGCCGCTACTCGAGCCCGCAACGCTCAAGGGCAATGCGGCGCTGAGGCAGCTTGCTGATTGGCGAGCGGACGTGCTCGTCGTAGTTGCCTACGGCCTCATTCTGCCGCCCGCAATGCTCGACGCCCCACGTCTTGGCTGCGTCAACATCCATGCGTCGCTGCTGCCCCGCTGGCGCGGTGCCGCGCCCATTCAACGGGCCCTCCTTGCCGGTGATGCACGCACCGGCATCACCCTCATGCGCATGGCCGCCGGTCTTGATACCGGGCCCATCCTCTTGCAGAGGCCGCTTGCCATTGGCGCGGCGGATACCTCAGGCACCTTGCATGATGAGCTCGCCAAGCTCGGTGCGAGCACGCTGCTCGTGGCGCTCGATGGGCTGGCAAGCGGCGCGCTGCAGGCCACCCCACAGCCTCAGGAAGGCGTCTGCTACGCGCACAAGATCAGTAAATCCGAAGCGCGCATCGACTGGCAAGGAAGTGCCGGTGAGATCGATCGGCAGATCCGCGCCTTCAATCCCTGGCCGATCGCCGAAACCCGCTTTGCGGACGAACAGCTGCGCATTCTCGCGGCGCGCGTCGATGTAGCCGAAGCGCCCGCGGACGAGGCCGTTCCCGGTACCGTCGTTGCGGTCCGCGATGAGTCGGTCGTGGTGCAATGTGGGGCAGGACGCCTGGGGATAACGCTCGTGCAGCGGCCCGGCCGCCGGCCGGTTACGGCGCGCGAGTTCGCGGGCGGCCGCACGCTCCTCGGCGAGCGCCTCGGATAGTTGACGTAGCGGGAATGGCCGAGCGCCAAACCATACGAGAAGGTCCGGCACCGGGTGCTACGACGCTCGCAGAAGCCGCGCGCGCGATTGCCGCTGTCGCATCTGCGGGACAGTCTTCGGAAAAAGCGCTGGCAGTGTTTCAATCATCGGCCGATCGCGCCGCTATCCGCGCGATCACGCTTGGCAGCCTGCGCTGGTATCTGCGCCTGGCACCCGCGCTTGAACTGCTCATCGACCGGCCGGACAAAGTGACGCCCGAGATCCGCGCGCTCCTCATTGCGAGCGCTCACCAGATCGAATACTCGAGGAATGCGCCGGAGCTCACCGTGCATCTGGCAGTCGACGCGGCGCGGATCCTAGGCCGGCAGGCGGTAACGGGCCTCGTGAATGCCGTGTTGCGGCGCTTCGTGACCGAGCGCGGCGTGCTGCTGGCGCGCAGCGACGCGGATCTCGCCGCACGCACCGCTTATCCGGCTTGGCTCGTTGATGAGATCCGCCGTGCGTGGCCGGAGCATGTCGAGATGATTCTCGAGGCGGGCAATCATCATCCGCCGCTTGTCTTGAGGGTCGATCTGACGCGCGTGAGCGTGCCGCAATATCTTGCCGAGCTCGGAAAGGTCGGCACGACGGCGCGCGCGCTCGCCTGGGCCGGAACCGCCGTTGAGCTCGAGCGCGCCGTGGCGGTAGCCGCACTGCCCGGATTCAAGGAAGGGGTGGTGTCGGTGCAGGATGGTGGCGCGCAGCTTGCGGCGATGCTTCTCGACGCCGGTCCGGGTATGCGCGTGCTCGACGCCTGTGCCGCACCGGGCGGTAAGACCGGCCATCTCCTCGAGCACACCGCGGGATTGGCCGAGCTCGTTGCGGTGGATATCGACGCTGCAAGATGCGCACGGATCCAGGAAAATCTCGATCGGCTATCGCGCAAGGCCACAGTCATTGTAGGCGATGTCCGCCATCCGGAAGGTTTTTGGGACGGTCGGCCGTTTGATCGCATTCTGGTCGATGCACCCTGTTCTTCGACCGGAGTGATCCGGCGTCACCCGGACATCAAGCTTCTGCGCCGACGCAAGGACATCGCCAACATGGCACGGGTGCAGCTTCAGATTCTGCGCGCGTGCTTCGGTCTGCTCGCCCCGAACGGCCGGCTTCTATATTCCACCTGCTCCGTGCTGCCGGCCGAAAACGACGAGGTCGTCGCAAGCTTTCTCGCGGCCGAAGGTAACGCGCGCCCGGGCCCCATGCCGCCGCTTGGTGATCTGCCGCCCGGTGCCCGCAAGCGCGTTGTAGGCGTACAACTATTGCCGGGCGCAGAGGCGGGCACCGACGGGTTCTATTATGCTTGCCTCGAAAAGACAGCTGTCGGAACCTAATGCGCTCGGCGCAGTCAAGCGTTGCATCCATGCTACGAGTCGGTCAATTCTCTCCGCGATGGGTGCTCATGTCACTCATCCTGACTGCGTGCGTCCCGCCTGCCCATGCCGACGCGCTCGACGGGGTGCTGCAGGTTCGTTCCGCCTATGTAAGCGTTGAGGGCGGCGTGTTCCTGCTGCACGCGAGGATCGACTACCCCGTGAACCCTGTGATTCGCGACGCGCTGCACGACGGTGTGACGCTGACGGTTGACCTTGATGTGCGGATCGAGCGCGAGCGGCGCTTCTGGCTCAATGCCGACATTGTGGATCTGACGCTGCGGCGCGAGCTTGACTACCACGCCGTGAGCGATCGCTATCTCGTGCGCGACGTGCGCAGCGGTAACCAAAAGAGCTTCGCGACGCTCGAGGAGGCGCTTTCGGATCTGGGCACGGTGGAGGGCTGGCCGGTACTGGTCGAGCCACAGCTTGCCCAAGGCAGCTACCGCATCAGCGTGCGCGCGGGCGTGCGCCGCGGCCGCTTGCCGGCCTCGCTGCGCGCGCTCATGTTCTGGACCGATGATTGGCATCGCGTTAGCGAGTGGTACACGTGGTTACTGCCAGTGTGACTGAGGCGACCAAGGCCAAGCCGCGCTGGCGCGCGGTCGCACTCGTTGTGCTGTGGGCGGGGGTAGGAGTGGGCGCGCTCCTGTTGCTCGCCAAGAGCGTGCAGAATTCAGGGGAATTCAGCCGCCTGCAGCCGTGGATTCTGCTGCTCAATCTGGTTGGCGTCATCGCGCTGCTCGCGCTGCTCGCGCGCAAGATTACGCAGCTCGTGCGCGACTATCGCGCGCATGTGCCCGGATCGCGCCTGACGGCGCGCACGGTGGCTATTTTCGGTGCGCTGGTGGTGGCGCCGCTCCTGATCGTGTATCTGTTCTCGCTGCAGTTCTTGAACCGCGGCATCGACAGCTGGTTTCACCTCGAGGTGAAGCAGGGCCTGAATGATGCTCTGGTGCTGTCGCGTTCGGCGCTCGATCTGCGGGTGCGCGAGTATTCGCGCCACACCGAGAATCTGGCGCATTCGCTCCTCGACGCTTCGGCCGAAGATGTCGCGCACCGCGTGTACGAGGAGCGCCGTGCTACCGGGGCGCTCGAGATGGCGGTGTTCGGCTCGCACGAGCGCATCATCGCGGCGAGCCTCGAAAATCCGCTGGAATCCCTGCCGAGCCGTCCGCCAGCGGACCTTTTGCGACAGGTGGGTGAGCGCCGCGCCTACGTGAGTCTGGAGCCGCAAGCCGGCGGTGAATACCTGATTCGCACGGCGGCGCCGTTCACCGAAGCCACCGGCCGCCGTGATGATCGCTATCTCATCGCGATCTATGAGGTGCCCACGCAGCTCGCCGCGCTCTCAGAGGCCGTGCAGCACGCGTATTCCCAGTACGGTGAGCTTGCTGCGCTGCGCGAACCTCTGAAGAGCAGTTTCCGGCTGACGCTGACCCTCGTGCTGTTGCTCGCAATGCTCGCGGCAATCTACGGCGCCATCTTCTCCGCACAGCGGCTCGTGCGCCCTGTGCAGGATCTGATTGAAGGCACGCGCGCTGTCGGCAAGGGCGACTTCGGGACACGTTTGCCACTGCCATCGCGCGATGAGATGGGCTTTTTGGTCCACTCATTCAATGATATGACCAAGCGTCTGCGGCGCGCACGCGAGGAGGCGACCCGCAGCCAGCACGTCGTCGAGCGCGAGCGTGAGCGACTCGCAATCATTCTCGCGCGGCTCACAACGGGTGTCGTGGTCGTAGATCGCGAGCTCACGGTGAGCATCGCAAACCAGGCTGCCGGAGCAATCCTCGGCACGGATCTGTCCGCTGCGACCGGTCGTGGGCTGCCGGAACTGACCGCCGGCAATGAGCGACTCGGCCAGTTTGTGGCAGCGCTCGGGGTGCGCTTTGCAGCCGGCCGCGAGGAGTGGCGTGAGCAGCTTGACCTCGATAGCGCAACGGGGGGCCGCATTCTCATGTGCGCATGCACGCCGCAAGCCGGCGCCGACGGCAAGGTCGGGTACGTGATTGTGTTCGATGACATCACGACACTCCTGCAAGCGCAGCGCGACGCCGCCTGGGGCGAGGTTGCGCGGCGCCTGGCGCATGAGATCAAAAATCCGCTCACACCCATTCAGCTCTCCGCCGAGCTCATGCGCAGGCGTTTTCTCACGAGCATGTCGCCGCCGGACGCCGAAGTGTTGGAGCGCGCCACGCGCACGATCGTGCAACAGGTGCAGACCATGCAGCAGATGGTGAATGCGTTTAGCGAATATGCGCGCGCCCCCGAGATGCGCATCACGCACTTCAGCCTGAACCAGCTCGCCGGTGAAGTCGCCGACCTCTACCGACCGCACGATGCGCGTGTGGACATTCGCCTCGAGCTCGACGAGCGCATCGACGGCATCGAAGCCGATCGCGGGCGTGTGCGCCAGATCCTGAACAACCTTGTGATCAACGCGCTCGAGGCGCTCGACGGCGTCGCCACCCCACGCCTTGAGATTGCGACCCGCTTCGAGCAGGGAGGGGATGCCAAGTACGCCACCATCACGGTGTGTGACAATGGCCCCGGATTTCAGCGCGAGCTGTTGGGTCGAGTTTTCGATCCGTACGTGACGAGCAAGCCCAAGGGCACGGGCCTTGGGCTTGCTATCGTTAAGAAGATCGTCGAGGAGCATGGTGGCCGCATCGATGCTGACAATCGGCCCGAGGGCGGCGCGCGCATTCGCGTAGTCCTGCCGATGACGGATAGCACGCGGTCCGCCCCCGGCGCGCGGGATCGACGCGGGGAATTGCGGAGGGAAATTGTATGAGCGCGGCACACATTCTGGTCGTCGACGACGAGGCGGACATCCGCAGTCTCCTGAAGGAAATTCTCTCCGAGGAGGGCTATGAAGTGGATGTCGCTGCGAACGCGGTGCAAGCGCGTGCGTCGCGGGCGCGCCAGAGCCCGGATCTCGTGCTGCTCGACATCTGGATGCCCGACGTCGACGGCATTTCGTTGCTGCGCGAGTGGTCGGCAGCCAATGCAGACGGCTGCCCGGTGGTGATGATGTCCGGCCACGGCACTGTTGAGACGGCTGTCGAAGCGACCCGTCTTGGGGCCTTTGATTTCGTCGAAAAGCCACTGTCGCTCGCGAAGCTTCTGCGCACCGTCGAGCGCGCGCTCGATGCCGGCAAACGCCGTCGCCAGAGCGGCAAGCTGCACGCGCCGCCGCTGTTGATGCCCGTTGGCAAGAGCCGGCTCATGCAGCAACTGCGCACGCACCTCTTACAGATCGCGGCGCATTCCTCCTCGGTACTGCTGTTGGGCGAGCCGGGCTCGGGGCGCGAGGCGTGCGCGCGCTACCTGCACGAGCAGGGCGCGCACAGCGCACGGCCATTTGTGTCGATCATCGCGAGCGCTCTGCGCGAGACGGATGCGCAGTTGCAGCTCTTCGGGCGCGAAGAGGCCGGGCATGCCGCACCCGCGGGGCTTCTTGAGGAGGTCGGCGGCGGCACGCTCTTCATCAACGAGATTGAAGATCTGCCGCCGAATGTCCAGCGGCTGCTGATCGGCGTGTTTGAATCGGGACGCTTCACGCGCTTGGGCGGCTCGCAGCCGGTCGCCTTCGGCGCGCGCGTCCTGTCCTCGGCGCAGCCGGATATTGAGCACCACGGTGGCGCGGACGGATTTCGCCGCGACTTGCTCGCGCAACTGAATGCGCTCATCGTACGCGTGCCGCCGCTGCGGGAATATGCGGAGGATGTACCGGAGCTCCTACGTCATTTTGTCGATCGCTCGGTCGATACTGAAAATCTGACATTCAGGCACTTCAGCGTTGCGGCGCAGAATCGCTTAAGGAACTATCCCTGGCCCGACAATGTGCGCGAGCTTAAGAATCTTGTGCAGCGCCTGCTGATCCAGGGCGGACCGGAGGAGATTCGCCTCGAGGAGATCGAGCAGGAACTGGCGGTGCAACTGCCCTCCGCCGAGCCGCTCGTCAAACAGGACCTGCTCGCACTGCCGCTGCGCGAAGCGCGCGAGCAGTTCGAGCGCGCTTATTTGCAGCAGCAGCTATTACTCTGCAACGGCAAGGTCGGGCAGCTTGCCAAACGCGTTGGCATGGAGCGCACGCACCTGTACCGCAAATTGCGTGCGCTCGGCGTCGACTTTCGCAACGTAAGCGAGGACTAGTCGCCGATACGAATCACGAGTGCATCGACATCGGCGGCTTGCAGCTGCTTGCGAATTCGATTGATCTCGTTGATGTCGTTGAGCGGACCGACGCGCACGCGGTGCCAGACATCGTTGTCGACAGCCACTCGCTGCACCTTCGCATCAACGCCCTGTTTGGCGAGCTGCGCCTGCACGCGCTCCGCGTCGGAGAGGTTCTTGTAGGAGCCCGCCTGCAGGACATACACGCCCGGCTTGTCCACGCGACCGGTCGGCAGGTCGTGCTTCACGTCGCGCTCCTTCTCGGGCACGACCACCTCAAAGTGCGGCAGCATCTCGTAGAAGTCGTAACGCTCATCGCTGCCATGCGCGCCGAGCGGCTCGGCATCGGCGGGCGCCGCGTGCCGCGGCTGCGGCCTTGGTTCATCCGCAGACGTGTGGTGCACCTCGCCCATGTAAAGGAACACCGCGCCTGTGAGTACGGCGCCAACCAGCGCGCCGGCGCCGAATTCGCGGGCGCGCGCCAGATCAAAAGCACGCCGCGGCGCTTTTTTGTAGTCGCGAGCGGTCAGTTTTGCCATGGTGTCCGCACTACATGCTGTCGGGCGCCGCGACGCCAAGCAGTGCGAGTCCGTTGCGCACCACCTGCTGCACGGCCAGGACGAGCGCAAGGCGCGCGTTACGCAGCTTCGTATCCGCGACGATGAACTGTTGGGCGTTGTAATAGGTATGGAAGGCGTTGGCAAGCTCGCGCAGATAGTGGACCAGCATGTGCGGCGCGCGCTGCGCGGCCGCAAGCTCGAGCACTTCCGGGTAGCTCGCCAAGCTTCGCATGAGCGCAAGTTCGTAGTCGGCGGATAGCAGCGCGAGATGTGCGCGCCCAAGATGCGCGTCAAACGCCAGGCCGCGGTCGTGCACTTGTCGCATGACGCTGGCGACGCGCGCGTGCGCGTACTGAATGTAATACACGGGGTTGTCGTTGCTGCGCGATTTCGCAAGCTCGAGATCAAAATCCAGATGCTGCTCGTTGCTGCGCATGACATAGAAGAAGCGCGTGGCGTCGTTGCCAACCTCTTCCCGCAGTTCCTTCAATGTCACGAACTCGCCGGAGCGCTTGCCCATCGAGAGCTGCTCGCCGCCTTTGAAGAGCGCGACCAGCTGGATGAGACGCACTTCGAGGTAGTCGTGGGCCGCGCCCGCAGCCTCAAGGCTTGCGCGCACGCGTGCGATGTAGCCGTGATGATCCGCGCCCCAGACGTTGATCAGATGGTCGAAACCGCGCGCGCGCTTATTGAGGTGGTACGCGATGTCGGATGCGAAGTAGGTCTTCTGGCCGTTCTCGCGCACGACCACGCGATCTTTTTCATCGCCGAATGCAGTGGAGCGAAACCACCAGGCGCCATCGCGCAGCTCAAGATGCCCGGAAGCTTTGAGCGTCGCGAGCGTGCGATCGACGTCGCCGGCTTCAATGAGGTCGCGCTCGGAGAACCAGTTGTCGAAATTGACGCCGAACTCGGCAAGATCGCTGCGGATCAGCTCCAACATCTTGGCGAGCGCGAAGTCATTGACCTCGCGAAAGCCCGCCTCGCCAATGAGCGCGCGCGCGCGCGCAATCACGGCATCGATGTAGGCATCGCCGTCGCTCGGGGGCGCATCGGGCGGCAAATCGGCAACGAGCTCGCTGCCTGTGCGCTTGAGCCTCTGTCCAACGCGCGCCAGTAGCTCTGCGGCGATCGGCACGATGTAAGCGCCGCGATAGCCGCTCGCCGGGAAGGCAAATTTCTCGCCGCACAGATCGAGGTACCGCAGCCAGACGCTTGCCGTGAAGATCTCCATCTGCCGGCCGGCATCATTGATGTAGTACTCGCAATAGACGCGATGGCCGACCGCCGCGAGAAGGTTGGCAAGACTCGCGCCGTAGGCGGCGTGCCGGCCGTGACCGACGTGCAAGGGTCCGGTGGGATTAGCGGAGACGAACTCAACCATGACGGATTTGCCGGCCGCTTTCTCGGAGTGGCCGTAGGCGCCAGCTTGATCGAGTATCGCGCGCAGCTCCGCGTGGTAGGCGTCGCTTGTGAGGTGGAAATTGATGAAGCCTGCGCCGGCGATCTCGGTGCGCGCCACGAGCGCACTTGCCGGCAATGCCGCGACGATTGCCTGTGCAAGCTCGCGCGGATCGCGGCGCGCGGCTTTCGCAAGCTTGAGGGCGATGTTGCTCGAAAAATCGCCATGCTGCGCATCGCGGGCGCGCTCCACGCTCACAAGCGCGTTTTTCGCGCTCGCTACAGAGGCGTCGCCGATGCCGGCGAGCGCAGCCTGCAAGAGCTCCTCGAGTTGCTGCTTCACGAGCGGTAGTCCGTCGGTGCAAAGCGGGCGAGTCTACCAGCGCCGGGTGCCTAGAAAAGCTCGAGCGGGTCGACATCGAGCGCCCAGCGCACGCGCCGGCCCTCCCGCAGTTGCTCAATGTCGTCGATCCAGCCGTCGAGAAAGCGATGCAGCGCATTACGCTCGGCGCTTTCGATGAGCAACTGCGCGTGGTATCGGCCGGCGCGCTTTGCCATCGCGGCGGGTACCGGTCCCAAGATTCGCACCGCGCGCGGCGGCCGCGCCACACGGCGCGCGGCGCTGAGAAACTCCAAGGCTGCCGCAGCGCTCGGCGCCGAATCACGCACGGCGGCGAGCCGGCTGTAGGGCGGCCACGCGGCCTGCTCGCGCTCCACGAGCGCCGCACGCGCGAAGCCGTCGTAGCCTTCCGCGAGGAGACTGCGCAGCAGAGGGTGCTCGGGAAATTCCGTCTGAATCAACACCTCGCCGGGTTTCGCGCCGCGTCCGGCGCGCCCGGCCACTTGCACAATGGTCTGCGCTAGCCGCTCGGGGGCGCGAAAATCCGTGCTGAACAGACCGCGGTCGGCATTCATCACGACCACGAGCGTGAGGTTGGGAAAGTCGTGCCCCTTGGTAACCATCTGCGTGCCGATGAGAATGCGCGCATCACCCGAGGCCATGCGCTGCATCACCGCTTCGATGTCGCCGCGCTGCCGCGCGACGTCACGATCCAGGCGCACGCGCGCCGCATTGGGAAAAAGCTCGGCGAGCTTCTCCTCGATGCGCTGTGTCCCCTGGCCGACGGGGCGCACGGCAAATCCGCATTGTGGGCAGCGCTCGGGCAGCGGTGCATCGGCACCGCAGTGATGACAGCGCAGGCGCCCGGCGGCCTGGTGCACCGTGAGGCGCGCATCGCAGTCTTGGCACGGCGCCGTCCAGCCACAGGCCGTGCATAGGAGTGTCGGCGCGTAGCCGCGCCGATTGAGAAACACCAGGATCTGCCCGTCCGCGCCGAGATGGCGCTTGATGGCCTCGATGACCGGCGTGGAAATGCCGGCCTGCACGGCGTTGACGCGCAGATCGATGAGCCCCAAGCGCGGCGCTTGCGCTTGCGCCGTGCGCCGCGGCAATGACAGGCGCTGGTATCTTCCGGCGACCACGTTGAAGAGTGTCTCCAATGCTGGAGTCGCAGAACCGAGCACAATAGGAACGGCCGCCCGCTGCGCTCGCACTACCGCCATGTCGCGCGCCGAATACCGAAAGCCGCCTTCGTGTTGTTTGAAGGAGGCATCGTGCTCCTCGTCGACGACGATGAGACCGAGTGCACGCACCGGCGCGAAGACCGCCGAGCGGGTGCCGAGCACAATGCGCGCATCACCGCTAAATGCCTGCCGCCAGGCATCCAGGCGCTGCTTATCGGTGAGTCCGGAATGCAGCACCGCAAGCGGCGCCGAGAAGCGCTCGCGAAAACGGCCGACGAGCTGCGGCGTGAGACCGATTTCCGGCACGAGGATCAACGCGCCTTTGCCCTGCGCCAACACGCGCGCGACAAGCTGCAAGTAGACTTCGGTCTTGCCGCTGCCGGTGATGCCGTGGAGAAGATAGGCGCCGAAGCGCTCAAGTTGTGCGCCGACCGTTTCAACTGCCGCATGCTGCTCCTGATTGAGCACAAATCCCTGCGCTTCGCTCACCGCCGCAGGCGCCATGGCCGTGAGCGCTTCATTCATTGACGTGATCCAGCCGCGGCGCGCGAGTGCGGCGAGCGCCGCGCGCCAGGCGCTCGTGAGCGCCGCGAGTGCATCGCTGCATGCGCCGTCATTCTCAACGAGGTACACGAGCACGCGACGTTGCAGCGGCGCGCGCTTGGGCTCGCCCTGCGCGACGGCCTCGCGCCCGAGAGAGCTCGCAAGCCAGCGCTCACGCACGGCGCGCGCGGCGGCACCAAGCCGCAGCGCTTTCGGCAGCGCTGCCGCCAGCACCTCGCCGATAGGATGGTGGTAATAGTCCGCCGACCACACCAACAGAGCGAGCATCGCAGGATCGAGCACGGGCTCGCTATCGAGCACTTCCAGGATGGGGCGCAAACGTTCCGCGGGGATCTCAGAATGCGCGGCGTCCCCGATCACGACTCCGATCAGGCGCTGGCGCCCAAAGGGCACTCGAACACGGACCCCGGGTGCGACCCGATGACAAACGTCCTCTGCGGGCGGCAGGTAATCGAATGGCCGCCGCAGTGGCATGTCGAGCACCACGCGCCAGACGGCGGCTCTACTCATGTTCTTAGAACACTTGTATAATCAATGACTTATGTTGGATTGCATGGCGGGTCAACGAGAACGCCTGCACGCGCGTTATACGCCGCATGAGTGCCTTTGCTACGCTCGCGTCTGGTTATAACACGCCTGTCGCAGTGCACGGCGACGTGGATTTTACGCACTCGAAACTCAACGCCCAATCTCGCGCGCTCAACCAATTTTTGGCCGGCGTTGAACTCAAGGCGTTCAAGATTGCACAATCTGCGCTGCGTCACGAGCACGACGCGCTCGATGCCGTGCAGGACGCCATGCTGCAGCTCGCGCGCGCCTACGCTAATCGTCCCGCCGAAGAATGGCGGCCGCTTTTTTATCGCATTCTAGAGAATCGCATTCGCGACATGCAGCGCCGCCGCACGGTGCGCGCACGCATCATGGCTTGGCTGCCCGCGCATCGCGACGACGAAGACGAACAGGGCATCGATCCCATCGCGCAGGCGCCGAGCGATGCCGTGACGCCCGCCCGCCGTCTCGAACTTGATGAATCCATGCAGGCGCTCGAGGCGGCATTGCACGAGCTGCCAAATAGACAGCGCCAGGCGTTTCTGCTACGTAATCTTGAAGGCATGGATGTCGCTGAAGTTGCGACTGCGATGGGCTGTTCCGAAGGCAGTGTGAAGACGCACCATTTTCGCGCCTTGAAGGCGCTGCGTGCGCGGCTCGGGGAGTTTTCGATATGACGGCTAACGATGAGGAGCTGGGCGACTTCGAGAAGCGCGCGCGCGCGCTCCTTGAGGAGAGTGTGCTGCGCATCGACGGCCGCATTCGCTCGCGACTCAATCAGGCACGACACGCGGCCGCTGCCGAATTGGAGCGCTCCGCGCGGCGGCCTATCTGGCGCAGTTTTGCTCTCGCGCCCGCTGCGGGTGTTGTCGCTGCGGTGTTGCTTGCGGTTGTGCTGTGGGCGCCGCGACCGGGGCAGATGTTGCCGGTCGGAGAGCCAGGTTCGAGTGCGGTCGAAGACCTGGATCTGGTTGCCGATAGCGACACATTCGATCTCATAGAACAGGAAGACGGCGGCTTTTACGAGTGGGCCGTCGCGCAGGCGGATGCCGGACAGGCAGCAACGAGCTGATGCCCAAGCCGCGCGTGGCATACATCGTGTGGCTGTTGGCAGCGCCTGCCGTCTTACCTGCGATAGACCACGCTGACGACGCGAATAATGCGAAGGCTGCCGAGAGCGTGTCCGAGCCGAGCGCGGATGCCGACCTGCTCGAATATCTGGGCACTGTAGATGCAGAAGGACAGGAGTGGATGGAGTTTCTCGCTCACACGGAAATCGCGCAGGTCGCGAAGGCAAAGAAGCCGCCGCTCACGGCCGAGGAAGAAGAAAAATGAAGGTGTTCCGTACCGTCGCAGCAATCGCTCTGCTCACGTTGGCCGTTCCCGCGTTTGCGCAGACGGCGCCACCGCCTGCACCCGCTCAAGCGGTCGCCTGGTCAAGCCTGTCGGCCGAGCAGCAGCAGCTGTTGCGACCGTACTCCGGGCAGTGGCAAGGCCTGGCGCCTGCGCGGCAGGCGGCGCTGGCGCGCGGCAGCGAGCGTTGGCTGGCAATGCCAGCGGCACAGCGCACGCTGGCGCGTGAGCGTTTTCAGCAATGGCGCGCGCTGCCCTCCCAGCACCGCACCATGATGCGCGAGCGCCTTGAGAGGTTCCGCTCGCTGCCGCCCACTGAGCAGAAAATCGTGCGCGACAACTTTCACCGCTTCCAAAGCCTGCCGTCTGCTCAGCGCCGCGTTCTGCAGCAGCGCTGGCAGAGCGCAACTCCCGCCGAACGGCGCCAAATGGTGGACCGCACTCGCGCGTATCGCATGCACGGCGCGGACCACCACCCGAACTGACGGTTCTTTAGGAGCGCGGCCGTACGACGAGCGGCACGTTGCACAGCTCAATGTGTCCCGCCGGCACTTTGAACCACTCCTCACGTCGGTTCCTGCGTGCCTCCACCAGATCGGCGAAGCTCTGCGTGTCGGTACGCATGACCTCGAGCTTCGCGCGTTCCGCCTCCGGCACATCGGCGGCGAGCCGGATTGAGCGGATCGGCGTGCGCTCCGTGGGATGTTCGTACACGCCCATCGGCCCTGTGCCGCGCTTGAGTGTTGACAACAGCTCGATGCCGGAGACGACGCGTCCAACGAGGGTCACATTGCGATCGAGGTGCCGCGGCGCGTGCCCGATCACGACGTAAAGCTCGGTGCCCCCGCCACTGTCAACATCGTTGTCGCGGCCCGCCCCGACCATGCCGTAACAGTGCGCTAGCCACGCAAGATTTGTGCGCGGTTCCCGCGCGGCCGGAAGGCCGTCCGCAAATCCGACTTCGGAAGCATAGCTGTCCGGCTCGGGCAGCACAGTGAAAGGCAGATCCTTTGAGGTGCGCGAGAATTCGGCCGCCAAGGTCTTCTGCGCCTGCTTCACCGGGCGTTGGTGCTCCGCGTCGCCCCACTCCACCACGTAGTTGTCCTGCGCACGGTAGATTGCGAGCCCATCGAAGTAGTGCTCGTGCACGAGCGCCTTGATATTGGCCACATGTTTCGGCGCGAACGCCGGCGCAAGTTCAATGACGACGCGTCCGGTAGCAAGCTCTACGTACAGCGTGTTCTGCGGGTCAAGCGCGCGCCAATCCGTGCTCTTCGATGCCGCGATCACATCGCTCATGGCGCGCGGCTTGATCTGCAGCGCATCGGCGCCCACTGCGTTTGCAGAGGCGAGAATGAGATTTCCAGCAACGAGGAGCCACGCGATCTTCATCAGCCGACCGCCTTGATGGCGGCAATGAGCTCAGCCGCCGCCTTCTGCGCGTCGCCGTACAGCATGCGGGCATTGTCGAGATAGAAGAGTGCGTTCTCGATGCCGGAGAAGCCGGTGCCCTTGCCGCGTTTGATGACGATCACGTTCTTCGCCTTGTCGGCGTTCAGGATCGGCATGCCGTAGATTGGGCTTGATTTATCGAGGCGCGCGCTTGGGTTCACGACGTCGTTGGCGCCGATAACGAGCGCAACGTCCGCCGTTTCGAACTCCGAATTGATCTCGTCGAGGTCGGCGATGAGGTCGTAGGGCACGCCCGCCTCGGCGAGCAACACGTTCATGTGGCCGGGCATGCGGCCGGCCACCGGGTGAATCGCGAATTTGACCATGACTCCGCGGTCGATGAGGAGCTGGCACAGTTCCCAGATCTTGTGCTGCGCCTGCGCGACCGCCATGCCGTAGCCCGGCACGATGATGACCTTCTGCGCAAATGCCATCATCACGCCGACATCCGACGCTTCGATCGGCTTCAAACTTCCGCTTGTGGCCTCGCCGGTGGCCGCAACGGCGCTGTCGCCGAAGCCCGCGAACAGCACGTTGCCGAGCGAGCGGTTCATCGCCTTCGCCATCAACTGTGTCAATAACGTGCCGGCCGAGCCCACCACGGTGCCGGCGATGATCATCGCGGCATTGTTGAGTACGAAGCCCTCGAAGGCGACTGCGAGCCCCGTGAGAGCATTGTACAAAGAGATGACGACCGGCATGTCGGCGCCGCCGATGGGCAGAGTCATGCTAACGCCCAGTACCAGCGCGGCCACAAAGATGCCGGTGACGACCGCGGGAGAAGTGTTGAACCCGGATGCGACCAGAGCACCCAGTGCGAGCGCGCCGATGAGCACGATGAGCGTCAGGAATTTCTGCCCGCCAAAGCGCCGGCTGCCCTTGATGAGGCCCTGCAGCTTGCTGAACGCAATGGCGCTGCCGCTGAAGGAGACCGCGCCGATGATGCCGCCGACCACCGCGAGAGTGCTGATGGCAGGTCCCGGCGAGCCGCCGCGATACAATTCCACCGCGGCGATCGCGGCCGCCGCGCCGCCGCCCATGCCGTTATAGAGCGCGATCATCTGGGGAATATTGGTCATCGCGACGCGTTTGCCGCTCCACCAGGCGAGCGAGCTGCCAATGACGATCGCCGGGATAATGAACTCGTAGTTCGTCATGCCCGGGTACAGGAACGTGACGAGGGTTGCGACCAGCATTCCGGCGCCCGCCCACAGGATGCCGCTGCGCGCCGTGACCGGCGAACTCATGCGCTTCAAGCCCATGATGAACAGGACCGCGGTGACGAAGTAGCTCGCCTCGATGAGGATAGCGGCGCTCGATTCGCTCATCAGGGCGCCTCCTTCACTTCCTTCTTCGCGCGCGCGCCGCTCGCCTTGAACATCTCAAGCATGCGCTCGGTCACCACATAGCCGCCGACTGCATTGCCGGAGGCGAGCAGCACGCCGATGAAGCCGATACTCTTTTCAAGCGGTGTGTGCGCCTCGCCGAGCGCCACCATCGCGCCTACGAGCACGATGCCGTGCACGAAGTTTGAGCCCGACATGAGGGGGGTGTGCAAAATAACCGGCACGCGCGCGATGATTTCGTAGCCGGTGAAGGCGGCGAGCATGAAAATGTAGAGCGCAACGATTCCAGTCATGCAGTCACCTTAGCCCGCAAGCGCAAGCCGTGTCGGTTCGTGTTTGATGACGCCGTCGTGAGTCAGACACGACTGCGCAAAGACCTCGTCGTCCCAGTCGATCTTCAGTTCGCCCTTGTCGATCGCGGGCCTCAGGAAGTTCAGCAAGTTGCGCGCGTACATTTCGCTCGCGTTGTAGGCGAGCTGTGCCGCAAGATTCGTCGGGCCGACGATCGTAACTCCGCCGTGCTCGACAATCTCACCCGCTTTGGTGAGCTCGCAATTGCCGCCCTGTTCGGCGGCGATGTCGACGATGACGGCGCCGGCGCGCATGCGCTCCACTGCCGCCCGCGAAATGATCTTGGGCGCCGTGCGGCCCGGCACCGATGCGGTCGATACGACAATGTCCATCGCTGCGATGCGCGCATCGAGCACTTCCTGCTGGCGTTTTTTTTCCTCCTCCGTGAGCTCGCGTGCGTAGCCTCCCTGGCCGTCGGCGCTGACGCCGGTGTCGACAAATTTGGCGCCTAGGGACTTGACCTGCTCGCGGGTGGCGCTCCTCACGTCGTAGGCTTCAACGACCGCTCCCAGGCGCCGCGCGGTTGCGATCGCCTGCAGGCCCGCTACTCCGGCGCCAATCACCAGCACCTGCGACGGACGTATGGTGCCCGCGGCGGTCGTCAGCATCGGCAGGAACTTCTGCAGGTGATTTGCGGCGATGAGGACTGCCTTGTAGCCCGCGATCGCGGCCTGCGAGGAGAGCGCGTCCATCGACTGCGCGCGTGAGATTCGCGGTACCAGCTCCATCGCAAAGCTCGTGATGCGCCGGTCGCGCAATGCTGCGATCTCCGCGTGGCGCGCGTGCGGCTGCATGAAGCCAACAACGACCGCCCCCGACTTCAATTTCCCGATCTGCTCGACGCTCAATGGCTGCACGGTGAGCACAACATCCGCCTGCGCAAGCACCGCATTGCCAGAGTCGAGCCACTCGACATTCTTGAAGTTCGCATCTGGGAAGCGCGCGCGGATGCCGGCGCCGCGCTCGATGCAGACGTGCGCACCGCTCGCGGCGAATTTGTCTGCGACCTCAGGAACCAGACTTACACGGGTCTCGTTTGGCGCTCCCTCGCGCAGCGCACCGATGATTACAGGCATGCTTATCTCTTATCGCGGACTTTTGAGCGCTGTGGCCACGCCGCTTATTTCAGCAAAATTAAGGTCTTGCAGCGTTGAATTCTTGCACAAAACTGCCGTATCTTACAGCAGCTATGTTAGGGCTAGATCTCGATCGCGCCGACGGCGGCTTTGACGAGGACCTGCGCATCGTCGCCACGCCGGCGGCGCGCGGACTCTCGCAGCTGGTATTGCGCACGGATATCTCGGGAATGCCGCTCGAGTGGATCGACTACCGGGAGTCCGCCCGGCTGTATCACCAGGAGCAGGTCGCCTATACCTGCGGCTCGCTCCTCTACAAGCTCTACGGCGGCATGAATGCCCGCACCGGGCGCCGCACCGCGCTCGAGGTGAATTCGATCGTCGCGACTGTCGGCCACACCGGCAATCCCGGCAACACGCGTCACGATTACGTGCCGCCGTTGAATAACCAGACCCTGTTCCGCAGGGACGCTTACATCTGTATGTACTGCGGTATGCGGTTCGCGACCCGCGAGCTCTCGCGTGACCATATCCGTCCGTTCAGCCAGAACGGTATGGATGTCTGGACGAACGTCGTGGCGGCCTGCCGCCGCTGCAACAATCAGAAGGCCTCGCGCACCCCGGAGCAGGCGAAGATGCAGCTCATCGCCGTGCCCTTCACGCCGACCTACGCGGAGTACATCTTCCTTAAGGGAAGGCGCGTGCTGGCGGACCAAATGGAGTATCTGGTCGCGCATTTTCCGCGATCGAGCCCGCTGCACGCCCGCATCCAGCGCTGGCTGTCTTGATAGCGCCGCGCTCCTGACCTTGACTGCGCCTCCACAGCCCGCGAACTTGATAGCGATGCGCCGCGCGCGCTGACGGGGAGGGCTGGGTTGATCTATCTCGTCGACGCGTCGGTCTACATCTTTCGCGCCTATTACTCGGAACTGCCCGAGATGACGGACAAGGACGGCAACGCCGCGCATGCCGTGTTCGGCTTTGCGCGTTTTCTCTCCGACCTGATGGAGAAGGTACGGCCGACACACATTGCCGTGGCGTTCGATCAGCGCCTTGCAAGCTCGTTTCGCAACCGTATTTACCCCGCCTACAAGGCAAATCGCGACCCGCCCCCTCCTGGTCTTGAGCTGCAGTTCCAGCGCTGCCGGGAGTTCTGCCAGCACTTGGGAGTTGCCGCGTTCATCAGCCCCGAATACGAAGCGGACGATATCATCGGCACGCTCGCCGCCATCATGCGCCGCGAGGGCGTGTGCTCGGTCCTCATCACGCGCGACAAGGATTTGGCGCAGCTCATTCGTGACGGCGACCACTACTGGGACTACGGCCATCGCGAGCGCTTTGGCTATGAGGACATCGAAAAACGCTTTGGCGTCATCCCGGAGCGTTTTGCCGATTACCTCGCTCTCACCGGCGACAGTGTCGACAACATCCAGGGCGTCCCCGGCATCGGCCCCAAGACGGCCGCCGCGCTCATGAAGGAATTTGCGTGTCTTGAGGATCTGTATGCGGGAATTGAGCGCGTGGCGCGCCTGAAGTTGCGCGGTGCGCTCGGCTTGCTGGAGCGGCTGCGCGTGCATCGCGACGCGGCGTTCCTTGCGCGGCGCCTGACGATGATCACCTGCGATATGCCTCTTGCGGTCGATGCCGCGGCGTTGCGGCGCCGCAAGCCTGATAGCTCAGCGCTCACGAGCTTCTACGATCACCACGGATTCGGGCCACTCTTGCGCCGCCAGAGCGAACGCCTCGCACAGATCCCGTTCGGCTAGAGCTCACCCGCCAGGGGCGAGTTCCGCACTGACGCAGCCCAAGGGCTCGGCGGGTCCGGTTGCCGCGCGCGCCTCGAGGCGTAGCGCGCGGCGCGCGAGAGTGTCGGCCGCGAACTGCAGTAGCCAGCTGCCGTCGGACTGACGCCGTGCGCTGTAGCCACGCGCGGCAAGCTCCTCGCCGCGCGAATTGAGCGCTACGACCCGGCGATCGCTGTCGACTGCCGCGACCCGCAGTACGACGCGGCGCGTATCCGCGGCAAACTTAAGCGGCATGCACTCGAACGCACCGCGGCTTAAGGGCAGTGCATTGAAGAACGCCGTTCGATCAAGCTCGGGATCTGCGAGGGGACGCGCATACCAGCCGCCCGCGGCGCCGACGATGCCGATGCCGACCAGGGACGCGGCGCGCCGCCACTGGCTGAAGCCGCCGCGTGCAAGCGCCGCGCGCGGCACGGAAGGCGGCGCTGCACGCGGCATGTGCGCTTCGATCGCGCGCCACGCCTCGACATCGCCAACGCATTCCGGGCAGGACATGAGATGCAGCTCGAAGTCCTCCTGAGCGCTCGCATCAAGTCCGCGCGATACGTAGATTGCCGCTGTCTGGTCCGCTTTGAATCGTAAATGGTCCATGCTTCGCCACTACCCTTCGGATGCGTGAGCCGCGAGGCCGCCGCCGCGCGACAGTCCATGTTTACGCAGGACCTCACCGAATCTCTGTCGCGCGCGCCATAGCACCTGATTCAACTGCAGGCTGGTGAGATTCAGTGACTCGCAGATCGAGACGCGCGACTCCTCACGCAGATAGAAGCGCTCGAGCACCTCGCGGTCGCGGTGTCGCGGCAACTCTTCCATGAGTTCGCGCACCGAGTGCGCCAGGCTGTCGTGATCGACGCGCTCTTCCAGCGACAGCGCTTCGTCCTTCAGATTTGTCATGAGCTCGCGGTCGCTGTCGTGCTGGCGCGCAAGCTCGCCGCGCCAATATGCCGTGGCAAGGTTAGTTGCCGTGCGGTACAAATAGCCGCCGAGATTGCTCGGGTCATCGAGGCCGTCGGAGCGGATCTTCTGGATCGCCTGCAGAAACGTGCGCTGCAAGAGGTCCTGCGCGGCATCGGGGTTAATGCGGCGCTGCAGGAATACCTGCAGCAACGGACGTCGGAACTTGAGGTACAGCTCCTTCTGCGGCTCACTGCGTTCGGCGATTGCGGTGACGAGCGAGATATTGCCCTCGCGGCCCGGCGCTATTTCAGTTGTGCTGGCTTCCGTGTCGCTCATCGTTGCGCTTCCTGCTTCCGACTGCTCTAGTGGCAGACTTGTGCGGATTTGCCCCCTCGGGTTAAGAGAGTACACGCATCCGCGAGCGGCACTCCACTTTGATAGGGGGCTCCCAGTTCTGGGCGCGAGCGCCGCAGGGTTTGCGACATGCGCGCTTTGACCACCCTTGCCAGGAACTCATCCGTCGAGAATCTAGCATACGGGGGACTTGCCCAAATGCCCGCCAGAAGTCCCGCGAGTATCGCTGTCGAGTTCGAGCTTCCATTAGCGATCCCAAACCCGTCAGGTGGCGCCGTGGCGCCGATTACACAGGCGCTCGGGGCGCCGAAGTTGAGTCCTTGGGGGATGGCCGCGGTGCCCGGGGAGATCCGGTCGTCGTTACCGATGGGCACCGCACGCACGATGCGCCGAAAGGGGTAGGCAGCCGGAAATCCGGCCTCCCGCTCCCCCTTGTTCGGCACGCTGGCGACGACAATCGCCGCCCGTGGCGAGCGCGGGCGGTCGGCGATTTCCGCAAAAGCCGCGTCGAGCTCAGGCGTGCTGACATTCCAATGGGCGCTGAAGCTCAAAATCCGCGCCCCCATGCGCGTGGCGTATGCGAGCGCGCGCTTGATGCGCTGTGGATCGACGCGGCTATCGGCGCCGCAGCCGACGATCCGCAACACCATCACGCGCGCGCCGTCGGAACCGGCCGCGGCGATGCCGATGCCATTGTTGCGCTCGGCCGCAACCAGGCTTGCCATGAATGTGCCGTGGCTCGGCTGATCGCGGCAGGCGCCGTCGGGCGGGGCAATCGGATGATTGTCGACGAAGTCCCAGCCGTGGACGTCATCGACGTAGCCGTTGCCGTCGTCGTCTACGCCAGGCTTGCCGTGGGCTTCAGCTTCATTGGTCCACAAGCGGTTGCGCAAGGCCGGATGATCGATGGCGGCGCCGTCGTCGAAGATGGCGACGGTAATTGGATGCTTGCGCGGCGCCGCACTCCAGGCGAGGGAGCCTGCAACATAGTCGAGCCACCACTCATTACCGTTCTGGTAGGCGCAGTCATTGTCTGTCGGATCATCGACGGACGTCGCCGGAACCAAAGTGGAGCAGCTCTGCGGATGGCAGGCGAAGCTCGCGAGGTCAGCCGCACAGGCGGATTGCGCGCCAGCGATGACTGGCGCAAGAAAAAGCGCGAATCTGCAGGCGGTATGTCGGAGCACGCCCCATTCTAGTCACAGGTGGGCCTCTGACGAGGCCCGCCTGTTCGGTGCTCTGAAGCTCGGTGTGGCTGTCAGTTCTGGCTGTGGATCGTTCCGTCGTGATCGAGCTGCACCGTGCCATCGGTACCGGCGTCCAGCACGACGATAATAGCGCTGTCGGGCCCATTGGTGGCGCGCGGGAAAATGAGTACGTGGTGCGGTTCGCCGTGAATCGTGCCCAATCCATACCAGTGCTCGTACTCGTAGTAGGGCTCGGCCGATTGCGTGTAATTTGACATCGCAAGCAACGATGAGCTCGCTGCTGCGCCTGGAACGCAGGCGAAGTCGGCCGGAATGCTGGTCATCTGAGTTCCAGCGCGATATTCGAGCGTCAAATCCGCCCAGCCGGCGGGCCAGGTTCGTCTGTCGGTATTGATCGCCTCAAACGCATAGTTGAGGCCATCCGCGGAGATCGAGGCCGGCGAGATCACGTATTGCAGGCCGACTTGCGTGTGCGCTGCAGGGTCGGCGCCCTGCTCGGCGCAATTGCTTTGCACCGACCATTGTTTGAAGAAATAGGCAGGCACCGTCGCGGTCTGTGCCTGGGCTGTCGACTGGAACGCGGTGATGATCAAAAAAACGGCAATAGCAGGCGATAAAGCGCCAATGCGGAGCATTGGAGTCTCCTTGGGAGTAGTACGGCAGAAGGTCCGTAGCTAAGTACTGCCCCGAGGCCGCCGTTTATCTCAGCATGGTGCCTCTATATTTGGATGAAGCTGCCATTAGATGGAACTGTCGGGCCAACCGTATAGAGCAAATGCTGCCCACGTACGGGCAGTGCCGGCGGATAACTGCTCAAGCTGCGCGCGGCGCAGGGCTGCGGCAACCGGCACATGCTCACGGAGCAGGTATTTGTAGAAGCTGCGCATAAACGCTGCCGTGGCGGCATCATCGATGCGCCAGTAGCTTGCGAGCACGGAAGCAGCGCCCGACTGCAGGAACGCTTGCGCAGGACCCAATACGCCTTCACCGGGGAGCAGTCGTCCGCGTGAGGTGTCGCAGGCGCTCAAGACTACGAGCCGCGAGTTCAGTCTGATGTCGAGTATGTCGAGGAGCCCAAATACACCGCCGTCAGAGCTGCTCGCGGAATCGCGACTGAGCGCCAGCGCCGACAGGCGCGGCCGCAGCGCATCGACGTAGCCATGGGTGGCAATGTGCAACAGCTGTGGTGCGGCAGTGGCGGCCTGCCGCAGGCCGTCCGGCGTCGCCAAACATCCCAACCGAACGCTGATCTGGGTCGAGGCTCGTGTGGCGCGTGCGAGCGCGGCTATCGCGAGGATTTCGGCTCGTGATCCTGGCAGCCGCGGCAGGGACTGGGTCCAATCTGAACCGCCGCGCGCCCGCGATACCAGCGGCTCGCTGGTTGCGGCTTCGCGTCCCAAACACTCATGACGCCAATCATCAATGCGGAATACCGGATCGCCGATGAGCTCGAAGCGCGCAGCGCGGCTTGGCGCCGCATGAGCCTCAGGATGGTGCATCAGGAAGAGCGCCGACGGCGCGACCGAGGCCTCGACGCGCTGCACAACGAGCGCGCTTCCCGGACCCTGCGACCAGGGCAGCACGGCGAAAGGTACGGTGTTGAGCGAATCGTCCGGTACGAAGATCACGCGTTCGCGACTCACGAACCGCGTCACCGGCCACAAAGCGAGCTCAGCCAGGCGCTGGCTAGCGCGCTGGATGTCGGCAGCGGCGCCTTCCGGATCATGCAGTCGGTCAAACAGATCCGCCGCGGCAGCGGCGATCGACTTGAGACTAGCGAGCTGCACGATATGTATGTCGCCGCTCTCGACAACAAAGGCGTACATGTCATGGCGCCCGGTTGCGTATTCGACAAGCGTCGCCTGAGATTGATCGAGCTGCGCTGTGAGTGCGGCAGAATCCACGCGCTCGGGCCGTGGCTCTGCGTCCGAAAGCGCGCCGTGCCGTTCGACCAAGGTGTTCACTTCGGCAGCGGTGGCGCGCGCTGCCATGGTAGCGGCAACGTGGCGCAGAAGTTCCTGATACTTCACAGCAACGCGCTCATGCGGCGCTCGCGGATCATCGCCCGTGGTCTGGTTGAGCGCGTAGCGAAAGCTGCGTGCATGGCCGCGCTCGGCTTCATTGAACGCCGCCCATGCTGCGTTGGCGTTTGGCGCCGCAGCGTGTGCCGCGGCGGACGCATTCGCAATCAGAAGATCGGTCAGCTCCGCGAATACCCCGTGCTGGGTCGCAAGATAAGTAGCGCGCCGCTCCGCGTCCAGTTCGTCTATCGGCACCTGTTCGGTTAGATTTGCAGCGGCTTTAAGCATTCTTATGGCTGCCAGCGGCTCCCCCGATGCGCGCAACACACGCCCCAGAATCTGTAGCGAAGCGACCACCTGGCCAATGTCCGCACGCGTGCTGCTCAGCGTCAGCGACTGCAGCGCGTAGCGCCGTGCAGCCTCGGGTTGACGTTCAAGCAGCGCCGCCTGCGCCAGTCCCAGGAAGCTCGTTGGTCGATGTTCGTCAGTCGCTTGCATATGCGCTTGCTCGGCGATGCGAATGCCCTCCTCAAAGGAAGCGCGCGCTGCGGCGCCTTGGTCCTTTTCCAGAAGTACACGACCGATGGCATTGGCAAGCCGCAACTGCGTTTTGGGGCTGACGGTATAGCCGCTCGCGAGTGCCAGGCAGCGTGTCCCAGCGTCGGGTCGGCCTTCAAGAGTTGCGACCTCGCTCAAGGCCAATAAAGCATCGAACACCGCGAACTTGCCATCTGCCGTCAGCTGCTCGGCAGCGGCCGGCTGCGTGCACGACGAGTCAGACGCTCGCGTCGGGCTGACTGGGCCCGAGGCGCTCGCGCCGCTAGCGCGATATTTGGCGTCGGCGGAAGGTTCGCCGTTAGACGCCAGCATGAGTGCCGGACAAGCAAGCGATGTCGCGCGCTGCAGATAGTCAACTGCGTCGCCGACGCTGCCGACCTCGACGAGCAGCCTGCCTAGATGAGCCAAAACGCGCCGCACGCCGTCGCAATCGTCGAGTTGCGCGTAGAGGTGTGTAGAGCTTAGGTAAGATTGCTGTGCGCGGGTGAAGATCCCGACGCTGCCCTGCAGCCGGCCGAGATTGTCCCAAATGTCGGCGGTCAGTTCCGGCGCGACAGCTGGGTTTAGAAATCGCAGCGCGTCGGCATAGCCTTGCAGCGCCACTTGGTTGTCGCCGTTTTCCTCCGTGAGCTCCGCGAAGTTCTGATGCGCGCGCGCGTAGCACTCCCAGTCGTGCAGAGCCTTGCACTGTGCTGCGGCGTCTTTGAACAACACGCTCGCGGCGGCCGCATTGTCCATCGCGTATTCCAAGAAGCCGCGCAGAATCGTCAGCCGCGGCAGCTCGCGCGCGCCAAAACGTGCACGCGCGGCGAGCGCTTTGGAAGTATCAAGCAGTCGCAGCACGCGCTCGCGCCGCAGCTTTGCGTTCTCGTCCGTAGACTCGACAACGCTCGTCGCCTGCAGCGCAACTAATGCGCTGCGCAAGCCAGTGTCTGCGCCCGCACCTACCTCTGGGAGCGCACGCTCGGCCAGCACGTAGCTGTCGCGATTGCGATCCAATTGCCGGTAGGCAAGCTGCGCCATCGCGTGGCGCGCTTCGGCGGAGCGCTGGCGGTCGATGTGATCAAATCCGCGCGCTGCTCTTTGGTAGTCATCGAAGGCGCTCTGCCAGTGCCGCGCTTGTGTCGCGCGGCCGCCGTCCGCAAATGCCTGTTCGGCAGCGAGCCGCGCCCGATCCGCGTCATTGATAAGATCAGCCGAGACACAGGCTTCGCCGCCGATGTCGGCCGAATCCCGCGAGGCAATCCGCAGGGTGTAGCGGCCTGCTTGGCGCGATTGCGCCACTAGCGTCAAAGCGCCGTAGCGATCGATCGGCGAGACGCTGGCGGCGCTCGTGGCGTCAGCGATCAGCGAGCCCGTCAAGGAGATGCCCCGCTGCCGCACCGTGATCCGCAACGTGCCCCCGCCGGGGGAGGCGATCTCGAGCGCAATGGGCGCGGCTCCGCTGATGCCGAGACAACGCTCAGCGAGAATCGACAGCGGCGCGCGAGGTGCGCCGCACGCCATGAGCGTCGCTGCCAGCAACGCGCAAGCTGCCCATCGGGGCCTTGGCAAAAAAGCGCTGGCGAGTGCGGCCATCCTAAGCTGCAGACTTGGTTCACGCGGCGAGGACCGCGGCCCGCTTCTACCGCATAACCGCTTCCAGGCCAAGGCCCTTGTGCTAACCGCGAGCCGCGAGGCTTGGCCACGCGCTTTGCCGCTACGGTATGCTTTGCGCGCGGCCACGGTCCTTGCGTGGAAAGAACTGCTATGAGCCAAAAAGTTATCAAATCGGTCTTGCTGGAAGAGCGCAGCTTTCCGCCCTCGCATGAATTTGCCGCGTGCGCCCGTCTGCGGCGAGCGCAAATCGAGGCCCAGTACCAGCACGCGGCCACCGATTACCTGGGGTTCTGGAGCGACCTTGCGCGCCGCGAACTCATATGGCAGACGTCTTTCACGCAAACGCGCAACGACTCAGACGCGCCCAATTGCCGCTGGTTCAGCGACGCGCGTTTGAAAGTTTCCTACAACTGTCTGGACGTGCATCTTGCCGAGCGCGAGCACCACACGGCACTTATATTTGAAGGCGAGCCTGGCGATACATGGCGCTTGAGCTACCGTGAACTGCACGCTGAAGTATGCCGCTGGGCGTGCGTCTCGGCGAGCGCGTCGTGATCTATATGCCGCTCGTTCGCGTGATCGTGATCGCGATGCAAGCGTGTGCGCACATCCTGGCGCGATCCACTCGGTGGTGTTCGGCGGCTTTTCCGCGACATCCCGCAAGGATCGCATCGCGGATGGGGGCGCGAAGCTTCTCATCACGGCCGACGGCGGCTGGCGCGGCGGCCGCACGATTGAGCTCAAGGCCGCGGCGGATCAGCCACTCGCTTCGCGCTGCCGCACAATCGAGCGCGTCATCGTAGATCGGCGTACCGCTGAGCCCGTACCGATGGATGCGAAGCGCGACGTCTGGTGGCATGAGGTGGTTGAGGGGCAGTCGCCTATCTGCGCACCCGAGCCGGTCGCCGCGGAGCACCCGCTCTTTCTCCTGTATAAGTCGGGGTCGAGAGCACAGTGAAGTAGAGTGCGCTGCCTAAGCGTTCGCTGAGGATGCCCATGCGGCGCAAGCGCGTCGGGCGTAAACCCGCGCGTAAACGCCGGCCGTAAAGGAGCCAGAGCATGCAACCATTGCGCAAACCCGCGCTCGATCCCGCCACAGTTACTCCACATGATTCATCCGGCTACCCCGAGCCGTATCGATCCCGGGTCCTGCCGCGCGAGAAAC
>DAITPA010000010.1:39583-48460 GCA_036833805.1 Steroidobacteraceae bacterium | reverse complement strand
CGCTGTGATTGATGAGGCCGCTGTCTCCAGGAAAAGACCCATCTCACCCGTGTGGCGTACGCAGAAAAGCAATCATCTAGCGCCTTCCTTAGAATTTATACATCCCCTCGAGCGCGATGGAGCTCTGATTATCGGTGACATCGAGGGCGCCGGTTGTGCTATTCGTGTCCTTTATAAACGCGCCGTCGATGTTGGACTTATCGTAACGGCCTTCAATGCGCAATACAAAGTGCTTGCTAGGCGCGTACGCAAGAGTGAGGGTCGCCTCTTTCCACTTCTGCCCGTCGCCGGACAGCACATCGACGACTCCAGTGCGATACCCGTCCTTGTCGTTAAAGTATTCGCCGCGCAAGGAAGCGCTCCATTGGTCGGTAAGCGCGTAATTGAAATAAATCGCCGCGCCGTTCCACTGGTACTTGTTTTTGGCGGCTCCAAAGGTGTCGTCCTTTTGCTGGCCGTTATCGTAGTTGGCCATGATCGTGAACTTATCGTTCACGGCCCAGGTGGCGACCACGTCGACCAGATAACGTTGCCCTTCAGCGGCCGTTGCAACGTTGTTGACTATGCCCAGAGGCTCTTTGCCGAGGTAGCCGTCAACGACGAATGTAAACGCCTTGATCGGAGTCAAGGTCAAGCCGAACTCAACAGTCTTGTCTTTGTTGGCGTCGCTGAGCTGGTCCCAGCCGTTGTTCACGCCGAGCGTCAGACTCACTTGATCACTGAATGCGTAAGTGCCGCGCAGGCCCGTATGGGTAAATGGTATGGCATAGCCGAACAATATGGACCGCGAGAAATTCGAATCGGTGGTCGGATTGATCACCTCGGCGCCCGCGAGAGTAACGAACTTACCGCCCATGACCGTCAGCGGGCCGGTCGCATACTGCACAAATGCTTGAGTTACATCGAAGTCCGAGCCACCGGTGTTGGGATATGACTTGATGATCTCCGCATCCTGGCCGGCCGTCAGATTGACGAGCGCGCCAAAACCCTCCTTGGGCTGCATCGCGATCGTGATGGCCGCCTGATTGACCGTGAAACTGTCATGGCGCGCATCGAACACCCGGTCGGCGGTAAAGCTTGAGAAGGCGCCGGTGCCCGACAGGTGCTCCCACGATACTTCGGCATATCCTGTCGCCGTGATGCCGGAACCATCGAGCACCTCGAAGATTGAAGGTCCCGTGTATTTAACGGGCTCGGCTGCGGGTGCGGCGGGGGCGGGCGGAACCGCGGCTGCGGCAGGCTCATCGGCGAGCGCGACCCCAGAGCCGATGACGCTTAGGAGCAATGCTGTAGTGGTGATCGATTTCCCGTATCTTTTCATAAAATCCGACTCCTTCAGAGAAACTGAACAAGGCTGGAGAGCGCGCTGGCGTTGCAGTGCTCAAGGTACTGAATACGTCGCGCTCTTCGCTCTTTGGATTTCCGATAACGCAGCGAAAAAAGCCCGGCGGGGATGCGCGCCGCCGGGCTATGCCACGGTTACTCGATGCTCTCCCCGTGCAGCGAGATATCGAGACCCTCGCGTTCTTGATCTTCAGTGACGCGCAGGCCAATCGTCATATCGATGACTTTGAGGATGACGTAGCTGACGGTGAATCCGTAGATCAACGTCGTGCCCACGCCCCAGAGCTGCGTGATGACTGAGCCATCAACGCCGGCGATCTCCTTGCTCGCGAACGCGCCGGTCAACAATGCACCGATGATGCCGCCGACGCAGTGCACGCCAAAGGCGTCAAGCGAATCGTCATAGCCAATTGCGCTCTTGAGCGAAGTCGCGGCGAAGAAGCACACGACACCCGCCGCTACGCCAATAATCACCGCTGGGGTTGGCCCAACGAAGCCAGAGGCTGGTGTGATAGCGACAAGACCCGCGACCGCCCCTGATGCGATACCGAGTACGCTCGGCTTGCCCTTGACGAGCCATTCGGCAAACATCCAGGCGAGCGCTGCAGCAGCGGTTGCGATTTGCGTCGCAGCCATTGCCATGCCGGCACGGCCGTCGGCGGCTGTCGCGGAACCCGCGTTGAAACCGAACCAGCCTACCCAGAGAAGTGATGCGCCTATCAGGGTAAACGTCAGGTTATGCGGCGGCATTGCGGCTTTGCCGTAGCCCAAGCGCTTGCCCAAGACGAGGCAGCTCGCGAGGCCCGCGATGCCGGCATTGATATGCACGACTGTGCCGCCTGCATAGTCGAGCACGCCCTTTACGGCGAGCCAACCTGACGGCTCCCACACCCAGTGTGCGATCGGCGCGTATACGACGAGCGACCAGACGGACATGAAGATCAACATCGCCGAGAACTTCATGCGATCGGCGAATGCGCCCGCGATCAGTGCCGGTGTGATGATTGCGAACGTCAGCTGAAACATCGCGTAAACGGTTTCCGGGATCGTCAATGCAAGATGCGACACCGTCAGCTTGCCGGCGTCCTTCATGAACGTCATGCCGTTCATCAAGAGTCGCGATGAACCACCAAGGTATGCTGAGCCCGGCGTGAACGCCCAGGAGTAGCCGATAACCCACCACAGGATTGTCACGACGCATGTAATCGCGAAGCTTTGCATGAGCGTGGCCAGCACGTTTTTCTTACGCACCATGCCACCGTAGAAAAGCGCCAGCCCCGGAATTGTCATCATCAACACGAGCGCGGTCGAGGTGAGCATCCAGGCCGTATCACCGGCACTGATCTTGTCAGCGGTGACGAGCTGGGGTTCGGTTGGCGCTGGAGGTGCCGGCGTCGCCGCCGCGGGCGCGACAGCGGCCGGCGCCGTTGTGTCTGCCGCCGCAGCCGCTGCAGGCGCGGACGTTGATGTGGCGGGTGCGGCGCCAGTCGGTGTGTCATCGGCCCAGACGACTTGCGCCGACAGCGTGATCGCGCCCAGTAAGATCAAACGGAACAGTTTAGTAATCAATGCAGGTCCCCCGAAAAAGGTTTTTTCAAATCGCGCTAGCGTCTCGCTCGCCTGTGCGAATGCGCACGACTTGCGATAGATCGGATACAAAGATCTTGCCGTCGCCCACTTTGCCGGTCTTGGCGGCCTGCATAACAGCTTCTATGACTTGCTCGGCCAGCGAATCGATGACGGCGATTTCTATCTTTGTCTTAGGAACGAACTCCACCGCGTATTCGGCGCCGCGGTAGATTTCGGTGTGACCGCGTTGGCGGCCAAAGCCGCGCACTTCAGTGACAGTGACGCCTTGAACGCCCACCTCGCTTATCGCGTTGCGGACGTCGTCGAGTTTGAAAGGCTTAATAATCGCAGTGATCATTTTCATTGACCCCACCCCTCCTCTGAATCGTTCTCGTTGGAAACTGCCCGCTGGAGCGGGATCACACGGCTGTAAGCAATGCCTATGCCAGAGGCAGCGGTGGCATGCAGATCAACGTCTTGCGAGGTAATTCGCATCGCGTGTTTTATTCGCGGCGCACTGTTTCGGTGCGCAGAATTTGCTGTTGCATCACTACAATGCATGCGCGCGCTGCCAATGTTGCACACGTACAACGCGAATTTGCGCCGCGCGGGTAATGGAGTCGCGTGCGCGCAGCGGCGGGTATCGTGCACGGCGCACGAACGGTGCAATCCGGAATTTGTGCGCATTGGTAGAGGACTGCAGTCGTGCCGTGGGGTTGCGCTGCGGCGATATCGTTCGAGGGCAGACACGACGCCCACGATCGGCATAGCGGCGCGACAGCCGACGAGCCCGTGTGATTTCAAGGAGAGCCGTGATTCCCACGACAGCACGCGGGGAGGCGTGAGCGCGCCTCCTTCAGACGTTCACAAGCCACCGGCATGTCCGCGACGCGGCAAGCGGTGCGCTCATTTCGCAAGCGCGACCGCAACGGGCGGCGCGCAGCTTGCCAAAAGCTTGTCAGAGTCGTCTGACAGCGCTCCGCGGCGCGCGCTTATAGCGCACGAGAGCACAACAGGCCAAATTCTGCGCAGGGAAAATGTGAACCAAGAAGAATTCGGAGGCCGCCGCCGTGCTTTATTACGCAGTCGTCTTTTTCATCATTGCCATCATTGCAGCGATATTCGGCTTTGGCGGTATTGCAGCCGGCGCGGCCGGAATCGCGAAAGTTCTTTTCGTTGTATTTCTCGTTCTGGCGATCATCACCTTTCTCAGACGCGCGTAGCACACTATGCACTATGCGGCGCGCGGTTTGCGTCCGCATTCTTGCTTGGACGTCAGCCACGCGACGACCGCTATTGACCGATCGATACCCGGAGGCGGCTCGCCTGGGGCCCGTCGAAAGCGAAGACGGAGCGTAACCGCCCCATTTCGCGTATACCGGCTCGCGCCCGCTGCGACGCTTGAAGTGGGTGGCAGCTTGCCCTGAATGCCACCGCCGTGAGGGGCTAAAATGTCTGCAGTGCAGGCAACGTAGTGCCTGCGTAGCATGAGTATTACCCGATCTAAGCCATACTTCTTGCCAGGAGCTGCGCGATTTGAAGATTCCCGAGATCCTCCAAGTCGAGACTTCCCAGGTCCCCGGTAGTCTCGCAAGCGTTTTGAACGTGATTGCGGAAGCCGGTCTTGTGCTGGAGCATGTCACGACCGTGCGCCGCGAGCAGGGACGCACGCTCTGGGAGATTACGCTCGAGATCGAAGAGGGCGCGCAAGAGGACCTATTACGGCGCTTAAGTTCGCTGCCTTCGGCCCGCTTCGTCGGCTGGTCGGACCGTGTTTTCGAACGCCACCGCGGCGGCAAGATCGAAATGCACTCGCGTATCGCGATCGCAACGCAGCAGATCCTGCGCGATATCTATACGCCCGGTGTGGCGCGCGTGTGTCTGGCGATCCAGAAGGATCCCGCGAAGGCCTTCGAATACACCGCTCTTGCGCGCACTGTCGCGGTGATCACCGATGGTTCGGCGATACTCGGGCTCGGCAACATCGGTCCGCGAGCGGGGCTTCCCGTGATCGAAGGCAAGGCGGCTCTGCTCGCTACGTTTGTGGGCTTGAGTGGCATCCCGATTCTCATCGAGAGCACGTCGATCGACCATTTGGTCGATGTCGTGCGCTCGATCGCACCGTCCTTCGGGGCAATCCTGCTCGAGGATATCTCTGCGCCGCGCTGCTTTGAGATCGAGCATAAATTGCGCGCACGACTCGCCATGCCCGTGCTGCACGACGATCAGCATGCTACGGCGGTCGTGACACTCGCCGCGCTGCTTAACGCGACGCGCATGACGGGCGAATCGCTAGATGGCCTTGTCGTTGGTCTCGTCGGGCTCGGCGCCGCGGGGCTCGGGATTGCACAATTGTTGCGCGCGTTCGGCGTACAGCGGCTCATTGGGACCGATGTGCGCTCGGAGGCTACCGGACGGCTCGCGCAGCTCGGTGGTCAAGGTGTCACGCTTGAAGAAGTTCTGCGCCGCGCGCAGGTGGTGATTGCGCAGACTGGAGTTAAGGGTCTCATTCCGGCGAAGCTTATCCGGAGCGGCCAGATCATATTCGCGCTGTCGAATCCTGACCCGGAGATCGAGCCGGCGCAGGCGCTTGAAGCCGGCGCGGCGGTGGCAGCCGACGGCAAGAGCATCAATAACGTTTTGGCCTTTCCAGGCCTGTTTGCCGGCGTCTTGCGCGCGCGCGCAGTGCGATTCAGCGACACGATGCTGCTCGCTGCGGCACGCGCGATCGCCGCCGCAGTACTGCCCGGACAACTCGTGCCCGATCCGCTTAACGGCACGCTGCATGAAGAAGTCGCCGCGGCAGTTGCAGCGGCAGCGAGTCCTGGCGGATAGTCGTGGGCTTGCAATCGGAGGTAGACACAGTGAGTAGCATTTCGCACCCGGCCACTCTCGCGTTGCCGCTGCAGCCGACCGATCATATCCAGGGCGCGGAGCACGCCCGTGTCACGGTGATGGAATACGGCGACTTCGAGTGCCCGAGCTGCAAGGTCGCGGCGCCAACGATCAAGATGTTGCTGGATCAGTTTCCCAACCAGATTCGTTTTGCGTACCGGCACTTTCCACTCGAGGATGCGCATCTTCATGCGCTACTCGCCGCCGAAGCTTCAGAGGCGGCGGCCGCCCAGGGCAAGTTCTGGCCGATGCACGATCTGCTCTTCCGCAATCAGGCCCATCTGCAGGAGAAGGATCTACGCCGCTACGCGACAGCGCTGGGTCTTGAGTTAGCGCGCTACACGGCGGAGATGGATGACCATATCTATCTGCAGAAGGTGCGCGAACACATCGACAGCGGGCGACGCAGTCAGATCCGCGCAACACCGACGTTTTTTATCAACGGCGTCGTACAGGATGTCTCGTTCGGCATGCTGGCATTGCACGAAGCCGTCGAGGCGGCCGTCGTGCGCGCTCACCACACTTGAACACGATCCCGCGGCGCCAAGTACAGCCCTTGGCCGGGCTTTACATCGAATGCTGTGTACCACGCATCGAGATTGCGGACCGTATCGGCGCGGTATTCCGCCGGCGCGTGGCTGTCGGTTACGATCCGCTGACGTAGCGCCGGCTCGCGAATTTTCTGCCGCCGGCTTTGCGCAAAGCTCAGAAAGAACTGCTGTTCGGGCGTGAAGCCTTGCGCCACCGGCGCGGCTTTGCCGTGCAGCGACAGCCGGTAAGCGTCGTAGGACACCGCCAGGCCTGCAACATCGGCAATGTTCTCGCTCAAGGTCAGCTTGCCGTTGACGGCGAGGTCAGGGAACGGCCGATAGGCGTTGTACTGTTCGACCAGGCGGGCGGAGGAAGCTCTGAAGTGGGCGAAGTCCTCCTTGGTCCACCAGTTGTTGAGACGGCCGCTGGCGTCAAACAACGCTCCTTCATCGTCGAAACTGTGGCTGATTTCGTGGCCGATGACCGCACCCATCGCGCCGTAATCCATGACGACAGGTCGCTGCGGATCAAAGGCGGGCGGCTGCAGGATCGCCGCTGGGAAGTTCAGCGCATTCATTACCGGCAGATTAACCGCGTTCACTGTCTGCGGGGTCATGACCCACTCGGAGCGATCGATCGGCGCGCCGAGCTTCGCAAGGTTGCGCGAGTATTCGAATTGTTCGGCGCGTTCGGCGTTACCAAACGCATCGCCACGTGTGATCTTGAGACCTGAGTAATCGCGCCACTTGTCGGGATAACCCACGCCGACTTTTAAAGTGGCGAGCTTCTCTTTCGCCCGGGTCTTCGTTTGCGCGGCCATCCAGTCGAGCTTGTCAATACGCTCGCCGAATGCGACGACAAGATTTTTCACCATCGCTTCGACCCGCGCCTTCTCGGCGTGCGAGAAATAGCGCTGCACGTAGAGTTTGCCGACGGCCTCACCGAGCGCCTCGCTCGTGGCGTCAACTGCGCGCTTCCAGCGCTCACGCAACGCCGGGGTGCCTGCGAGCACCTTGCCATGGAAGGCGAAGTATTCCTCTACAAAGGCCTTCGGCAGATAGTTTGATGCGTGCTCGATGGCGTGAAAAGTTAAGTAGTCCCTCCAGGTGGCAAGCGGCTCGCTTGCGGTCAGCGCGGAAATTCCGCTGACGGCGCTCGGTTGCCACACCGTGAAATCGGGTTGTCCGTCAAGCTGTGCGGCTTTAAAATACGCTTGCCAGTCAAGCCCGGGCGCGCGCGTCTTAAAGTCGCGCCGCGTCCAGTGATTGTTGCCCTTAATGACGTCCTCAGAATCGACTCGTGGCCAGTGCGCCGCAGCGATGCGATGTTCGAGATCAAAGATACGCGCAGCCTTTGCGTCCGCGTCTGCTATATTCGCGAGCTTGAGGACGAGCGCGATGTGTGACTGATATTTGTCGCGGATGGCGGCCATGCGTACTGAGGAATCGAGATAGTACTCGCGGTCAGGCATCCCGAGGCCGCCCTGCAGCAGGAACGCGGCATAGCGAGTGGGGTCGCTCAGGTCCTGGGCAACCCACAGGCCGAAGATATTGTCCGTGTAGAAATTCGTGGAGTTGAGAATGTCGACGTCGGCACGCAGGGAAGCGCCGAGTACTTGCGCGAGGGCTTTGCGATCCGCGATGGCCGAAATTCGTGCAAGCAAAGGTTCGAGCGGGCGAAGTCCCTGCGTCTCGATGGCCGCTTCGTCCATGAAGGTTGCGTAGTAGTCGCCGATCTGCCGGGCCTCGGGGCTTTTGGCTGCACCGTGCGCGTCCGCCGCCTGGATGAGCGCGACAGTGCGCTTATTGGTGAGCTCAACCAGCATGGCGCCCACGCCGTAGTTGCTCCGATCAGCGGGGATTTCTGTGTTCTTAAGCCAAGTTCCATTCGCGTGCGCGAAGAAGTTCTCTCCCGGCTGAACCGAATTATCGATGCCGGCAAGATCAAGCCCGTGAGTGAGCGGTGCAGAATCCGCGCCGGCCGCGAGCGCAAGGCTGATGGTGGCCAGCGCGGCGCGCCCGACAATAAATCGCTGGAGGATTTTCATGCGGCGATATATTAAGGTTTTCTAATTATGCTGGCAGCGATTTCTTCGTCGCTGCCACGTTATGCTGGCTTCAACGGCGAGGCTACCCGGACCCCCGTCCCTGACATGAATCGGATTCGCTTTTCTCTTGCACTCGCGCTGCTGCTGGTTTTAGCCCAGCAGAGGGCGCTGCTGCACTAATTGACCCAAGTCCATGACCCCGGCACTGCGCATCTTCAGGACGAGCAGACCTTCGACGGCAAGCTGTGCGAGGCCCGTCTCGCTTTCTCGCGGGTCGCAAACCCTGTGAGCGGCACGCTGTTCATGCCGCCACCTCAGCCGCGATCCAGAATTCTCCATTATGGCAGCGGATGCGCCTGCGCGGCGCAGCTGCGGACCTCCCGTTCTCCTTTGACTTCGTTGTATTGGGCGCGCTGCGACTGTGAGCAATCAAGCGGCGCCGCAGATTTGACGCTCAAGTCCTGAGGAGTTTTCCATGTTCCGATCCCGAT
>DAITPA010000010.1:0-39483 GCA_036833805.1 Steroidobacteraceae bacterium | reverse complement strand
CCGATCCCGATTTCGGGTTGCGGCGATTGCCGTGGCCGCACTAATCCAAATCAGAATGGCCTGCAGCCATCGACCGGGCTCAACCTGGAGATATCTCGCGGCGCTGCCAGCCATGCCGCGACGGCAATGCAGCTCTAGCGGCGCGCGGACACCGCGATGCCGGCGCGCGGCAGATAGAAGCGTAGTGCCGGTGTCGTGATCACTGTGCTCACGATCGCCATCAGCACGAGAATGGTGAACATCTGTTGCGAGATGACGCCCAAATCAAGGCCTACATTGATCACGACCAGTTCCATCAGCCCGCGCGTGTTCATCATGAATGCCAGTAGCGTCGCTTGCGTGTGATCCAAGTGCGAGCGCCGCGCGCCAACATACGCGCCGCCGAACTTGCCGAGTGTCGCAAGAGCTATGGTGAGGGCGCACCATCCCCACGCCGAGCGAGTGCTGAGGCTGCCAATCGACGTGCGCAGTCCCGTATACGTGAAAAAGATCGGCATAAAGAAGACCGTAACGAATTGGCCGAGACGCTCTTGCCAGGCGCGTACCAGTTCGGGCTCGTCGAACAGAATGACGCCGATCAGAAAGGCGCCGAAGACGGCGAAAATCCCCAGTTTGTAGGTGGCCATGGCGGAGAGGAATACCACCACCAGCAGGATGCCGAGCAGATTGCCAGACATCCTGCCCTCGGTGGGATTTGAGCGCCGCACGATAGTTTTGAGGAGCGGGCGCAGCCCGACGATGCACAGGAAAACGTAGGCCGCGATGAGCAGGATGCGCAATCCATAGTGAGCGCCGTCAAATGTCGCGACCGTCAACGCAGTCACAAGTGCCAGCAGCAGCCAGCCCGCGACATCGTTGACGGCGGCGGCGCTGATCGCGATGACCGCAAGGCGCGTGCGCGTCATACGCAGGTCAAGCAGGATGCGGCCCAACACCGGCAAAGCCGTAATCGAGAACGCGGTCGCGACGAACAGCGCGGAGTCGAGCCGATTCGCCTGCGGCGAGAGCGCGGGTGCGGCGTAGTAGCCGAACACCAGGCCGATAGCGAATGGCAGTACGAGGCACGCTGCGCTCACGCGCACGACGAGCGCGCGATTACTGCGCTCGCTCAAATGCGAGAAATCGAAATCGAGTCCGATCTGAAACATCAACAGCACAAGCCCCAGGCCGGCGAGCACCTGCAAGGGTTCCGGCGTCGCGGAGCGGAACACATATTCGAACGCCTGCGGGGCAATCAACCCAAGCAGTGACGGGCCGAGCGCGATTCCCATGAGGATCTCGCCCACCACCGCAGACTGACCGATACGCTTCGCGAGCGCAGCGCCCACGCGCCCGGCGATGACAATTACCGTGAGCTCGAGTAGCGTAAAAAAGAGCAGTAATTCGCTCTTGTGCACTGCCGCGGCTGGAGCTGCAGCCGCCAAGTCCATCAGATCATGCCGCCGTTAATCGAAATCACCTGCGCTGTGAGGTAAGCGGCTTCCTCGGAAACCAGGAACGCTACCAGACCTGCGACCTCCTCGGGCAGACCGGCGCGCTTCATGGGGACCATGCGGGCGATTTCTTCGTCATCAAACATGCTGTCGGTCATGCCAGTAGCGATGATGCCGGGGGCGACCGCGTTTACAGTTATGCCGCGGCTCGCAACTTCCAGGGCCAAGGCGCGTGTGGCGGAATTGAGCGCCCCTTTGGCGGCCGCATAGTTGACTTGGCCGCGGTTTCCCACCAGGGCGGTAACCGACGAAGTGCTGACAATGCGTCCCCAGCGCGTGCGGATCATTGGCAGCATGAGAGGCTGAGTGACATTGAAGAAGCCGTTGACGGAGACGTCGATAACGCGCCGCCATTGTTCGGCGTTCATGCCCGGAAATGCGGCATCGTCATGGATACCCGCGTTGTTGACGAGGATCTGGATCGCACCGGCGGCGAGCACCGTCTCGAGCTGCGCGTGTGTCGCTGCGCCATCGGTAATGTCGAAGACCAGTAACTGCGCACCTCCGCCCGCGGCATTGATGTCTGCGACCAGGGCTTCCGCGGCTGCCGCGCCGCGATGGGCTTGCGCGTACACGAAGTGTCCGGCGCGCGCCAAACGCCGGCAGATCGCGGCGCCGATCATGCCGCTGCTGCCGGTGACGAGTGCGCGTCTGGCGGTGTTCGTCATGGCTTCAGCTGCGCGCCGCCGCCGCGCGCAAGGGCGGCGGCATCGAGCACAATGGTTGCGCGTCCGGTAACAAGCGGGCGCGCGGCGTCATGCACGGTAAACTGATATATGACAGTCGTGTCATCGCCGTGGATGCGCTCGGCGCTGATCAAGAGGTCGCCTTGGATGTCGTCCAGTCGCTCCACGTGCAGCACGACCGCGCGCAGGCCTGCAAGATAGCCCGCCGTGGGCGCGCTTGCGCGACCCGTGACGAGAGCCCCGTGCAGCGCCATTGCTTGGGCTGCGTACTCCATTCCGCAGGCGCTGCCGAGGCGGCCATGCGCGCGCAGCGGATTGTCGGCGGCGCGATGCGTTGCGCTGCGGCACTCAATGTGGGTGGCATCCCAGCTCAACACTTCATCCAGCAGGCACATGCTGCCCGCGTGTGGGATGTGGGCGCCAATCCAGCGGCGGTCTAGCGGCATGGTTTGACCTCTACCGTGAGGCGCATATGCTCCAAATAGTCAAGCGTGACGCGCCCGGCTTCGCGCCGCGCGAGCTTCTGTAGCAGGGGTAGGCTGCGCGCCGCGGGGATCGAGGTTCGCAGAGTTTCCAATTGCGGCTCGCTCATGCGATCAGCGCCGCTCTCGGTGAGCACAGCGGTAAGCCTGGCGAGCGCCGGCGCGCGCGCGTTGGGAGCAAGAACGAGTGCGACTCCGAAGGCATCGGGCAGGGGACGCTTGTTATGCAGCGGTTCCGGGTATTGCGTATCGTATGCCAAGAGCAGCAGCGGCGTGCGCTCCGTTGCGACTTGCGCCAACGCTTCGAGAAGTCCCGCGACGAAGCTTGCATCGAAAGCGCACAGGACGTTCGCAGCAGCCGTGGCCTCGGCGGCGATGCTCCAGTAGCCTGCGCCGACGTTGTGCACGGAGTTGTGAAATCGGGTGGGCGAGAGCTGCCGGTCCGAACTTGCAAGCGCCTGGCAGATCTCGTGGCAGTTCTCGCCATCACCACCGGAGGACGCAAACACGGTCGGCAATGCGCGTCGATCGATGCCGGCGCGCGTCGTGGCCTCGAAGCCTATGGCGAGTACTAGTTTGACAACCGCGACCGTGCGCCGTCTTTCCGCTGGCGGCAGGGATAGAGGAGCCGGCAGAACCGTGGGCGCCGCAAGGTACGGCGCCGCCGCCGAGAGCACGGCCGCGGCACTCGGCCAGTCGTTGAGGCCTGGACCCAATACGCCGATCCCCTCGACATAGGCGGTCAATGGCGTCATCGCCGATCTGCTTCAGGCCGCGTGGCCAATGATCAGACTGCAATTGGCGCCGCCGAATCCGAAGGAGTTAGTGAGCGCCCGCGCGATTGTGCCGCGGCGGTTCTCGCACAGATAGTGCAGCTTCAATTTCGGGTCGACTGCGGTCGTGTTGAGACCCGCAGGCATGAGGCCGTGTTGAATGGCAAGCGCACAGATGACTGCTTCGAGCGCGCCCGCCGCACCCAAGGCGTGGCCCGTTGCGCCCTTGGTCGAGCTGCAGGGCGTGCGGGTACCGAATACCGATGTGACGGCGAGGTCCTCCGCGCTGTCATTGCTCGGCGTCGCGGTACCGTGCAAGTTGATGTAGTCGATATCGCCAGGTGTAAGGTTCGCCGCCTGCAGCGCCTGTTGAATCGATGCGCGCGCGCCGCGGCCTTCGGGATGCGGACTCGACATGTGATAGGCGTCGCTTGATTCACCGACTCCCAAGAGCATGAGCGCGTCGCGATCGACGCGCGCCTGCGGACGTTCGAGCAGGACAAATGCCGCGGCTTCGCCGATTGAGATGCCATCGCGTGCGACGTCGAAGGGGCGACACGCGAAGCGCGAAGTCAGTTGCAGGGAATGAAAACCGTACAGTGTCGTGAGGCACAGCGAATCCACGCCGCCAACAACCGCGGCGTCAATCACGCCGGCGCTGATCATGCGCTGCGCGGATGCGAAAACTTTGGCGCTTGAGGAGCACGCGGTGCACACCACCGCTGCGGGCCCTTGCAGGTGCAACGCCCGGCGCACGAAGTCGGCGACCGAGAAGGAATTCTGGGTGGCGGCGTAGTTGAAACCTGCCGGCAGGGCGCCGGTCGCGGGATCACGATCGCGATAGGCGAGTTCCGTCTGCAGCATGCCGGCTGTGCTGGTGCCGAGAAAAACCCCGATGCGCCGCCGACCCCACCGCTCTGCACACTCTGCGACAGCTTCGGAAAACCCATCCTGCGCAAGGCCAAGCTGCGCGAGTCGATTGTTGCGGCAATCGAAAGCTTGTAGAGCATGCGGCAGTGCGGTCGCGTCGACTCCCGGAACTTCGCCCACCTGAGTCTCAAGGTCAACCGTTTCAAAGGCGCACGGCACAAGACCGCTGCGCTTCATTTCTAGGGCGTCAAGTGTCTGCCCAAGACCGCGGCCGATGGCGCTGACCGCAGTGAAGCGTGTGAGAACGAGTGGGGTCATATCGGCCGCGCGATCAGCAGCACATTTGCAAAGGGTGTGCCGGCGCTCATCGGGATGGCCTCGGTGTGAAAATGACATTCCTCAAGCAGGCGCTGCCAGTCGGCGAGCGCGCGACAATAGGTCTGCGCGAAGCCGTGGCCGCGTGCGAGCAGCACCGCTCGATCGACCCAGCGGCCGACGCGAAAGCCGAAACCGGCCGTAGCATCGCTGACACGCAGCAGCAGTAGACCTCCGGAGGGCAGGGCCGCGCGCGCGCGCTTTAGCAATGGGGCATGAGCCGAATAATCCATATAGTGCAAGACATCCAGGATGACGAGCGCATCGGCGCTGCCGAAAGCCGTGTCGCGAATGTCGCCATTCACAAACTCGGCCCGATCGGCAAGTGCGAATCGTGCCCGCATGATTTCCTTCGGATCCAATTCGATGCCGCGAATTGATATGGGTGCGGGCGGCGCCGGCCAGCTTGCCGGCCAGTCGCCGCGCGCATAGCAGCTGTGCGCCGCGAGCAGCCAAGCGGCAAGCAGACCCTGGCCGCAGCCCAGATCGAGTATGTGCTGGCGCTGCTTCAGTAGGCCGAGCCGCAAGATCGCGGCGAACGCCGGATCCGCGCTCAATTTACCGCGCGCACGAAGGTATGGCCAGCCCCCGGCGCGGCGATACGGCGCGCTCGCGGCATCGACGAGCGCACGTGGCGCTGCATGGCCAATCATGACAGCGCCGCGTCCAGGCGGATGGGCGTCAAGCGAGATTCCGCGAAGGCCGCAAGCAGACGTGGCAGCACCTCGAGAATTACAGGAGTACCCGCGCGCGTGCGTGCCGCGTGCCCGTCATGCAGCAGCAAAATGTCGCCGGCCGCAAGGCCGGTCGCGAGGCGCCGAAATACGGACTCCGGGTCGCTGTTCACGGAATCAAAACCGCGCCGCGTCCAGCTTGCGAGCAGAAGGCCAAGGCGCGTGAGGACGGGATCGAGCAATGGACTGCGCAGCCCAGCGGGTGCGCGAAAAAAGTGCGGGCGTTCACCGCTGACGCCGGCGATGACTTCCTGTGCACGCTCAATCTCATAAGCAAGGGCGCGCGGTCCTAGCAGAGAAAAATAGTTGAGATGGCGGTAACTATGATTCTCGATCGCGTGGCCGCGGCGCACGATCTCGCGCGCAAGCTCCGTACGCTCCTCGACATGCCTGCCAACACAGAAGAAAGTGGCCTTGGCGCCGTACTCATCGAGCAAGGCGAGCACTTTCGGGGTCACCGCGGGCTCCGGACCATCGTCGATACTGAGTGCGACCTCGCCGCGGCGCTGCGCCGCCGCTGGCAAGTGCGTCCAATTGGGGCCGAGCAACGTGCTGCGCGGCCACAAACCGGTCGCCGCAAGTTGCAAATGATTGACAACCACGGCGCCGAGTGCCCACGGCCAAAGCTGCGGACGCGCGAGCGCCAGCGCGGCCGCGCCAACATGCAGAGCCGCCGAGGCTTTGAGTAGCGGCGCCGGACGCCAGCGTGGCGATGCACGGAAAGCCATCTAGTTTGTCCGCGACAGCTGCCGTGACGCCGAACGGCTCAGCGCCGCGGAAAAGACCAGTGCCAAAAATGTCCCTGGCGCAACCGTTGAACCCAAAGCTGCCAACACGGGTACATTCGAGAATGCGAGTACGCCGAACCCCACGACGGTCGCCGCATTGGCAATCAACAGCGAGGCCAAAGTAAGCGGCTCCGTGCCCGCATGCTGATCAGACCCGCTGCGGTCGAAGAAAAGAGCATAGTTTGAACCCACGGCAACGATGAGAAGCATTCCGATCAGATGCAGAATCGTCAAGGATCGGCCCCCGAGCAGCAAAGCGGCAGCGACCGCGAGTACCGCGAGCACGAGCGGCGCGACCACGGCGGCCACTCGGGCTGGCGAGCGCAGCGTCAGCAGCAATAGTACAATGATAGCCGCAAATCCCGCGCCTGACAGGCGTAGCGCCTCCGACAGATAGCTTGAATACAGCGCGTCAGATTCGCTTTTGAGGTTCAAGAGCACAGCCTCCCCGGGGGCTGCGCTCTCGACAGCCGCGCGAACCTTGTTGGTTGCAGCCGCTGAAGGTTGCGTGCCCGCCTCGGCAGAATGCAGGGGCAGGAGCGCCGCCCACTGTTCCCCCTGATGCATCATCAGGGCGTCAACCCCCGCCGCGAACGAAGTGCGCTCCAGATCCGTGGCGCTGAGGAGCGGCGCCGCGCGCGCCTGTGTGACGTCGCGGATGAAAGGTTCGAGGCGCTCCGCACTCACGGCCAGTGAGGCCGTGGCGGCCCTGAGGCGCAAGCGTAACTCGTCGCTGTCAGGAAGACTTGCGCGCCGCTCGATTTGTGTCGCATCGCTTGGCAAGTAGCGCGCGGGACTCTCAAAGGCGCCGATAGTTTGATCGCTAACGAGTGGATCAAGCCGCGCTGCGACCTTTTCGCTCGCACGCAACACGGCTTGCAGATCCTTACCCGTCACGACGATGAAATCGCTGACGTCGGGCGCACCGAGATCCGCCCGCAACCGCGCATCGAGGCTTTGGGCGCGAGCCGACACTGGACTTAAAGCCGACAGGTCGCGATTCCACAAGGTATCGCGGCGTACGTAGAGCACTAGGGCGGCGGCGACCGCAACGACTCCGAGCACCAAGCGTCCGGCGCGTGCGCGCCGGAGGATTTGTGCAGCGCGCTTGCCAAGCGGCGTCAAGTCGCGGATTTGAATGGATCGGGGCATGAGAGCCGGCAGCACGAAACGGGTCACTGCTGCCGCGACGAGCAGTCCAGCGATTGAGTAAAGGCCCAGCTGGGAAAGTCCAGGAAAGCCCGAGGGCAGAAGGGACGCAAAACCGCACACCGAAGTGAGCACTCCCAGGAATATCGTTTTCCACATTGCACGCTGGCGGTGCTCGGCATCAGCCACGCCGGCAGTCGCGCGCCGCGACTGCACAAAGAGATAGATGGAATAGTCAACGGACTCGCCGATCAGTGTGATGCCGAAGGCCAACGTGATGCCGTGCACGACACCAAATCCGAGCGCCACCGCTGTAACTCCGGCGAGCGCTCCGGAAGTGACGGGTAGCAGGCCCAGTAACAGTACCGGCACGGAGCGATATACGACCAGCAGCAGACTCACAATGAGGCTCGTGCTCAAGACAGAGAGCCGCACGGCTTCGTGCCTGATCGTATTGCGCGCGGCTACTGCAAAAACCGGTGGCCCGGTGATCTCGAGTCGCCCGCGGCCGGCGGCTGAGCCAGGTGTTGCACGCTGCGCTTGCGCAAAGGCTGCGCGTATCGCGTGCAAAGCGCGCTCGGCGGCATCGAGGTCGGAGCCGGATGCGCGCATCGATGCCACAAGGAGCGCACGCTGTCCGTCGACCGAGGCCCATACGCCTGCGAGCGTGTGCGGCCGCGCGGTGCGGTCGAGTTGACTTAGAATTTGCAGCATCTCTCCCGTGGGATCCTGCGGGAGTAGAGATTTGGCAAGCAGGCCCGCCGGAGATGCGAGCAGCGCGATCGTGTCGTCGATGGAGCTCGTAAGACCGCTCACGGTGAAGTGCTGCGCTGTCACAGCCTCACTCAGGAGGTAGCGATGGTTGAAAAGATACTCGCGATCACGAGCATCGTTCACGGGCTCGCCGTTATTGACCGCGACAAACTCGCCATTGCCGCGCAATTGTTCCGCCATGGCCATCGATAGCTGCGCACGGGCCGCCGCGTCCCCGCCTTCGATTGCAATCAGCATGAGGCGGGAGGCGGGTCCGTCGCGCAGTTGATCGACCAGCAATTGCTGCCGGGCGCTCGGCGCACGCGGCAGAAACGCTGAGAGGTCGGCCGTGTAGTGCGCACGGGTGACGACGATGACAGCGAGCGTCATCGCCGCGAGCCACAGGACGACCCAAATTACGCGCGGCCGCGTCATGGCGGAATGGAAGATCCGATCGTCATGACCGAGCGGTCGCCGTCTGCCTGCAGGATGGTCACCGTGTGCAGCTCATCGCGTGCGCCCTCGATGCGGATCTCCCGCACCACGGCTTTCAACTTTGCATCGAGCGGCACAAGCGATAGGGTCCAGCGCGCAAGGCTGCCCTCAAAGGCGAGTTGAAAAACTTGTTCAAGCGCGGCCCGATCTCCGGCGAGAGTTGCACGAATGCTCTCGATGAAAGGCGCGATCTGCGGATAATCGTGCAGCGCGAGCACGCGCTTGCGCCGCCCAGATTGGATGGTGAGATCGCCCTTCTCGAGCATCAGGCTCGCCGGCCGCGGCGCGAGCGTGCGCTTCTCCAGTCGGTCAGGGCGCTCATAAAGGAGCTCGCCGGATGCTTCTACTGGACGGTCGAGCACCGCGAGGTAATTCTGTTCGACAAAGCTCACGTGCCCGCGCGTGCGTTCTGCAAGGAGCGCCATCAGCGGGTCGAGATCATTGTCGGCTGCGGTAGCGCGCAGTGTCACGAGCAGCGTGAGCGCTAGCGCAAAATGGCTCGCGTTGCGCATCAGCTACGGCGTGCGCGCAGAATGAGTGTCCGCATCGCGCCAGAAGTCAAAGAAATTGAACCAGTTGTAGGGGTCGCTCTTGCAGTATTTCTCCAGGAGCGCGGCATAGCGCACGATGGCCTCGGCTACCGCGGCCGCGCGCTCCGGGCGGCCAACAGTCGAGAAATCCGCCACGAGCTCAAACACCAGGTGGTACCGATTGGCACCGCGGTACAGTCCGAGCATGAAGATCATCGGGCGGCCCAAGAGCGCAGCGGCGCGCATCGGTCCCACCGGAAAGTAGGCGCGACTTCCGAGGAAGCTCACTTCCTGCAGCGGTTCATTGCCGAGCGTGCGATCTCCCAGTATGCCGACGAAGGCGCCATCGTCCAGACGCTGGCGGACTTTGAGCATCGCCTCGATATGACCGAGCGAAATGATTTCAGGCTTTAAGCTAGGGCGCAGCGCCTCCAGCATCGTCATGATCTTGCGGGCATTGTCGGCGTACATCGCCATCACGACTTCAATTCCGGGCCTGTGCAATCCAATGGCGCGCGTGACCTCAAAGCTCCCCATGTGCGCACCCATCAGGAACGCCCCATTGCCCTTTGCATGCACGTCGCGCATCAGCGATTCGCCTTCGATTGAGATCTCGAATTCGTCGAAGCGCTCGTTCAGCAGGTAGACGCGGTCGTGAACCGTCGACGAGAAATACAGCACGTGGCGAAAGCGGTCCGAAAATTTGGGCTCGCGGCCCAGAGCGCGACGCAGATAATTTCGGGCGTCACGCCGCACCGTCGGTGCGAACAGCACGAAGTAGATCACAATGAGATACAAGAGCATGCGCGAGCGTGCACGTCCGAAAGCACGCGAAGCGGCAGCCATGACTCGCAGCAGTAGCATGCTGCCGCGTTCCGGACGCGTCACCCACTCGGCCCGATCTGTGCGACCGGCCGCTGTGGCGAGCGTCGATTCAGGCTTCACGATCCGTGCTCCGCGCGTTCACGACTAACATGAGTCTGCCGGATGCGACCATGCGATCGAAGGTCCGAATGACGAAACGGATCGCCCCATCAGGGCAGGGCTCGTGCTCGAGGGTGAGCGCTTCGCCCGGTCGGACCGCGCTGTGGAATTTGGCCGCTGCTATTTCACAATGTACCGGCGGTTGCCCGGCGCCGCGCGCTAACGCGTGCAGCGTCTCATCGAGCAGGACAACGCCCGGGACGATGGGTGCGCCTGGGAAATGACCTGCAAGAGCCGGATGCAGTGGCGAGATGCTCAAGCTCACGGTGCCCATGGACGGTCTAGCTCTGCACCGCGCATTCCGGGTCGCTTGCGGCGAGCGATTGCAGCGCCTCGCGCGGCAATTTCCCAGCGGCGTTGCGCGGCAGACGCTCGACAAACAGCAGCGGCCGCGGCAGGAACGCGGGATCAATTCGTTGGCGTAACTGATCGAGCAGTAAAGCGGCATCCAAGCCCGGTGCGACCACGAAGGCCGCGAGGCGCGTGACACCCGTTGCGGCGCTGTGCTCATCCTCGCGCACGAAGAACGTGCCGTCGAGGACGCCCGGAATGGCATTCAGATGGTAATTTAAGTATCCCAAAGAGCCGCGCTTGCCCGCGATATTGACGAGGTCCTCCGTGCGCCCATGCAGGATAAAGCGCTTCTCGCCCGTAAGCTCGAGAACATCGCCCATCGGGGTTTGTTGTTCGACATGCCCACCCTGGGCCCAGGCGCGCCCATCCTCGATGATGAGACTAACCGCGGGCCACAGAGACCATTCCTGCGTCTTGACCGTGCGGCGAATGGCGATTTGGCCCGTCTCGGTCGAGCCATAAATCTCAAGGAGCCGCGCCGCGCAGCGACGCTCGGCATCGCGTGCAAGCTGCGGGGATAGTGGCGCTGTAGCCGATACGATCAAGTCCAGTACCGGCAAGTCAACATCAGCACCGAGGAGGGTGCGCAAGTGAATGGGCGTCGACACGAGCACTCTGGGACGCGGTAGCGCTGCGATGCTTGCGCAGATGTCCGCGGGGTAAAAAGGGCGCTCTGCACAAAGCGCGTTGCCGCTTTGCAGACAGGTGAGCACGGTGGATTCAAGACCATACATGTGCTGGGCGGGGACCGTACTGAGCATGACGTGTGAGCGGCCGTCGAACAGCCCAAGCTGCCGCGCTCCTTCGCGCACGCAACTGACGAGCCGTCCCCAGGTCTTTCTATGCGGTACGGGCACGCCTGTCGATCCTGACGTGAACACGTACGCGACGAGCTGCTCGGCGTCGATCTGTGGAACTTGCCACGGCACCGCGTCCGCGCTGCACGCGTCGCGATAGAAAAAATGCGGCAGCTCGATGTCACAGTCCGCAGCATCGGTCAAACAGAAAACATCGGGCGCGAATTGCGTGAGCTGGCGGATGATCTGCGGTGTGTGCGCCGAGGGCAGGAGGTTCACTTTCTTCGCGAGCAGTGACGCCGCCAGGCCCACCGTAAAGCGATAGCGGTCAGTACAAATATTGAGCACGTGGTTGCCCGCGGGCATGGCATTCGCAAGCCGCGCGACGTCGGCAAGGAAATGGCCGGCCGTGACCGGCACTGCCGCTCGGTATGCGACCACTGCATCGCTCGAGCTGTGCGTTATGAGCGGGGCGGTGGCCATCATGTTGCGCGTCGCGTCTGCGGCGAGATTCTCATTGGCCTTGCGTCGTCGGGTAACGCGAGGCATCGAGATACACGCGCACACTTTCCAATAGCCCGGCGCGATGCTCCGCGGGGAGCCGCTTGCGACGCACCGCGTACTCACCAATGAACATCAGGACAACGAGCGGTATGGTGAAGAAATTGGAGAAGGCAGACCAGACCCGCAGTGGCGCGTATTGATACAGCACGAGCGAGGCACAGGTGATGAGCGCGAAAAATAGTGCCCAGGCGGCCGTCGCACTGCGCGTATAGCGGGCAACCGCGGCAGGCAGCGGACCGTGCACGAGATTCGCCCAATATGTACACAGCGGCACTCGCCCGTCGAACAGCGTACGCGCGAACGTGAAGCTCAAAAGAGCGTAGACGGCGCATTCCTCGAAGAGATACATAAGCGGGAAGTTACCCTCGATGATGCGCCACTGGGAGGCGAGCAGCACCGCAATGAGCGCTGCCGCGAGGAGTGCCGGCAGGCGATAGGCCGAGCCCCAGGCGACACCGAGCGCGACCGCGAGCGGCGGTGCGATCGCCATCACTGCCCCCAGGCTCTTCGCCCGCGGGTTTGAATTGGTGTAATGCGCAAGCGTCGCGTAGCCGGCAATCAAAACTGCAATCCAGGCGAAGCGCCGGCTGGCCGACCCAGCCGTGATCACTTCATCCTCTGCGCTGCGACGTACTTGGCGAAATGTCGCAGCGAGCGGAATATCTGCTCGTTCTCTTCGCTGTCGGCGCGCAGCTGAATACCGTATTGCTTGGAGACGACGAGCGCGACCTCGAGAATGTCGATTGAGTCGAGCCCCAGTCCCTCGCCGTACAGAGGTGCCTCGGGGTTGATCTGCCGTGGATCGATCTCGAGGTTGAGCGCCTGCACGATGAGCCGCGCGATTTCGCTTTCGAGCGCGGCGAGATCAGCTGCTGTCGGCTGTTGAAGAAGCAACGCTTTGTCGGACATATTGATCGAAACTTTGGCCGCGTTTAAGTCGCATTCCAGAGGCGCGACCGACATCGGCTGATGGCCCAGTATATATGGGCTCTGCTTGCCTATGTTATGGTACTCAAGGCTTGCTAGCGCCCCGCTGCTGCTTAACCTGAGGTGTGCCTGAACGTGCAAGCCCCTTGTTCGCCCCTTAAACAATACTACTCGTGCGAAGCCGACCGGCGTCGCTGGGTCGGCGGCCTCTTCGATCGTACCGCCGCTGATTATGACCGCGTCGAGCGCGCCATGGCATTCGGCAGTGGCTCCTGGTACCGACGCCGTGCACTGCAGCGAGCAGGTTTGGCGCCGGGCATGAGCGTAGTCGACATCGGGGTCGGTACTGGGCTCGTCGCGCGCGAGGCAGCGCGACTCGTGGGTGATGCCGCGAACGTTACGGGCGTCGATCCGAGCTCCGGAATGGTGGCCGAGGCGCGAGTGCCGACTGGTGTGCGGCTCATCACAGGGCGCGCCGAGGCGATTCCGCTGCCCGACGAATGCGCGGACTTTTTGTGCATGGGCTATGCGCTGCGGCATATCAGTGATGTGTCGCTGGCGCTCAGCGAATTTTGGCGCGTGCTGAAGCCGGGCGGCATGCTGTGCCTGCTCGAGATCACTCGACCCGACAGTGCCCTGCCGCGGGCGCTCCTGAAAGCCTATCTGCGCGGCGTCGTGCCGGTGCTTGCGCACATCGTTGCGCGGCAACCGGAAACTCCACAACTCATGCGTTTTTATTGGGACACGATCGCTGCGTGCGCTCCGCCGCGAGCCATCATGACCGCGATCGAGGAGGCGCACTTCGTGGCCGTGACACGCCACGTGGAGCTCGGAGTCTTTTCAGAGTACCGCGCGTCAAAGCCGCGTGCTGCGCGTCTACTTTAGCGGCGCGGTTTTCGGGCTCGCGCTGTGCGCGAGCAATGCTGGCAGGCGCAGCAGGAATTCAGCAAACAGACGCGCGTGCATCCAGGTCAGCAGCACGTTGTCACGCCAATAGTTGAAATGCGAGACGCCACCTTCTTCGGCTCGGAAGTACTCAACTCTCGCCGGCAGGTTGATGGGCCGCACACCGCGCCAGCACAGCCGTACTACTGCTTCGACATCAAAATCAAATCGTCGCATCCATGGCTGAAACCGCATCAGGCGCACCAGCGGTGCAATCGGATAGACGCGAAATCCAAACAGTGAGTCGTGGACCCCCATCCACAGCGTTTCAACGTTCGCCCAAAAGTTGGAGATCTTGCGACCGTTGACTCGCAGCCGCGGCGCGCGCGCATCGAACACCGGCTCACCGAGCACCATTGCCGCGGGCGCGGCCAGCGACGCGGCCATGAATGCCGGAATGCGCTCTGCGGGATGTTGGCCATCCGAATCCATGGTGAGCGCGTGCGTGAAGCCAAGTGCGAGCGCCGCACGCAGCCCATAGAGCACCGCGGCGCCCTTGCCACTATTTCTCGGCCGCAAGAACACTCGCAGTCCAGGATCTTCGGTCGCCATGCTGACAAGCTGCTCGGCGGTGCCGTCGGTGCTGCCGTCAACGACTACCCACACCGGATTCCAGTGCGCGCGGGCGCCGCGCACGGTTTCAAATACCTTTCGGCCGGGGTTGTAGCTGGGGATGAGAACGAGGTGCGTCGAGGAGCCCGCGTTCATTGGCGACTTCTGATGGGGTCCGCATCCGGCGCTGACGTCTCGCCGAGCCACTCGGATTGCAACGCACCGCTGAGCTCGTCGCGGTAATGACGCTCGAGCTCGACCATGAAGGCGCGCACGTCCTCAGGCGGCTCGAAGCGTCGACCCAAGCGTACGCGGTAGGTGATGGGCAGGGGCGGCCGGCGCAGCAGCGGCCAGCCCTTGCTCAAGTACGGGGAATCGGTCTCAATGATGAGTGTCTGCACGGGCACTGCCGCTTGTTTGGCAATCACACCGATGCTCGCCTTCAGCTCATTGAGCGGCGCTTGGATACTGCGAGTGCCTTCGGGAAACAGCAGCAGCACGCCGCCACGCTGCAAGTCCGCGACCGCGTCGCGAATCATCTGCACGGGTGAATCGTTGCAGATATAGCGCGCGAGCCGTGCGCCCGAGCCGAGAAACACATTCTCTAAAACATCCGATTTCATCACGCACGCAAGGTTCGGATGTCGCGTGAGGATGAGAAGCGCATCGATCATGCACGGGTGATTAGGTGCGAGGATCAGCGCAGGCGCGTCGCGCAGCTCATCTATGGCGCTCAGATCCAGCCGATACGCGCGCACAAGGTTTAGCCAGCCCGTAAAGATCCGAAATCCCGCCATGACGCCGACGCGTCCGGCTGCGGTCCCGGAGCGCCGCGGCAGGAGTACAAACAAAGGCAGCGCCACGACAGTCCAGCTCAAGCAAATCAGTCCCAGAACGACGAGCGAGCTGTAAAACACCGCGCATTCGCAGGCCAGTCCGCAAAGCCGCGGCACGACGCCAGTGGAGGATTGCCCCGGCATGAGGGATGTCCGCACGGCCTTACGACTTGCGGTTAGCCGAATGACAACCTGTCGCCTCGATCTCGACCAGCAGATCCTGCCGGCAAAGATCGGCGCGCAGGTAGAGTACTTGCGCGCCGGAGCCGAGTCCTGCGCGCAGCTCCGAGTCGATGGCGGCAAGATCACTCGCGCGGCGCACGTATGCCTTGTACCACAAACTGTCCAGCGTGAACGGCACCAGCGGCCCGGTCGCGCGGTTTGCTTCACTAAGGAGAGCGTCAATATTGCGCAGCGTCTCGCGCGTTTGCGCTGCGGCATCGCCGATATGCACGGTTGCGTGCCCGAGGATGCTCGCGGTTCCCGAGATGAAGAGCACCCGTGCGCTCGCAAAATCTACGGTGCAGGCGCGTGAAAATGTTGGGCTTTGCGGACTGTATTCCGGGGGGTAATGGTAGGCACTCACCTGACGCGGGTTTTCAATGGCCGTCGGCGCGTTGCTGCTGCCGAGAAAATAGATGACGAGAGGTGTGCCAAGCGGCGACCCGACACCGCATGCGGCCGGCACGGCGCCGGTGACCGTGCGCCCGCAGGCAATGAAGGCGTCCTGCCGTGCGCTGTTGAATTGCCAGTAGCGCTCCGAATCGTGGCTCTCGGCATGAATGTTGGGCAGGTAGTTCCACACGCGCACCAAATGCGGCATGCCGAGCGCATCAAGCACGGCGAAGATCTCGCGATAAGCGAGCTCCGTCGCGCGCTGCAGCGCGCTTGCTGCAAGCGGCGCTGCTGCAACGTCGCTCTCGAGAATGCTCAGGCGACCGTAGACGACATCCGCTGCGTGCCGATATTGGATCCGGCCGTGCTCGCCCCATCGTGCGCTCTGGCCGCTGTGCCAAACTTCATAGCGGCGCGCATTGGCACCCAGAACCGGTGTCTGCACCGTCACCATAGGAACATGAGGGGCGGGGGCTGCCGGCACTTGTGCATCAAAGGCGGCGAGCCCCAGTACACCCTGCCACCACGCCGCCGGGCGTGCGGCAAGTTCGGCGAGTGACAGATAGTCGAGCCTTAGGACGGATTCTAAGCCCATCAGTTGGCGGTCGTCTGCTCGGACTCGACGGGCCTGATGTTCAAAGCCCGGCGGCGCACGGCAGCGAGCGAACGTTTCAGGTTCAAACATGCTACGGCGTAGTAGAGCAACTTGAACGCGCGCAGCGATGCCCAGATCGGTGTTTTGCCGAAAATGTCCCCAGCTAAGAGTGATAGCAGAGCCTCTTTCATGCGCAGCGTATTGCGCGGTCCCATGAACATATCGCGCATGGTCGGGCCCGTGACGCGATGGATAAACCAGGAATACTCTTCCGGCCCACGGCGCATGACGCGCTCGAAGTTCCTTAGCGCCTGGCGAGCGCTGCGCGGATCACGCAAACATTTATCGATGGCATCGACACCGGCGACGGCACTGTTCATGGCGAGCATGACGCCCGAAGAAAACATGGGGTCGATGAACGTATAGGCGTCGCCAAGCAGTAGGTAATTGACGCCGCTGGCGCGGTCGCAGGCGTACGAATAGTTGCCAGTGGCCGTTACGTCGGCGACCAGCTCGGCGTCCTGCAAACGCTCGGCAAGCGGCGCGCACAGGCCGATCGTCGCGAGGAAAAATTCGCGTACCGATACCGTGCGTGTCTTGGTGTAGTAGGGCCACACCACCGCACCGACGCTCGTCGTGCCGTCGGCAAGCGGAATGAACCAGAACCACCCGTGGTCGAACCAGTAGATCGAGATATCGCCCGCGCGCTTGTCCGAATAGCGGCGTGCACCGCGAAAATGACCATACAGTGCCGCGCTACTGTGCTTGGTGTCGCGCCGCTTGGACTTGAGGCGATTGCCGAGAAACGTGTCGCGCCCCGATGCGTCGACGATGAAGCGCGCTTGCCAGGATAAAGTGCTGCCATCTTCGAGTGTCGCATGCACGAGCGCGCCAGCGCCGTCGGACTGAAACTCGACATCGCGAACCCGACAGCCTTCGTGCGCGTGCGCGCCGGCACGCACAGCGCGGCGAAACAGAATCTCATCGAACTGCGAACGGCGCACCTGGTAGGCGAACGGCAGCGACTTGTTCCAGCCCTCGGCGAATTCGTAGGTCTGATGACGTCCATCCCAGGGGGAGATGAATTCCGCGCCCCATTTTTGCATGCCGATGGCTTGGACCTCGTCGGCGACGCCGAGGCGCGCCAGGATTGGCAGGTTCGCGGGCAAGAGCGACTCGCCGATATGAAAGCGCGGATGGCGCTCTTTCTCGAGCAGCACGACCTGATAGCCGCGCTCCACGAGAAGTGTTGCGGCGGTGGAGCCCGCTGGGCCACCACCGATCACGAGTACGTCGGTCTTTTGCAAGGGAATGAATTTGCGCCAGCGAACAGCTTGTTGAATTCTACCGTCGCGGCTTGCGTCGGTCCAATGTGATGTGCTTTGACGCTTCGTGCCGCCGCAATTTCAAATCGGCACGTTTCTTCTGTGGCGAGCCACTATCATGGCGCCATGGAGGCACCCGCAATCACTCGCCGCAGACGGCCGTTTCTCGCGCCGATCTGGCTTCCTGCGCTGCTGGGTGTGATCGCGGTAGCGCTCGCGGTGTTGGCCTATCGCAGCATCACGACGACAACCGTGGTGCTGGTTCGGCATGCAGAGAAAGCACTAAGTACGATCGATGATCCGCCGCTTTCTCCGGAAGGGGAACAGCGCTCAGAGCGGCTTGCGCAGATATTCGGGGAACGCGAAGGCGCGGGACACTTGGATGCGATTTACGTCACCAACACGCGCCGCGCGCAGCAGACCGCCGCGCCGCTTGCGGCGCGTCTGCGTCTCGTTCCGGTGGTGCTCTCGGGCGTGGACGTCGCGGGCACCGCGACAAGGCTTTTGCGCGAGCATCGCGGCGGTACGGTGCTCATCATTGGGCATAGTAATACTTTGCCACAGCTTGTACGTGAGCTCAGCGGGAAGGACATCAAGCCGATCGCCGAGAATGATTACAGCGATATCTATGTGCTCAGCGTGCCGCGCTTAGGCGGCGCGAGCGTGCTGCGCATGAAGTATTAGGGGCATTGCCCGCTTGCAGCTGCAGTGTCAGCGTGAGCTCATGGCAAGCGCCCGATGGATGAAGTTTGCGTGCTGGCTGATGCGAAAATCGGCGAGCATCGCGCCGCGGATAATGCGCGCCGGGTCGATCAGAAAAGTTGCGCGCCGCACGCCGAACCCGAGCGGTCCGTCAACGTCGTACATTTTGATCACGAACTTGTGCGGATCGGAAAGCAGCGTGAACGGCAGCTTGTAGCGTTCGCGAAAGGCAAGATGTCGCGCCGACTTTTGCGGACTGATTCCTGCTACGGTGAATCCGACGCGCAGCACCTCGGTGTACAAATCGCGTATCGAACAGGCCTGTCGCGTGCAGCCGGGCGTGAAATCGGCTGGATAGAAGTAAAGAATCACCGGCCCACGGTTGAGGAGGGTTGACAGCGACATGTCGCGCCCGTCTTGGTCCGGCAGCGTGAACTCCGGCGCCCGTGTCCCGACTTTGAGCATGAGCATTGGCCATTACGGCAAGAGATGCCGATCATAGCCGCCGGACCACAGCCAAGTCAGATCAAAACCAAAATTGGTCATGCTGTGCTGCGATGCTAGAATCGCCGCCCGCGCGTGGGGCGGTAGCTCAGTTGGGAGAGCGTCGCGTTCGCAATGCGAAGGTCGAGGGTTCGATCCCCTTCCGCTCCACCATGAATTGCAGTGTTTCGTGACAGTCGCTGAAATTGGCTCGCGGCCATAAGTGCCAGCTAAGTGCAACGACAGATTCCCCTCTCAATTCGTCTGCGGCACTCCAAAAGCGCCGCCCGACGTGACAGTCATCACGCCGAGCGGCTAACCACATCACATCCCAAGGAGATGCAACATGGCTAAGTCGAAGACTAACCGCGCCATACGGCGCAAATCTGCCCCGGCAAGCAGCCTAGCCGACGGCCTCAACATCGAGCTCACCCAGATTCGCGCTTGCATCATGTCCGCGGTGCTCGCCGTCGAGCACAAGGGCGTGTACGACGAGGTCGCGACCATGCTGCGCATGTCCTGTCTCAGATCGATCGAGCGAGCAAGGGCGCTTCTCGAGGCGCGATCATGAGCGGCCCTCGCGAATCTGGCTCGCCAGACCTGGAATCCCCCGAGGCAAACGGGAACTTGTAGAGCCTGATTAAATATGGCGCGTGGAGGGCCGCCGTGCCCGCAGGGGCGGCCTTTCCCCAAGGAGAAACGTATGAGCGATCCCACGTTTTTGCTTTTGTCCGCGACTGAATGGACAGCACTTGCAACCATGGCAATGGCCGTTGCTGCTGTTGCTTCCGTAGTGTTCAGCGCAAAACTCAAAAAGTCGCAGGATCGCGTGATCGACCTTCAGGCGGGCATGATCGAGCTGCAAAGACGAGCAAACTTGCTCAACGGAGCGTTGGAATCTCACTCAGAGCTCATGCTTCGACTAAAAGCTGAAGAGCGTGGGAAAAAGGTAGTTTGGTGGGATCCAACCTACGAGAGTTCGGTCAAGCAGCCGCCGCCAACCAAGCCAGCCCACGGTGAGAGCGCGCCCCTCGACAAGATCTATGTCTACGTCCCTTCTGATTTACGACGGCACCCGGATATTTCGTAAGAGGGCGCCTGCTCGCGGGGCGGCTTCCCATCCATGGCGCGGGGAAACGTTGCGGTGACGACTTAGTTTCAGCGCGTGTAGGTTGCGCAGTCCTTCGTACCGGCGCCCTGATTCAGCGTCGGCAAACAATCGTGCACCACTCGAGAACCCAGCGAGCTTGGGATCTGCCGCTTCGAGCCGGGCACGTACCGCGTGGGTCTACTACGAATTGCTGTGTCTGAGGTACTCGCGGTTGACCGAGATGTGGGGGGTATTCGCGGTCTTGCTCCCCTGTGGGTTCGCAGCGACCGCTGCCGATAAAGTCGTAAGCGCTGCACACACGAACACTGCGATGCTGATCGAAGCCTTGAAACTCATGACGAGCCCTTCCGGCCACTCAGGGCGATACTTATGGTCAACGGCCTGAGATCACGATGGTTGACAATTTCTTACAAAACAGTAGCACCGAAAGGTGGCCGCTAATCACTGCCTTGCTTTCCGAACGGATTCTCAGTGCGCTAGAGAATCCGAGCCGCTACCTTGAGGGTATTAAGTTGTAACAGTGCCGTTCGAGGGACTGCAGCAGGTAATGAGTGTCAAAGCACAAGTACTGGTGCCCATTCGCCGCGCCTTCAAAAAAGGCCGCCCGGTGAAATTTATTGCGTTGGGCTTCGGATAACGGTTTGGGCATTTTGTACGAGGTGACGATCGCTTGCCGGCCGGCAACCGTTTCCTTCGTGACGGTTGCTGCGGACAAATGGCCTTCACTGGCGGCAGACCCTCCGGCGGCGTGGCCTTCCCTGGCGCCGTGACTACTTGAGTGAGCGCCACCAGCAGCGGTGTGGCTGCCACCGCCACCACTACTGTTCCCACCAGTACCGGAAGTCGCCATGGCGACAGCGCACGCTGATAGACCTAAAACGGCGATTAAGGCTGAGGTACGCATATGGCGTTCTCCTTTTGGGAAGGAAGTGCCCGGTAAATCCGGCGGAAGCAATGCATCCAGAATTTTGCCGCCGCTCAAACGCAAGCTCCGCTGTCCGCATCCCGTCAGCTGTCAATCAGCGACCGCCGACGGCGCAGCCCTGATTCGCCAGCTTGAGGTTTCTTCAGCTTGGCTTGCCGGCGGCATGCCGCCGCGGGGAAGCTTTCTCCCCTTGCCGCCCCGGACTGCCAGTCGCCAGTTCACTGCTCAACTCCCCGATGCGCCGCTAGTGCCGGGCGATCCAGAGCGTCGCGACGGCGTGGCTAGATGCCCGCTCGTCAGCGCTCAAACGTGCGGCTGCATTTTGCGAAAAAGATCACAAGCAGATGCAGCTCCTCACGGCAGGACAGGAGAGAATGGCTTCACCAATGGTGTCCGCCGATCACGCCGAGCTGGAGTTTCGGTGCGAGTGATGCCGCCAAAAGTCTGATCGCTGAGCGTCTGATTTCAAGCCGCGCAACCCCCACGTAAACGCCATAGAATCCCGTTACCTAGGAGGGATCTATGGGTCTTGATAACGCCGCATTTTGGGGATTTTTTGGCTTGACCGCTGCCTGTTTTTCGGCGCGCTTGGCCATGATCTGGACAACCGGACACGAGGAATGGGGGCGAAGACTCCTTTGGTTAGCCGGGGCGTCTGCGTTGGCTGCTGCGGTGTGTTTCTTGTGGCCGTATATTCGGACGCACGAGGCAACCACTGCAATTAGCGCGAGCGGCAGTCAGTCTATTGCACAGCAAAACGCTCAGGCGATAACCAACAATTTTGGTGGATTCGCTTCTCAACTACCACCCGAAAATCGCGATCCAAATGCTTTATATCAATTTAATGCTATTGTCGGCAGCGTTCAGGGAGCTGTACTTTCACCAGAACACAGCGAAGTAACGTTCGTGGCTATTCGTCTTTCAAAGCCGGTAGATCCACAGCGAGAGATCGAATATCAAGACTGGGTATTAATCTGTAATGATCTTCCTGAGCCTCCGAATGGTTTTGTAGGCATGTACAGCGCTGTCGTAGCTGGGGCCAAATGCAGAATCGCAGGTAAGCGCAAGTAAGCAGCAGCTCTGCCGCATCGCCGCATATGCACGTGCACCCCAATCGGCCCACCCCCTCCCACAACGCTATCCATGGCAAAGCCTCGTTGGCTGGTGGCACGTGCCTGGCTAGTAAATTCCTTTAGTCCTGCCTGATATTCAGCACTGCAAGCGTCCGCGTTATCACTCGACGGCACGAGGATCAGTTCAAACATTGTGGCTTTGCTCATGTTTGTCTTTCCAACACCCAACCCACGTAGTATATCGATACGTCGCTCAACGATTAGCCTTCCCGTCATATGGCGGCATTTCCCGGCGTATTGGCTCTAACCACAGATTCAGAAACAGTGTGTTCGCCGGTAATGTTGCTGCTACAGCCGCCCATGCTTGCCGCCCAACCAACTCGATTGCCCATAGTCGAAGCCGTTTTGGTAAATTATCGAACCGCGCATTATCTCACACGATTAGTGGCCCAGTGTGCGGTCTTTAGCGCGGCTCTCGGAGCCTTGTCCGCAGCCTTGAGCGCATCTAAATAATCCGCCCACTCTTGCATCATTGCGCGCCGCTCGGGCAAGCGTTGCGATCGATCATATATTCCGGCGACGCCGCCCATTACGTGGGCAAGCTGCAATTCGATCAGCGCCGGGTCATACCCCTTCTCGTGTAGGAGTGTTGAGGCGGTGCATCGTTCTTGCAGATGCTCATGAGAGCATTAGCGGTGCGGATCACGGACAACGCAGCGCGTTCCCGACAACCGAAGCACCTTCCGCCCAATCCATCGAACTTGAAATGATGAAGAACGCATTGGCGCCGGCGTACACTGAGTCATGGGCTTCCGCTTCTATCGCCGTGTTCGGTTGCTTCCCGGGTTGAGGGTGAACCTCTCGAAGGGCGGCGCGTCGCTGTCAGTTGGCCGCGTCGGAAGCTGGCTCACGTTTGGCGGCCGGCGCAAGCCGAGCGTGACCCTCGGGTTGCCCGGAACTGGCCTGCGCTATACGCAATCGCTGCCGGCGGTGCAGGTGCATCGGCAGAGCTGGCTTCTTGTTTTGTTGCTGCTGGCCATCGCGGGCTTCGTCGCGACGCAGCTCGCGGGATGCGAACACGGCAACAAGCAAACGATCAGACTCGCCTGGTCCGCTCCCACGGCGAATAGCGATGGCAGTACGCCAGTCACACCGATCGCCTCCTATAATGTCTACTCGGGACCAAATGCGACGGCTCTTGTAAAGATAGCAAACGTGCCGGCCATCGCGAAGATGCATGTAACGCTGCGATTACCTCCAAGGCCTTGCGTTTTCGCGATGAGCACGGTGAGCGTCGGCGGTGCTGAGAGCGAAAAGAGCCCAGCAATTGACTGCCCGCCGGATCGCGAGCAGGCGCGCACTAGCCGAGATTGATGCGGTGGCGACAGGGCCCTGCGAGTTAGCGCGGCGGCGCGGGCTCCGCACTGACTGCTTCAGGCGCTCGCCGCGCAGGCCCCTCAGTGCCAGGGGGTCAAGCTCAGCCGCGTATTGGCAACGGCGGCACGTCACGCGCGCGTTCTGGCGACCCTCGACCATGGCGGCGCAGGGTAGGCGCGCGATCTGCAGGCGTGCATGCAGTGCCGGGAGGACTCGGGTACTGTATGCACCGTGCGCGCCGCGCGTGGAGCGCTGTTTGGATCGGCGGGGTGTGCCAGAAAGTGTGCGGAAACAAGTGATGCGAGCGTCCACGAGCGTCCATCGTGTGCCAGTATTTTCAAGCAATTAGCTAAAACACTCGGGTATTGAAAGGGCCGTTTTCCCATTCGCAATGCGAAGGTCGAGGGTTCGATCCCCTTCCGCTCCACCATTTCAACTGCGCTCAGCGCCACTGCCGGTGCGAATCCGCCCGTCCCCGTAGCTCAGCTGGATAGAGCACCGCCCTCCTAAGGCGGGGGTCGCCCGTTCAAATCGGGCCGGGGACGCCCTAAATTCCAGTGTTTCGTGACAGTCGCTGAAATTGGCTCGCGGCCATAAGTGCCAGCTAAGTGCAACGACAGATTCCCCTCTCAATTCGTCTGCGGCACTCCAAAAGCGCCGCCCGACGTGACAGTCATCACGCCGAGCGGCTAACCACATCACATCCCAAGGAGATGCAACATGGCTAAGTCGAAGACTAACCGCGCCATACGGCGCAAATCTGCCCCGGCAAGCAGCCTAGCCGACGGCCTCAACATCGAGCTCACCCAGATTCGCGCTTGCATCATGTCCGCGGTGCTCGCCGTCGAGCACAAGGGCGTGTACGACGAGGTCGCGACCATGCTGCGCATGTCCTGTCTCAGATCGATCGAGCGAGCAAGGGCGCTTCTCGAGGCGCGATCATGAGCGGCCCTCGCGAATCTGGCTCGCCAGACCTGGAATCCCCCGAGGCAAACGGGAACTTGTAGAGCCTGATTAAATATGGCGCGTGGAGGGCCGCCGTGCCCGCAGGGGCGGCCTTTCCCCAAGGAGAAACGTATGAGCGATCCCACGTTTTTGCTTTTGTCCGCGACTGAATGGACAGCACTTGCAACCATGGCAATGGCCGTTGCTGCTGTTGCTTCCGTAGTGTTCAGCGCAAAACTCAAAAAGTCGCAGGATCGCGTGATCGACCTTCAGGCGGGCATGATCGAGCTGCAAAGACGAGCAAACTTGCTCAACGGAGCGTTGGAATCTCACTCAGAGCTCATGCTTCGACTAAAAGCTGAAGAGCGTGGGAAAAAGGTAGTTTGGTGGGATCCAACCTACGAGAGTTCGGTCAAGCAGCCGCCGCCAACCAAGCCAGCCCACGGTGAGAGCGCGCCCCTCGACAAGATCTATGTCTACGTCCCTTCTGATTTACGACGGCACCCGGATATTTCGTAAGAGGGCGCCTGCTCGCGGGGCGGCTTCCCATCCATGGCGCGGGGAAACGTTGCGGTGACGACTTAGTTTCAGCGCGTGTAGGTTGCGCAGTCCTTCGTACCGGCGCCCTGATTCAGCGTCGGCAAACAATCGTGCACCACTCGAGAACCCAGCGAGCTTGGGATCTGCCGCTTCGAGCCGGGCACGTACCGCGTGGGTCTACTACGAATTGCTGTGTCTGAGGTACTCGCGGTTGACCGAGATGTGGGGGGTATTCGCGGTCTTGCTCCCCTGTGGGTTCGCAGCGACCGCTGCCGATAAAGTCGTAAGCGCTGCACACACGAACACTGCGATGCTGATCGAAGCCTTGAAACTCATGACGAGCCCTTCCGGCCACTCAGGGCGATACTTATGGTCAACGGCCTGAGATCACGATGGTTGACAATTTCTTACAAAACAGTAGCACCGAAAGGTGGCCGCTAATCACTGCCTTGCTTTCCGAACGGATTCTCAGTGCGCTAGAGAATCCGAGCCGCTACCTTGAGGGTATTAAGTTGTAACAGTGCCGTTCGAGGGACTGCAGCAGGTAATGAGTGTCAAAGCACAAGTACTGGTGCCCATTCGCCGCGCCTTCAAAAAAGGCCGCCCGGTGAAATTTATTGCGTTGGGCTTCGGATAACGGTTTGGGCATTTTGTACGAGGTGACGATCGCTTGCCGGCCGGCAACCGTTTCCTTCGTGACGGTTGCTGCGGACAAATGGCCTTCACTGGCGGCAGACCCTCCGGCGGCGTGGCCTTCCCTGGCGCCGTGACTACTTGAGTGAGCGCCACCAGCAGCGGTGTGGCTGCCACCGCCACCACTACTGTTCCCACCAGTACCGGAAGTCGCCATGGCGACAGCGCACGCTGATAGACCTAAAACGGCGATTAAGGCTGAGGTACGCATATGGCGTTCTCCTTTTGGGAAGGAAGTGCCCGGTAAATCCGGCGGAAGCAATGCATCCAGAATTTTGCCGCCGCTCAAACGCAAGCTCCGCTGTCCGCATCCCGTCAGCTGTCAATCAGCGACCGCCGACGGCGCAGCCCTGATTCGCCAGCTTGAGGTTTCTTCAGCTTGGCTTGCCGGCGGCATGCCGCCGCGGGGAAGCTTTCTCCCCTTGCCGCCCCGGACTGCCAGTCGCCAGTTCACTGCTCAACTCCCCGATGCGCCGCTAGTGCCGGGCGATCCAGAGCGTCGCGACGGCGTGGCTAGATGCCCGCTCGTCAGCGCTCAAACGTGCGGCTGCATTTTGCGAAAAAGATCACAAGCAGATGCAGCTCCTCACGGCAGGACAGGAGAGAATGGCTTCACCAATGGTGTCCGCCGATCACGCCGAGCTGGAGTTTCGGTGCGAGTGATGCCGCCAAAAGTCTGATCGCTGAGCGTCTGATTTCAAGCCGCGCAACCCCCACGTAAACGCCATAGAATCCCGTTACCTAGGAGGGATCTATGGGTCTTGATAACGCCGCATTTTGGGGATTTTTTGGCTTGACCGCTGCCTGTTTTTCGGCGCGCTTGGCCATGATCTGGACAACCGGACACGAGGAATGGGGGCGAAGACTCCTTTGGTTAGCCGGGGCGTCTGCGTTGGCTGCTGCGGTGTGTTTCTTGTGGCCGTATATTCGGACGCACGAGGCAACCACTGCAATTAGCGCGAGCGGCAGTCAGTCTATTGCACAGCAAAACGCTCAGGCGATAACCAACAATTTTGGTGGATTCGCTTCTCAACTACCACCCGAAAATCGCGATCCAAATGCTTTATATCAATTTAATGCTATTGTCGGCAGCGTTCAGGGAGCTGTACTTTCACCAGAACACAGCGAAGTAACGTTCGTGGCTATTCGTCTTTCAAAGCCGGTAGATCCACAGCGAGAGATCGAATATCAAGACTGGGTATTAATCTGTAATGATCTTCCTGAGCCTCCGAATGGTTTTGTAGGCATGTACAGCGCTGTCGTAGCTGGGGCCAAATGCAGAATCGCAGGTAAGCGCAAGTAAGCAGCAGCTCTGCCGCATCGCCGCATATGCACGTGCACCCCAATCGGCCCACCCCCTCCCACAACGCTATCCATGGCAAAGCCTCGTTGGCTGGTGGCACGTGCCTGGCTAGTAAATTCCTTTAGTCCTGCCTGATATTCAGCACTGCAAGCGTCCGCGTTATCACTCGACGGCACGAGGATCAGTTCAAACATTGTGGCTTTGCTCATGTTTGTCTTTCCAACACCCAACCCACGTAGTATATCGATACGTCGCTCAACGATTAGCCTTCCCGTCATATGGCGGCATTTCCCGGCGTATTGGCTCTAACCACAGATTCAGAAACAGTGTGTTCGCCGGTAATGTTGCTGCTACAGCCGCCCATGCTTGCCGCCCAACCAACTCGATTGCCCATAGTCGAAGCCGTTTTGGTAAATTATCGAACCGCGCATTATCTCACACGATTAGTGGCCCAGTGTGCGGTCTTTAGCGCGGCTCTCGGAGCCTTGTCCGCAGCCTTGAGCGCATCTAAATAATCCGCCCACTCTTGCATCATTGCGCGCCGCTCGGGCAAGCGTTGCGATCGATCATATATTCCGGCGACGCCGCCCATTACGTGGGCAAGCTGCAATTCGATCAGCGCCGGGTCATACCCCTTCTCGTGTAGGAGTGTTGAGGCGGTGCATCGTTCTTGCAGATGCTCATGAGAGCATTAGCGGTGCGGATCACGGACAACGCAGCGCGTTCCCGACAACCGAAGCACCTTCCGCCCAATCCATCGAACTTGAAATGATGAAGAACGCATTGGCGCCGGCGTACACTGAGTCATGGGCTTCCGCTTCTATCGCCGTGTTCGGTTGCTTCCCGGGTTGAGGGTGAACCTCTCGAAGGGCGGCGCGTCGCTGTCAGTTGGCCGCGTCGGAAGCTGGCTCACGTTTGGCGGCCGGCGCAAGCCGAGCGTGACCCTCGGGTTGCCCGGAACTGGCCTGCGCTATACGCAATCGCTGCCGGCGGTGCAGGTGCATCGGCAGAGCTGGCTTCTTGTTTTGTTGCTGCTGGCCATCGCGGGCTTCGTCGCGACGCAGCTCGCGGGATGCGAACACGGCAACAAGCAAACGATCAGACTCGCCTGGTCCGCTCCCACGGCGAATAGCGATGGCAGTACGCCAGTCACACCGATCGCCTCCTATAATGTCTACTCGGGACCAAATGCGACGGCTCTTGTAAAGATAGCAAACGTGCCGGCCATCGCGAAGATGCATGTAACGCTGCGATTACCTCCAAGGCCTTGCGTTTTCGCGATGAGCACGGTGAGCGTCGGCGGTGCTGAGAGCGAAAAGAGCCCAGCAATTGACTGCCCGCCGGATCGCGAGCAGGCGCGCACTAGCCGAGATTGATGCGGTGGCGACAGGGCCCTGCGAGTTAGCGCGGCGGCGCGGGCTCCGCACTGACTGCTTCAGGCGCTCGCCGCGCAGGCCCCTCAGTGCCAGGGGGTCAAGCTCAGCCGCGTATTGGCAACGGCGGCACGTCACGCGCGCGTTCTGGCGACCCTCGACCATGGCGGCGCAGGGTAGGCGCGCGATCTGCAGGCGTGCATGCAGTGCCGGGAGGACTCGGGTACTGTATGCACCGTGCGCGCCGCGCGTGGAGCGCTGTTTGGATCGGCGGGGTGTGCCAGAAAGTGTGCGGAAACAAGTGATGCGAGCGTCCACGAGCGTCCATCGTGTGCCAGTATTTTCAAGCAATTAGCTAAAACACTCGGGTATTGAAAGGGCCGTTTTCCCATTCGCAATGCGAAGGTCGAGGGTTCGATCCCCTTCCGCTCCACCATTTCAACTGCGCTCAGCGCCACTGCCGGTGCGAATCCGCCCGTCCCCGTAGCTCAGCTGGATAGAGCACCGCCCTCCTAAGGCGGGGGTCGCCCGTTCAAATCGGGCCGGGGACGCCATCTGTTAAGCCCGCGGGGCGGGAAACACCGCATTGTGATGCGGCTCACACACTTGACCACAGCACCCAGCCGCAGTGCCGTTAAAATAGCGTGCCGGTCGAAAAAATCGGACAACGCATTAAGATGTCGGGCAAGCCCCCAGAGAATAAGTCCGTAGCAGGTGCCGCGGAGCAACGCACTACAGGCGAGCGCCGTAGCCGCACGCTGCACGCGCTTTTGCAGGGTAACCGGACCCCCCGGCGCCGCGACACGCGCCGCCAGTCAGACGCGGGGTTTGCGGCCATCGATTGGCACGACTCAAGATGGCTCGCCGTCGCGTTGCTGATCGTTATTTTATCTTGTGTGGACGCGTTTCTGACTGTAACGCTGCTCGCAAACGGTGCCTACGAAGCCAATCCCGTTATGGCTGCGCTCCTTGACGGATCGCCGCACGCATTTGCGCTTACAAAGATCGGCCTAACCTCCGTGGGGGTTGTTCTCCTGACTGCGGTCGCGCGCGCGCGCGCGTTCGGCCGGATGCCCGTCGGAATCGTGCTGTACACGGTGCTGCTCGGATATGCGACGCTGGTCGCGTACGAGTATTGGCTGTGCGATCATCACATACTCGGGCCATGAGTTTTGAATCCACACCTCTCTACGGCGGCAACGCCGAGTTCCTAGACGCTCTCTACGAGCAATATCTGCATGATCCTGCGAGCGTTCAAGCCCAATGGCGCGCGCTCTTCGACAGCCTCGCAGCGCCCGGCGAGCAGAATGACCCGGTGCAGCAGGCGCGCAGCGCTGGCGTCGCCAGCGCCAAGCAGGCCGCAGTCTCGCGCCTCGTGCAGATCTGGACCAACCGCGGCCATTTGCTTGCCAAGCTCGATCCTCTAGGTCTCATGCAGCGGCCCAGGCCGCGCGTGCTCGACCTCGAATATTTTGGTCTGGGCGAGAGCGATCTCGAGTGCGAGTTTTTTACCGGCAGCCGCACCGGCGCGATCCCCAAGCGCCTCAAGCTGCGCAACATTCTGGCCGAGCTTGAGCAGATCTATTCCGGCACCATTGGTGCCGAATTCGCGCACGTTTCGGATTCGCAGGAGCGACTTTGGCTGCAGGATGAGTTCCAGGCCGGCCGCGTCGGCCACAATTTCAGCGTTGCCGAACGGCGCGATCTTTTGTGGCAGCTGACGGTGGCGGAGGGGCTGGAGCGCTACCTGCACACGAAATACGTCGGGCAGAAGCGCTTCTCTCTTGAGGGCGCGGATGCATTCATCGCCTTACTTGACGACCTCATTCAACACTGCGGGGTTGCAGGCGTTGAGGAAGTCGTGATCGGCATGGCGCATCGCGGCCGCCTCAACGTGCTCGTGAACCTCCTCGGCAAGTCGCCCTCGGTCATGTTTTCGGAATTCGAGGGCAAGTCGGACATTGTGCCGACGCGCGGCTCGGGCGACGTGAAGTACCACAAGGGATTCTCGGCCGACCTGCGCACCTCGGCCGGGAATGTGCACGTCGTGCTCGCCTTCAACCCGTCGCACCTCGAAGTTGTTGATGCGGTCGTCGAAGGCTCGGTGCGGGCCCGGCAGGAGCGGCGCGGCGATGCGCGCGGCGAGCGCGTTCTCGCGCTCCTTGTGCACGGTGATGCCGCATTCGCAGGCCAGGGCGTGGTCATGGAAACGCTGCAGCTCTCGCAGGCGCGCGGCTTCTACACCGGCGGCACGCTTCACGTTGTGATCAACAATCAGGTTGGCTTCACCACCGATGTGCGCGACGCACGCTCGACCACCTATTGCAGCGACATTGCAAAGATGCTCGAAGCGCCGATCTTTCATGTCAACGCGGACGATCCGGAGGCGGTCGTGTTCGTGGCGCGGCTCGCACTTGAATACCGCGTGCGCTTTCACAAGGATGTCGTTATTGATCTTGTCTGCTACCGCCGCCACGGGCACAACGAGGCCGACGAGCCGGCTGCAACGCAGCCCCTCATGTACCGCGCGATCCGAGCGCATCCGACGGTGCGCGAGATCTACTCCGCGCGGCTTGTCAAAGAGGGCGTGCTCACCGCGAGCGAGGCTTCCGCGATGCTCGAGCAGTATCGCCAGGGCCTCGATGAAGGCCGCCCGCAGGCACGTGCATCGCTCGGCATGATCGGGAACAAGCATACGGTCGATTGGAGCCAGTATTTGCAGGTTGACTGGACCGAGCGCGTGCAGACCGCGTTGCAAATGCGCCGCTTGCGCGCGCTCGGCCAGCGCATCGTCGCCGTCCCCGCGGAGTTCACGCTGCAGCCGCGCGTCGCGCAGCTCATGGCCAATCGCAGGCGCATGATTGCCGGCGAGCTGCCCCTTGACTGGGGATGCGCTGAGACCTTGGCGTACGCAGCGCTGTTGGAGGACGGCTTTGCAGTGCGGTTGACTGGCCAGGACAGCGCGCGCGGAACGTTCTTCCATCGGCATGCCGCGTTGCACGACCAAGCGAGCGGCCGCACCTTCATTCCTCTGCAGCATGTCGCCGAGCGCCAGCCGCGCTTCGAGGTCATCGATTCGGTGCTGTCGGAAGAGGCCGTCATGGGCTTCGAGTACGGGTATTCGACGACGGAGCCCAACACGCTCGTCATCTGGGAAGGCCAGTTTGGCGATTTCGCGAACGGCGCGCAGGTCATCATCGATCAGTTCATCAGCTCCGGCGAGGCCAAATGGGGCCGGATGTGCGGGCTTGTGCTGTTTCTGCCACACGGCTATGAGGGACAGGGGCCGGAGCATTCCTCGGCGCGCCTTGAGCGTTTTCTGCAGCTGTGCGCAGAGTCGAACATGCAGGTGTGTGTACCCTCAACGCCGGCGCAAATGTTTCATGTATTGCGGCGGCAGATGCTGCAGCACTTGAGAAAGCCCCTTATCTTGATGACGCCGAAGAGCCTGCTGCGACACGAACTGTCGGTCTCCGCGCTGCAGGACTTCACGCGCGGAGGATTCGCTACCGTGATCGGCGAGATCGACGATGTTCCGGTCGAGCCCGTGCGCCGAATCGTCTTCTGCGCCGGCAAAGTCTATTTTGACCTGTTGAAGGCGCGGCGTAAGGAGGGCGTGCCCGATGTGGCGCTGGTGCGCATCGAGCAGCTGTATCCTTTCCCTGGCGAGGAATACGCCGCCGTTCTGCGCCGCTATCCGAACGCGCGCGAGCTCATCTGGTGCCAGGAGGAGCCGCAGAATCAAGGCGCTTGGTATCAGATCCGGCACCGACTGCAGGAGTTTGCGGGCGCACGGCGCGAAGTACTGTACGCGGGCCGCGCTTCGGCCGCGGCACCCGCCACCGGGCATATAAAGGTGCACGAAGCCGAACAGCAAGGCATCGTGCAGGCGGCCTTGCACGCAAGCGCTGCTGCAGATGAGGCGATTCCGGACGCGCCGCCAGCGGCTCCTGCCGCCTTGAGGAAGAGTTCATGACGACCGAGATCCGCGTTCCGCAGCTACCCGAATCCGTCGCCGATGCCGTGCTCGTCACGTGGCACAAGCGTCCGGGCGATCCAATCCGCCGCGACGAGAATCTTGCAGATCTTGAGACCGATAAGGTGGTTCTGGAAGTACCCGCGCCGCTGAACGGCGTGATGCGCGAGATCACCGCCGCCGCCGGGACCACGGTGACGAGTGGCCAGTTGCTCGCCGTCATTGAAGCAGGCTCTAGCGACGCATCCGTCGCGGCGCCGGCCTCGGCGGCGGGCGCCGCGCGAGTTGCAACGCCAGCGCCAGCGGCGGTGCGCGAATCGCCCGCGTCGGCAGCCAAATCCGATGACAGCCGCTTGAGCCCCTCGGTACGACGCCTCGTGGAGGAGAATCAACTCGATCCCGCCGCCATCGCCGGGTCGGGCAGAGATGGGCGGGTAACAAAGTCTGACGTGGTGGATTTTCTGGATAAGCGCAAGTCCGCCGCCGCCGCCGTCCCTGCGGCCGCTACCGCGCAGATCGCTCCGGGAAAGGATTCGGGCGCCGAGCGTGCCGCGCAGCGCACGGGGCGGGCTGAAAAACGGGTTGCCATGACGCGCCTGCGACAGCGTATCGCCGAGCGCATGGTTCAGGCGCAAGCGACACAGGCGCTCCTCACCTCGTTCAATGAAGTGGACCTCAGCGCGGTGCTGGAACTGCGCGCGCGCTACAAGGACAGCTTCGAAAAGGCGCATGGCGTGAAGCTCGGCTTCATGTCCTTTTTCGTCAAGGCGTCAATCGAGGCCCTGAAGCGCTATCCGGTCGTAAATGCGTCGATGCACGGCGACGATATCGTCTATCACGAGTTTTATGACATCGGGGTTGCAGTCTCGACCGAGCGCGGGCTCATGGTGCCGATCGTGCGCGACGCAGAGGTTAAGAGTTTTGCAGACATCGAGCGCGAGATTGCAGGCTACGCGGCGCGCGCACGCGAAGGCACGATGGCGATCGAGGACCTGACCGGCGGCACATTCACGCTGACCAACGGCGGTGTGTTTGGCTCGCTCATGTCGACGCCGATAGTAAATGCGCCGCAAAGCGCCATTTTGGGCATGCACAAGATTCAGGAAAGGCCGATGGTGGTGCGCGGTGAGATCGTGGCGCGACCAATGATGTACCTTGCGCTGACTTACGATCATCGCATCATCGACGGACGCGATGCGGTGCAGTTTCTCGTCGCGGTGAAGGATTGCCTTGAGGATCCGGGCCGCATGCTGTTGCAAATCTAAACGGAAGAACTTATGTCCGACTCATTCGACGTCGTCGTGATCGGCGGCGGCCCGGCGGGCTATCCGGCGGCGATTCGCGCTGCGCAAAACAAGTTGAGCGTCGCCTGCATCGATGAATGGAAAAACCGCGATGGCATCGGCGTTTTCGGCGGCACGTGCCTGAATGTCGGCTGCATCCCGTCGAAGGCGCTGCTTGAGTCCTCCGAGCTCTATCACCGCTTGCGCGAGGAGTTTGCCGTGCACGGCATTCGCACTAGCGGCGCGACTTTTAACGTGGCGCAGATGCAGAAAAGGAAGTCGGGGATCGTCAAAGCGAGTACGCAGGGGATTCTCGCCCTATTCAAAGGCAGTGGCGTCACGCCGCTGCAGGGGCATGGCAAGCTTCTGCCGGGCAAGCGCGTAGAGTTCAGCGCGCATGACGGCAGCAAACGCGAGCTGACGGCAAGACACGTGGTGCTCGCCTCGGGATCCGTGCCGAGCGCGCTTCCGTGCGTGCCGTTCGATGGTACGTACGTCATAGATTCCTGCGGCGCACTTGATCTTGAGGCCGTGCCGAAGCGCCTTGGCGTGATCGGTGCCGGCATCATTGGCCTGGAACTCGGAAGTGTGTGGCGGCGGCTCGGCAGCGAAGTTGTGGTGCTAGAAGCGCTGCCTGACTTCCTGGCGATTGTTGATCAGCAGGTTGCAAAAGAAGCGCAGCGACAATTCAAAAAGCAGGGGCTCGATATTCGTCTCGGCGCGAAAGTGACGGGTGCCAAGATTAAAGCCGACGCCGTCAACGTCGCTTACACCGATGCGCAGGGCGCGCAGACGGTAACTCTCGACAAGGTCATTGTTGCCATCGGTCGCAGAGCGTTCACACACCGCTTGCTGGCCGCCGGCACCGGTGTGGAACTGGATGAGCGCGGCTTCATCAAGGTTGATCACGAGTGCCGCACGGGAGTGGACGGTGTCTGGGCGGTGGGCGATTGCGTACGCGGTCCAATGCTCGCGCACAAGGGCAAGGAGGAGGGTGTTACGGTTGCAGACCTGATCGCCGGGCATTTTGGCGAGGTCAACTATAAGACCATTCCCTCAGTGATCTACACGGCCCCGGAGATTGCGTGGGTGGGCCTGACGGAGGAGCAGGTGAAGGCGAGCGGCCGCGCCTACAAAGTCGGGGTGTTCCCATTTCTCGCCAGCGGCCGCGCGCGTGCGATGGAACAGACGCAGGGCTTCGCGAAGCTGATCGCATCCCAGGACGACGATGAAATCCTGGGCGTGCACATCATCGGCCCGCTCGCGGGCGAGCTCATCGCCGAGGCGGTGCTCGCGATGGAGTACTCGGCGAGCAGCGAGGATCTGCAGCGCACGATGCATGCGCATCCGACTTTGAGCGAAGCGCTGCACGAAGCGGCGCTCGCCGCTGACAAGCGCGCGATAGATTTTGTAAATCGCTAACGACCCGGGCGTATGCGGCTCGACTCGTCGGCCTCGGCCTCCGGCGTCCACTCGACCTGCAGTACGCGCTCGGGTTTGAGGGCGCACATGCGCGCAAGACTTGCGCAGTCGCCACGATGGATGGTGACGCCACGCACCAGCGTCACGTAGCCCATGATCGCCTGCGGTCGAGCCGGTCCGCAGCAACGTGCGAACGTCATGGGCAGATCCCCCACCCCTTCAATCTCAACACCCGCACGCGCGCGGCTTTTCGGCCGCGCCGCCTTGTGCGGTGGGGCTCGCGCCGGCGCAGGCGCCGCCTCGGGGGCCTCGCTCGCCGCCGGGGCGTCCGCCTCGAGTTTGCGGAACCACGCACGCACCTTCGCACGGCTGCGTGAGGATGCAAGATACCCCTGGTCGCGGACGAGCCAGTCGCGGCTCGGCGCAGGCTCTTTCCCGACGATGATCTCGACGATCTCGCCATTCTTCAACGCATAGGTCAACGGTACGATACGGCCGTTCACCTTGGCGCCACGGCAGCGATGGCCGAGGCCGGTGTGCACGTGAAAGGCAAAATCAAGCGGTGTTGCGCCTTGCGGCAAATCAACGACTTCCCCCTTCGGCGTCAAGGCGTAGATCCGGTCCGTGAAGAGCTGCGCGCGCATGCGTTCCAGAAAGTCACGCTCCACATCCGCGGCGGGAACCGGCTCAAGGAGCCGCCGCACCCATTCGATCTTCTGTGCGTACTGCTTGTCGCGCGCGCCACCTTCCTTGTACTGCCAGTGGGCTGCGACGCCGAGCTCGGCTTGTTCGTGCATCTCACGGGTGCGGATCTGAATTTCCACGCTCATCTCTTGCGGGCCAATTACCGCGGTATGGATCGAGCGGTAGAGATTTTCCTTCGGCGTTGCAATGTAGTCATCAAACTCAGCGCGCACATTCTTCCAACGGCCGTGCACGATTCCCAACGCCGCATAACAGTCGGGCACCGAGCCAACGATGATGCGTACCGCCCGTACGTCGAAAAGTTCCTCGAACGCGAGCCCCTTGGCGCGCATCTTGCGATAAATGCTGTAGATGTGTTTGGGCCGTCCGTAGACCTCGGCGTCAATGTGTGCGCCTTTGAGATCTGCGCGCAGCGTCTCGCATAGGGCGAGGATGTAGCCTTCGCGATCCGCGCGGCGCTCTTTGAGGAACGCCGCGATGCGCCGGTACTCCGTGCCCTCGAGATGCCGAAACGCCAGATCCTCAAGCTCCCACTTGATCTGCCAGACGCCCAAACGGCTCGCAAGCGGCGCGAATACCACGCGCGCTTCCAGCGCGAGGCGTTCGCGCTCGATCGCGACAAGGTTACGCGCGTGGCGCACTTGCACGAGGTGTTCGGCGAGGCGCGCAAGCACCAGACGCGGATCGCTCACCACCGCGAGCAACATTTTGCGCACGGTCTCCGCCTGCTTGGGGCCGAGGCCCTGCGCGGCGGACCAATTGCTCGGCAGGCCAAGTTCGCCGAGATCCTCGAGCGCGGCGGCGGTACGCGCCACTTGTGGGGACACCAGACGTGAGAGCTTCTCCACATTCAATGCGCCGTTGTGCAAAGCGGGCCGTACGAGCACGGCATTCGCAAGCTCCTCGCCGCCGGTCAGGGCGCCAATAATCTCGGCCGCCTCAACACCGAGCACGGGCGGCGCGGGCATGCCAACGATCGCGAGCTCAATCGCAGCGGCTGCCCGCACGATTGAGTCGCGAACCGATGGCGGACAGGTGAGTGCGGTTTCCACGAAGGCAAAGCGTCCAGTGCAGAGCTTGGAGCGGCGTGTCGCAGGGTGCGATTTGCCGCTATGATAGCGCTTGTCTTCACGACGCCGCCGCAGACGTGAGTATTGAGAGCGCCCGTTTCGAAGGGTATGGGCCCGGCGGCGCTGCAGTGATCGTCGATTGCCGCACCGACGACCGCACTCGTACTGTCGCGGAGTTGCGTCATGTTTTCAAGGAATTCGGCGGCAACTTGGGCGCCCCTGGCGCGGTTGCTTATCTCTTCAAACCGGTGGGCCGCATGATCTATCCGCGCGGAACGGATATGGCAGGCTTAGCAAGGCTCGGCTTCGGCGCGGGCGCGGAGGACATTGTCGTAAGTCCGGGAGGATCAATCGAGGTACTGACCGATCCGGCGGAATTCGCCGCCGTGCGTGTGCAGATGTCGTCCGTCGGCTTCGCGCCGGCGCGCTGCGATGTAACCGAACGCGCGGCGGTCTTGGTACCGCTCGCCGAAGCTGCCGCCGCGGACATGCTGGGCCTTCTTGAGGCGCTTACCGAACGCGACGACGTACAGGGCGTGTATTCAAATGCCAAGATACCCGACGCGCTCGTGGCGCAGCGTTGAGACGCCTGCGGCGGCCATGCGCCTCGCGCCGGTCGCGAGGCTGCGCATTCTTGGGCTTGACCCAGGCTCGCGGCGCACGGGTTTTGGCGTGATCGATTGCAATGGTCCTGACAGCGTGCATTTTACGCATGGTTGTATCAGCGCATCGGGCGCAAGCCTCGCAGATCGAGTGCGTGTCATTTTTGAAGGGGTTCGTGAGCTCGTGGCTCTGCATCGGCCTCAGGAAGTGGCGGTGGAGCGCGTCTTCATGAGCCGCAATGCCGACAGTGCCTTGAAGCTCGGGCAGGCACGCGGCGCAGTGCTGGCCGCGGTGCCCGATGGTCTGCCGGTGTTTGAATACGCGCCGCGCGCCATCAAGCTCGCCGTCGTCGGCTTCGGCGCGGCCGAGAAGCGCCAGGTGGCGCACATGATTCGTGCGCTCCTTGGGCTCGAGGGTCGCATTGCGGCGGATGCTGCCGATGCGCTTGCCATTGCTGTGTGCCATGCACACTCGCGCCGCTTGCTCGAGCTTGCGCGATGATTGGCTCGCTGCGCGGCACAATTCAAGCTAAGGCGCCGCCGCAACTCATGATCGATGTGGGCGGCGTGGGCTATGAGCTTGAGGCGCCGATGTCGACCTTCTTCCACCTGCCGGCCATTGGGCAGGAAGTAAGTCTCCTTACGCATCTCGTCGTGCGCGAGGATGCGCATATGCTGTACGGATTTGGCACCCCGGATGAGAGGCGCCTGTTTCGTGCGCTCCTGAAGGTCTCCGGCGTCGGCCCGAAAATTGCCTTGGCTCTGCTTTCGGGGATCAGCGTTGAGGCGTTCGCGCAGTGCATCGTGAACCACGATGTCGCAGCGCTTGTTCGCGTCCCAGGCATTGGACGCAAGACCGCGGAGCGCCTCTTCGTCGAGATGCGTGATCGCATCGGCACTCTCGAGGGAGCGCCGGGCATACCGAGCCTTGCAAGCGCAAGCCCCGAATCAGAGGCTTTGAGTGCGCTTATTGGCTTGGGATACAAGCCGGCAGAAGCGGCTCGCTTGCTGAAGATCGTGGAGCCCGGTACACACTCCACCGAGGAACTGATTCGCCGCGCACTGCAGGGCGCCGCGCGTGACTAGGGCAGACGAGAGGACATGATGTCAGTAGAACGAGTCATCGACGTTGCCGCCACGCAAGAGGAAGAAGCGGTCGAGCACGCCATCCGGCCGCGCCGCCTTGCGGAGTACGTCGGTCAGACGAAGGTAAAGGCGCAGCTCGAAATATTCTTGAGCGCCGCGCGGCAGCGCGCCGAGGCGCTTGATCATGTGCTGATCTTCGGGCCTCCCGGCCTTGGCAAGACCACGCTTGCGAACATCATTGCAACCGAGCTCGGCGTGAATCTGCGCCAGACCGCCGGCCCAGTGCTCGAGCGGCCGGGCGACATTGCGGCGATTCTCACCAATTTGCAGCCCCGTGATGTGCTTTTTGTGGATGAGATCCATCGCCTCTCACCGGTCGTCGAGGAGGTGCTCTACCCGGCCATGGAGGACTACCAGCTCGACATCATGATTGGCGAAGGTCCCGCCGCGCGCTCCATCAAGCTCAATCTGCCGCCATTCACGCTGATTGGCGCAACGACGCGCGCGGGCCTTTTGACCTCGCCGCTGCGCGATCGATTTGGCATCGTGCAGCGCCTGGAGTTCTATGGTGTTGAGGATCTGGAGCGCATTGTCACGCGCTCGGCTGCGATTTTGAAAACGCCGATCGACGTCACCGGGGCGCAACGCATTGCCGAGCGTGCACGCGGCACGCCGCGTATCGCGAACCGCTTGCTCCGCCGGGTGCGCGACTACGCGCAAGTGAAGGGTGACGGGTGCATCGATGAGCGCCTCGCCAGCGCTGCGCTCGACATGCTCGAGGTCGATCGCCAGGGATTCGACTCGCTCGATCGCAAGTTGCTCGCGACCATCATCGAAAAGTTCGATGGCGGACCGGTCGGCATCGAGAGCATCGCCGCGGCAATTGGCGAGGAGCGCGGCACGCTTGAGGATGTGATTGAGCCCTTCCTCATCCAGCAGGGCTATGTGATGCGCACTGCACGCGGACGCGTGGCGACTCGCACCGCCTACCTGCATTTGGGTTTGAAGCCGCCGGTGCGGCCGGCGGCGAGCCTGCCTTTGTTCGAGGAAGGCCGGTGAGCGCGTTCTCTTGGCCGGTACGCGTCTATTGGGAGGATACCGACGGCGGTGGCGTCGTGTATTACGCGAACTACCTGACGTTTCTCGAGCGTGCGCGCACCGAGTGGCTGCGCTCGTGCGGCTTCTCGCAACA
>DAITPA010000009.1:34238-49588 GCA_036833805.1 Steroidobacteraceae bacterium | reverse complement strand
CACAGGCAAGCCCAAGCTTAACAGACGTGCCGTGGCGGCTCCTGTGGCCGTCACGGCGGGTGCGCGTAACCCACGAGTTCGACATAGCCCTCACCGGAGATGGCGCGCGTATCGCGAGTGCCTGCGATATCGACGGCGCCCTCCCAGTAGCGCGGCCGAACATCAAGTTCCTGATCCGCGAGCACCGGACGTACATCGACGCTCAGGGACAAAGCCGGAACCGAGACTTTCCAGCTTGCCGGATAATGCCCGCCGCGTGGGCTCGTCCAGAAGCTTTGCACCTTAATCTGCACCTCAGCGCTCGCAAGCGCGCGCACGCGCCCGTCAGGCGCGACCCAGGTCCCTGCACTGTGCACATCCTGATTGCCATCGCGGCGCCGCAGGGAATAGAACATGAGCTCGCTGCCATCAGCGAGCTGGAACGCGAACCAGTCCCAACCCGCCTCGTCCGCGCCGAGCCCACCGCTGCCCCATTCACGGTCAAGCCACGCGTGGCCATTGACCCCAACCGCTTGTCCGTCGCGCAGGAGCTGTCCGTGAACCGCGAGGCGCGGGATCGAATAGTAGTAGCTTGCATCGGCCGGGCTGGCCGATTTCGGGCTGAGCCCCCGGTCACCGTTTGCAACGGGCGGCAGCTCGGGACGCAGCGCAAGGGTGAGATCATAGCCAGGCTCCGCCGCCCGTAGTTGCCAGCTGCCGCCGGGCGCGCCAAGCGACCAGTCGCCCACCCAAACACGCAGCGGACTCGCCTCTGCCCCCGCGAGCCCCAAGGCCCCGCGTGCATAGCGCTCGGCAGAGCGAAAGCGGCCGCGCGCGATGTCGGTCACTGCAAAATGCGCTATGTAGATCTGTTGTGCACGCCAGCGCGATGCCGCCGGCGCAGGCTCGGTTGCAGGCTCGCGTGCGAGTGCGACACGGAAAAATGTCAGCTCAAAACCAAAGCGCTCGCCAGAAGCTGCTGCGAGGTGCCCCGTCAGGTACCACCACTCGTGACGAAACGCAGGATGCGGCCCGTGGTCGCCCGGATACTCAAATTCACGCGCGCTCGTCGCCTGCTCAAATCCCGCGCCATCCGCAGCAAACGGCAATATGCCATTGGGCGCTACGGTGTCGGCCGCCGTGGCAGCGGCGGCGAGGAGCCCGAGCACAACGGCAACCGCACGCATCATTCCTCGCGAATCCCCTGGGCAAGATGCGTGCGACTGCTCCTCCAAGCCGGATAGAGGCCCGCCGCGAGCGCCGCCGTCAGCGACACGCAGGTCGCGGCAGCGAATGCCGGCGCGTGCACATGCAGCTCGATCTGCCAGCCAAATGCCCGCCGGTTCACGACCTCGAGCAGCATGATGCCGGTGAGCACTCCGGCTGGCATGGCGGTCAGGAGCGCCGCCAAGCCCATGAAGCCCGTCTGCGCCTCAATGAGGAGCGCCACGCCGCGCGGCGTGAGCCCCAGGACGCGCAGCAGAGCAAGCTCGCGCGAGCGCTCAAGCTGCCAGGCGACGAGCGCGCTCACGAGACTCAAGGCCGCAACTCCTGCGGTCAGCCAGTAGAGCACGCGCGTAATCACAAACGTGCGCTCGAAGATGCCCATCGACAGTTCGCGCACCTCGGCATTGGAGCGGATGAGCAGCGCCTGCCGGCCGCTCGCCGCGGCGTACAGCGCCCCTATCACCCGTGCGGGCGCGATACCCGCGCCCAAATATAAGCCGAGCGCGCTCAGCGCATCATCCTGCCACCACGACGCGTACACGGCGCGACTCATCAAAGCCGTGCCGCGGTCATTGCCGTACTCGCGATAGATGCCCGCGATCTCAAATGCGTGCCGGCCGCGCGCGGTCATCAATGCCAGCTGCTCGCCGACATGAAGCTGCAGACGCCACGCGAGTGGTTCGGAGATCAAAAGCGCGCCGCGTTCGTAGGCACGCCACGCCTTCGCCGGATCGCCAGCGGTGATTTGAAATCCCGCGTAGCTGCCGGGCGCGAGCGTCAAGGCATCGAGCGCTACCTGCCCAGCCGCGGATGCGACGCGCACCCGCCGGCTTTCACTGTGAGCGATCACGCCCGGCGTTGCGAGCAGCCGCGCTGCGACATCCGGATCGAGCCGTCGCTCCGGGCGCCCAAATCCGGACCCTGGAGCACTCACATATATATCCGCGCGCAGCGTATGAGCGAGCCATTCGTGCAATGACTCGCGAAAACTGTCGACCATGAGCGACACGCCAATCATGGCGCAGACCGCAAGCGAGAGCGCCGCGACGGCAACGCCGGTGCGGCTCAGGGACGCGGCAATATCAGAAAGCGCAAGTCGCGCGATGGGACTTCGAGTGCCTGCAACTCTCGCCGCCGCGCGCGCCATGCAACGCAATGCCGCGGGTGCGAGCGCCGCGACGCTCAACAACAGAAGGAAAAGCGCAACGAACCCCGCGAGCAGGCTGCGCCCTGATGCGAGGACAATGGCACCCGCGGCGGCAGCGAACAGCGCGCTCACGGCAATGAGCCCGCGCGCTGCACCGGTCGCCTTGCCTTCGAGCACCGAACGCTTGAGTCCCAACTGCGGCGCCGCGTTCGCCGCCTCCGCGGCCGGCAACGCCGCGGCGATGAGGGAAACTGCGACGCCGGCAATGAGGGCTTTGACGATTGACGCCAGCGGCAGCGTCACGCTTTTGACCGTTACCACGAAATACAGATCATTGATGGTGCCTGCGACGAGCGCAACCAGCGCGCGGCCAATGACGACTCCGAGCAGCAGCCCGAGCAGCGCGCCCGCGATACCGATCAGCGCCGCCTCGCCAAGCAGCGTCGCGAGCACAGCCGCGCGCGTTGCGCCGAGCGCACGCAGCACACTGATGATGGCGCGCCGCTGCACGACGGCGAAGCTCACCGCGCTGTAGATCAAAAAGAAGCCGACGAGCAGCGCCAATAGACTCATCGCTTGCAGGTTCGTCGTAAAGGTCGCGGCGAGATCAAGATTTTCGCGCGTACGACTGCCAACTGCATTAATGGCAACGTCTACGGGCAGGCGCTCCTTGAGCCGCTGCAGCGCAAGTTCGCCGCCCGCGCCCGCCGCTACACGCAGGTCAATACGGGACAGATGGCCCGCGAGGCCCAGCCATTCCTGCGCCTGGGCGATGTCCGTGAGAATAAGCGCATCACCCCCGGGGCGGCGCTCGAAGAGCGGCGCGAGCAGCCGTGCTTGATAGCTATGCCCGCTCACCTCGAGTGCGAATGTTTGCCCCTCCACGAGGTGCAACTCCGCGGCGCTTGTCGCGGCCATCAGCACCGTGCCGGCGGTAAACCAGCGCGCAAGATCGACGCTGCCAGCACCATTGGCGCTACCTACTAGCGCCGCTCCGCCGGCGCGCAAATCGGCAGCTGCGAACGGATCGATGCCGACGAGCTGCATGGTGCGCGCACCGATCGCGACATAGCCCTCCACCACCGGCGCAAGGTCGATCGGCAATCCGGATTGCCTGAGCGTGACGTAGAGCCGCTCGTCGATGCCCGCAGGCCCCCCCACGATCTCATGCGTCGCAGCTCCATTGACCGCAGCGATCGAGAGCTCAAATGCTCGTGCCGAGCTCGCGGTCGCCATATCGACCGCGGCGATAGTTGCGACTCCGAGGGCGAGTCCCACGAGCGCAAGCGCAAGTTGCGCGGGATGGCGCACAAGGTGCCGCAGACTTGCCGCCCACAGGATGCGCATCTTAGGGATGAGCCAGCCCGCCGTCGCTTGCCTGCAGGCGTCCGTCCACGAGCTCGAGAATGCGATCGGCATCACGCGCCAGCGCCGGATCGTGAGTGGCAATCAATAAAGCCGCCGCCCGCCGCCGTGCCAATGAGCGCAGGAGCGGCACGATTTCGCGCGCCGTCTCGGCGTCGAGGTTGCCGGTCGGCTCATCGGCGAGCAGGAGGGCGGGTTCGTGCACGAGAGCGCGCGCAATCGCCACACGCTGCTGTTCGCCGCCCGAGAGCACGTCTACGGCGCTGTGTAGGCGCTCGCTCAAACCGACTTCGGCGAGCGCCGCTTGGCTCTTGTTGCGCGCCGCCGCGCCTCTGATACCGTTCAACTCCAGCACCAGGCGCACGTTCTCCTCGACATCAAGCGTCGGCAGAAGATTGAAGAGCTGATACACAAAACCCACGTGCTTGCGGCGAAACAGCGTGCGCTCGGGTTCGGCAAGCGCGCTCACCGTGCGCCCGGCGAATTCGATCGTGCCGCCATCGGCCCGATCGATGCCGCTCACGAGATTCAAGAGCGTCGATTTGCCCGAGCCGCTGCGCCCAATGATGGCCACAACCTCGCCGGCTTGGATGTCGGCGTCGACGTGATCGAGCACGCGCCGTAGGCGCTGCCCTTCACGAAAGCTGCGCGACAGGTCGCGGATTCTGAGCACGGCGCTAGCGTGCGCTTATGCGCGCCAATTCGCCACGCAGTGCCGCGGCGAGATCCGCGAACGAGCGCGGATCAAACAGCGGTGCGGCACCCCAGTCATAGGCCCACGGCTGCTGGGTGCGTAAAGCGGGCGGCTCATTGGCATAGCGCGGCACGATGTGCGCATGCAGCGCCGGCTCAAGATTACCGAAGATCGCGTAGTTGATGCGCAACGCAGCCGTGACCGTGAGGAGCGCGTCGCCGACCAAGGTCATGTCGAGCAGGAATTGCGCACGCTTCGATGCGTCCAGGCTATTGATGCCGGGAACCACGGGGTCGGGCAGCAACAGCGCGTAGCCATTCACGAACTGCCGCTCGCCGAACATCACCCAGCCCGACGGCAGTGACGCAATTACACGCGGATCGCCGCGATGTGCCGCAGCGACGAGCGTGTGGATGGCCGTTTGCATAGGCGCTTGCAGCTCGCTCATACGCTGCCGGCATCGCCGGCGTGCGCATTTACCGTGATGACCGTCGCTTTCGGAAAAAAGTTGAACTCTGACGCGCTCGCCCAAGTGTAGCCGCCCATCGAACGACCGATGATGAGATCCCCGGCCCGCAACTGCGGCAGCATGACATTCTCCGCGATGACGTCGATGCTGTCGCAGGTCGGGCCCGCGAGCACGCATGGCATGCGCTCGCCAACCGTACGGAGCGCTTCGAGCGGATACCGCGCATGGTCGTAGAGTTGGCCGCTGTAAGAACTGTAGAGTCCATCGTCGAGGTAGTACCACCAACGGCCCGCGCGCCGCGCACGCCCCATGACCGAAGCGACGCCAATCGCCGCCGGGCCCACGATAAAGCGCCCGGGCTCGGCGATGATGCGCACGCGCCGCGGCAGTTTCGCAAGCGCTGCTCTGATCGGCGCGCAGAAGCGCCCGATGTCGAGGATCTTCTTGTCGTACGGGATCGGAAATCCGCCACCGATGTCGAGCGTATCGAGAATGCCCAAGCGTTCGCGCCGCGCCGCGGCGAGAAGCCGTGCGCACGCGCCAATTGCCTCGACGTGCTTGGCCGAATCGGGAGCTTGAGAGCCGACGTGAAAAGACAGGCCGCGCACCTGGATTCCCAAATCCGCGGCGAGACGCGCAAGGCTAAGTACATCCTCCGGATCGCAGCCGAACTTGCGCGACAGATCGCACAGCGCGCCGGCGGCGCGAAACGAGATGCGCAGCAAAAGCTCAGCTCGCTCGGTCAGCCGCGCGAACTTGCGTACTTCATCCGCGTTGTCGGCGACAAAGGTGCGCACACCAAAATGCAGAGCGTTTCTGATATCGCGCTCCGTCTTTATGGGATGCGTGTGAATGCAGCGCTCGGGGGCCACGCCGAGCTGGGACGCGAGCTGTACTTCGCCGGTGGTCGCAAGATCAAGCCAGCCGCCCGCACCGATGACGCTCTGCACCGCCGCCGCGTGCGGCAGCGGCTTCAGCGCGTAGTGCAGGTTGACGCCGGGCAGAGCTTTGGCGAGCTTGCGATACTGTGCGCGGACGCGCTCGCAATCGACAACAAGGAGCGGCGAGCCAAATTCATACACCAGCCGCCGGATATGCACCGGCTCGAACGGATCAATAAAACGTTTACGTCGCGCCATCCGAATGTCGACTAAGGCAACACCGCCATCGCCCCGGTCGTATCGATGTCGATGTTGCCGCTCGCCGCGTGCGTCAGGCGGTCGCGGATCGCATCCCAACGCTCATCCGGTGGTACGTCCTGCACGAGGATCTGCTGACAGGCAGCCTTGTCGAGGGTGCGCAGATTGGCGTACAGATCATGGCCATATTGTTCAGGCCGGCGGCCGGCATTGACCCAGGTGACATACTTATGCGCCTTCAACGGCAGGCGCTGGGCGAGTACCGCAACGCGCCGGCCGCCCTCGGAGGAGGTCGCCGCCTGGGTGTCAATCTGACCGGACGGCACGATCGACATCGGCGTCTGCGGCGAGTAGTGCGATGGAGTGCTGCCCGGCACGCGCGGGGATTCCAGGTGTGCGCCGACCAGCAATCCACCGACCACTTCGCGGATTTGTGCGGCGCTCACGGCGCCGGGACGCAGCAGGCGCACCTCTTGCCCTTCAAAGGCGATGATGGTCGACTCAAGCCCAATCTGACATTCCCCGCCGTCAAGGACAATGCGCACCGCCTCGCCGAGCTCTTCGCGCACATGTTCAGCGCGCGTGGGCGAGAGCCTTCCATAGCGATTGGCTGACGGCGCCGCAATGCCACCGCCAAAGGCCGTGAGGAGCTGCTGCGCCATCTGATGCGCGGGCACGCGCACGGCGACCGTATCCTGACCGCCGGTGAGAATGTCGTGCACGTTTGCTGCGCGCGGCAGCACCATGGTAAGTGGGCCGGGCCAAAAGCGCTCAGCGAGCCGCGCGGCCGGCCCCGGAACGTCGCGTACCCAGTGATGCAGGAAGCGCGGGTTATCCAAGTGCACGATGACCGGATGTGTCGTTGGCCTGCCCTTAGCCTCAAAAATCTTGCGCACGGCTGCGGGGTTGCGTGCATTTGCACCCAGGCCATAGACCGTCTCCGTCGGAAATGCGACAAGCTCGCCGTCGCGCAAAGCCTGCACGGCAGTTTCGATCTCGACCGGCGTCGCTCTGACAACCCTAACCATGGCGCAGATTCTACCAAGGCGTGGCGCAACTGCCTGCGAGTAGCCCTGCAGAGCTCAGCGATGTCGCATGTTTTGCGTTTGTATGCGCCGCGCAACCCTGCCGAGTTGACAATACCCTGCCTCCACAGGATGCGCGTGCGCTACTCGAGTGCGTGACGCTCCCAGCCGTTCGGCGTGTGCGTGAGTTCATATGCCGGCCAGTAGTGTTTGTCGAGCTTCAGCGTGATGACCTCAGGGGCGTTGTTCCAGGTGATCGTGCGCAACCGCACCGAGGAGCGATCCGGCCGTCCGGTGACGACGCCCAGGAACGCATCCAGGTCCGGGGTCGGAATTCCATCAACTTCGACAATCCGGCGTCCAGGGAACAAGCCAAAACGCGTTGCAGGCGATCCATAGGCGAAATACCCAACGTACACACCCACAGGCGGAATACCGCGCTGCGCGCTCATCGCGCGATGCGGCGCCTGCAGCGTCGCCCCTGCCCACAGCACGAGCCGCTCGACGTCCGCTCCCGGCAATTCGACCGTGTCAACATTGATGGTCTGTTCGGCGTGGCCGCGCCAGACCGTCACGGCGACACGGTTCTTATCTCCGACCGCGCGCTCTACTTCGCGGAAGCGTGTGACGATCTCAGCGTCGATCGCGAGCACGAGATCCCCCTGCTGCAGCACCTTGGCAGCGGGCGAGCCGCCGACGATGCGCTCCACGCCCAGCACCTGACGCCGCGAAACACCGTGTTGGGCGAGTTTGTTCGCCCACTCGTCGGATAAGCCAAATTCGCGGGCGCTTGCAATCGCCCGCACGGAGAATTCGACTTCGAGGGAATGCAGCGGCCGATCATGGCGCACGCGCTCGAGCATCTCGCTCACAACGTCAATGGAAACGCCCTTGTTGTCCTGCGTAATCTCGCGGCCGTTCTCATAGGCGAAGCTCGACCAGAGGCCCAGCACACTTTCGTCCTTGCCGAGGAGGACGCCGTCATAGTCCGTCGGCGGATTGACGAGCTGCACGACCTCGAGGTTGCTGTCACGAAAGCGCATGGTGCGCGACAGCGGCAGCTCGAGCGGCTCAATATCGGCGATCTGCGTGCTGCGCGACCTGATTTCACTGTCGGTAGCGAGGCCTACGATCCGCAACGTGTCCCCCGCGGAGAGCTCGTGCGCGGCAAGCTTGGCGGCCTTGACGGGCGTCGCGCCAATCAACTTCGGGTCATAGGCCACGATTGCAAGATTGTGCAGCGGATGGATGTAGACCACGTGCCCGGGAACCTGCAGCGTGCCGGCAAAGGTAATGCTGACGTCGCCTACCGCGACCGGTACCGTGTTGCGATCCACTGCGACGAGCCCCAACTCGGTATCGAGGACGAGCCCCGTGCCGTGATAGTTGCGCTCGGTGATGCCCGAGATCGAATACGGCATGTCGAAACTTACGTGCACAAGAGAAGGCGCAATCTTTGCAAGCTGCGAATCATTGAAGTGCGGATAGGCGGTGCTGCCGACCTTCGGTGGTTGCGGGGCGGCACCTCCCGCAAGATCCATGCAGGGCCAGAGCCCCTGCGTGTCGTCGCGCGTGCAGCGATGCGCCGGGAACCACTTGCGGTCCATTCGGAAGGAACGCAATTGACTGCCGTTCGGATCGTCAATCGTGAAAAAGCGCGCGACCGCCCGATCGCCGTCGCCTAAGGTTGCGACCGCCGCTTCGAAGTCATCGATATTGTCGATCTTCTTCGAGTCGAGCGTCGTAATCACAGCGCCGCGCGGAATCCCCGCTGCGGCGAACACATAGCCAGGGTTCGCGACATACACGCCGCGCACCGGCACATTGAAATGGCGCGCCTGCTGATAGGAGAGCGTGTTGACGACCGCCTCACCGAACTCCACGAAGGCGCTTGGCGTAATACTGTTCAAGTCCATGACCTGCAGCTTCGTGGACAGCGGCTTGCCGCCGCGCTCGAACTCGAGATTGACAGTCGCGCCGACTGAGGAATCGAGCAGCTCCTCGAACGGCTCGAACTGGGTCACGAAGCGGCCGTTCAAACGCACGAGCACATCACCCGCCTGCAGTACGCCCGCGCTCGGCGATCCGGGCAGCACTTCATTGACGACCAGCATGCCTGTGTAAATTGGGAACGCCTTGCGCACCGCCGCTTCAGTCGAGGGGCTCAAGCCAAGACGCTTGAGCTCGTCATACGGCACATAGCTGAATACAGTGGCGAGTGTGCCGCGCGTAACGGGTTTGCCGGCTTGAATCAACTCCAATGCGCGCCGCACGCGCCCGAGCGGCAGATAGAAACTCGACGCCGCGCCATTCGCGCCACCGGCATTCAAACCGACAACCCGCCCGCGGATGTCGACGACCGGCGATCCGGAGGAGCCGCCGGATGTTCCGGACGCAGCCTGCAGATAGAAGGTGTTGAAGTCGTTGTACTTGCCCATGCCGTAGTCGGGCGCTTCGCGGTCGAGACGCGCAAGTGTGCCGGCAAGAATTGAAAGGTGTTCGCCTGCATTGTTGCCGACTACACGGATCTCGCGTCCGATCTGCGCACCTTCCGGGAACAAAGGCAGCACCTTCGGCTTGATGAAATGCAGTTTCGACGGGTCGTAGCGGTAGAGGCCAAAATCGTGCACCGGATCGCGATAGATCGGATACAGCTGCACCTCCTCGCGATTGAGAAAAGTGGCCTCCGCGGTCACCGGTCCCGGGGTTACGACATGGCGATTGGTGAGGATGAGGCCGTGCTCGGCATCGACCACAAAGCCCGTGGCCTGCGCAGAGGTGTTCCACTCGGTATCGAAGGCGCGCACCGCGTCGACTTCAATCGACACGACGCTGCTTGCGATACGCTCGAGCGTCACCGCCCAATCGGGGCTTTCCTCAACCGCCGCGGCCTGCTGCGCGAGCTGTGCGGCTTGCTGGCTTTGCCGCGGACCCGGCGCGCCTTCGCGTACTGGCGGAAGCTGCGGTGCAACGGCTGCTGAGGAAGGAAGCGGCGGTGGCTCGGGCGGTTGTGCACCGAGCACCAAAGGTGCGAGGAGCCCGACGAGGACGAGGATGGCACGTTGCATAGTTCTCCTTATGGCTAACGGTCGAACAGCACCAGCAGCCACACGGCGCCGAGCAGCACGAAGGACATAAATACCGCGGCAGAGCCGAGATCTTTTGCGAGTCCCGCAAGCGCGTGGCGCTCGTAGCCGAGCCGATCGACGGTCGCCTCGATAGCGCTATTGACGAGCTCGATGATGAGGATGAGCAGCACCGGCGCGATGAGCAGTGCGCGCTCAATTCCGCCGTGTCCGAGCCACCAGCCCATGGGTATGACGAGCGCCGCCAAGCAGAGTTCCTGGCGAAAGGCCGCCTCGTCGCGCACCGCGCCCGCAAAGCCGCGTGCGCTCGCGCCGAAGGCGCGCCAGATGCGCACGAAGCCATGGGGTTTGGAGCGATCTATGCTTGCGCCTTCGGCTTCCACGTCAGATCCAGCTGCTTGGCCGCGCGCACGTCGTCGAGGCGGCGCACCGGCATATTATGCGGTGCGCTCTTCAAAAACCCGGGCTCCTCGTGCGCTTCGCGCTCGATCGAGGCCATGGCGGCGGCGAACGCATCCAGAATCTCCGGGCTTTCGGTCTCGGTGGGCTCGATCAACAGGCACTCCGGCACGATGAGCGGAAAGTAGGTCGTCGGCGCATGGAAGCCGTGATCAAGGAGACGCTTGGCAAAATCCATAGCCGTGACATCGAGCTCCCGTGCCTCGCGCTTCAGCGTGATGATGAATTCGTGGCTCGCGCGGCGCTTGGGATACGCCGCCTCAAAGCCTGCCTGCTGCAGACGCGCGAGGAGGTAGTTGGCGTTGAGAGTCGCGTAGTCGCCGACTGCACTCATGCCCGTGCGCCCGAGCATGCGCATGTAAATATAGGCGCGCAGCAGTACGCCGATATTGCCCATGAATGCCGATAGCCTGCCAATCGACTGCGGCAGCTCGGCCTCAGCGAACCAGCGGTAGCGCTCAGCGTCGCGGCCGACGATCGGGATCGGCAAGAATGGCGCAAGGCGCGCGCTCACCCCGACCGCACCCGCCCCAGGACCGCCGCCGCCGTGCGGGGTGGAAAAAGTCTTGTGCAGGTTCATGTGGATCACATCGAAATCCATGTCGCCGGGGCGAACCTTGCCCAAGATGGCGTTGAGGTTAGCGCCGTCGTAATACAAAAGGCCCCCCGCGGCGTGCACAATGCGGGCGACCTCCTCGATGCGCCGTTCAAAGATGCCGAGCGTTGACGGATTGGTCAACATGATGCCGGCGGTGTGCGGTCCGACGGCAGCCGCGAGCGCCGCGATGTCGATATCGCCGTCGGCTGCGACCCGAATCTCGCGCACGCTGCAGCCGCACATCGTGGCGGTCGCTGGGTTGGTACCGTGCGCCGCCTCCGGCACGATGATCTCGTCGCGCGCCAGGTCGCCGCGGGCACGATGATAGGCACGGATCATCGCAACGCCGGCGAATTCCCCGTGCGCCCCTGCCATCGGACTCAAAGACACCTCGCGCATGCCCGTGACTTCCTTCAGCATCTCCTGCAATTCGAACAGACATGCGAGCACGCCCTGCCCGTGTGACTCGGGCGCCAGCGGGTGGCGGCCGAGAAATTCGGGCAACATCGCGTACTGATTGCAGGCCTTCGGGTTGTACTTCATCGTGCAAGAGCCGAGCGGATAGAAGTGCGTGTCAATTGAGAAGTTGAGCTGCGAGAGCCGCGTAAAGTGGCGCACGGCTTCGAGTTCACCGACTTCGGGCAGGAGCGGCGGTGATTTGCGCCGCAGAGTCTCAGGCATTGGGCTGCCTTGCGAAATCTGCGCCGGCCACTGATCGCGCGCCGCACGTCCCGGACGGGAATATTCAAAGATCACTTTTTCGCGCAAAGCTGCCATATTGCAAAGATCCCGTTAGGTGTCGTTTCAGGCCGCGCGCGCCGCTTCCATAAGGTCGCCGAGCGCGTTTGCGAAGCGCTCGATGTCCGCACTCGTTTTGGTCTCCGTCGCACAGACGAGCAGCGCATGACCGAGCCCGCGATAGTGCTCGGCAAGATCGAACCCGCCGAGAATGCCACGATCGGCAAGCGCGCGCAGCACCGGCGCCACCGGCCGGTCGAGCAGTAACACAGTTTCGTGAAAATAGGGGCTTGCGAATGCAGCGCGCACCCCCGGCAGGCGCGTCAGCGCCGCGATAAGCTCAGAGGTGCGGGCGTGCGAGACCGCGGCGACGCGCGCCAGCCCCGCGGGTCCCATAAGCGACATGTAGATCGTCGCAGCGGTGACGAGCAACCCCTGATTGGTGCAGATGTTGGACGTAGCCCGTGCGCGGCGAATGTGCTGCTCGCGCGCCTGCAGGGTAAGCGTAAATCCATCGCGACCGCTCACGTCGACGGTGCGGCCGACAACGCGGCCCGGCATCTGCCGCACATGCGCCATGCGCGTGGTCATGAAGCCGAAGTAAGGTCCGCCCGATGCGAGCGGCACGCCTAGGGGCTGGCCTTCGCCCACCACGATGTCTGCGCCGCCTGCGCCCCACTCGCCCGGCGGCTTCAATAGCGCGAGCGAGGTGGGATTGACGCATGCGATGACGAAAATGTTGCGCGCGCGTGCCCAATCCGCGAGCGCATCAACATCTTCCAACACGCCGAAGAAGTTCGGCTGCTGGATGACGAGCGCCGTGATGTCCTGCCCATCGAAGGGTGCGAGCGCCGCTGCCGTCGTGCGGCCCTCCCCCTGGCTGAAAGGCACTGCCTCAAAGCTCACGGCCTGATTGCCGGCTGCGGTGATCGCGACCTTGCGGTAGTGCGGATGCACGCTCGCGGGCATGAGCACGCGCTGCGCCTGCGACTTCCTATTGGCGCGCACTGCCATAAGGCAGGCCTCGGCGAGCGCCGAGGCGCCGTCATAGAGCGATGCGTTGGCGACATCCATGCCCGTTAAGCTTGCGATCATCGTCTGGTATTCGTAGATCACCTGCAGCGTGCCCTGACTCGCCTCCGCCTGATAAGGGGTATAGGCGCTGTAGAACTCACCGCGGCTCGCGACCGCCCAGACCGCCGCCGGAATGTGATGCTCGTAGGCGCCCGCACCGATGAAAGAAAGCGGTCTGCCATCGCATTGCGCACGCGCGCTCATGAGTCTGCCGATTTCCATTTCATTGAGCGCCGCGGGAATGCCATCGAGCGAACGCACACGCAGCGAAGGCGGAATCTCATCAAAGAGCTCATCGATGGAGGACACCCCGATCGCAGCGAGCATCACCGCGACTTCCGATTCGGTGTGCGGAATGAACGCCATCAGAAACCCTCCGCGGAGGTGAGCGCCGCGTATTCAGCCGCCGACAGGAGCGCACCGTGGGTGGCGCCCGCCGGACGTAGCCGCAGCAGCCAGCCGCGTCCGAATGCGTCCTCATTGATCAACTCCGGGCTTGCGGCGAGCGCCGGATTTCCCGCAGTGACTTCACCGGCGAGCGGACTGTAAACGTCTGATGCGGCCTTGACGGACTCGACCACTGCGCAGGCTTCACCGGCCGTGAGCAGCCGTCCCGCCTCCGGCACCTCGGCAAACACCAGATCGCCCAACTCATGCTGCGCGTGATCCGTGATGCCAATCTCGACGGTGCCGTCCGGCAGCTCGCGCACCCACTCATGGCTCTTGGTGTACTTAAGATCGGCGGGAATATTGCTCATAGTGGCTTGGTCCGTTCTTGGCTTTAAGGATGTTTGGGCATCTGGCATCAGCTGACGAGCGACTTTCCGGCGCGCACAAACGGCGGCTTCACGATGCGCGCGGCAAGGAGTCTGCCGCGAATATCGACCTGCACGCGCGCGTGCACCCCGCTGGGCACACGCGCGAAGGCGATGGAGCGTTCAAGCGTCGGTGAGAACGTGCCGCTCGTGATCTCGCCGGTACCGCCGTCCTTTGCGAGCACTTTTTGATGACTGCGCAGCACGCCGCGTTCCTCAAGCACGAGCCCGATGAGCTCGCGTTGGCTGCCGGCTGCTTTGACGCTTGCAAGCGCCTCGCGACCAATGAAGCGCCGCTCGGCAGGCTCAAGTGCCACGGTCCATCCGAGGCCTGATTCGAACGGATGGGTGGTCTCGTCCATATCATTGCCATAGAGGTTCATGCCCGCCTCGAGGCGCAGTGTGTCGCGCGCGCCCAGGCCGCAGGAGACCACCCCGAGCGCGTTTAAGGCTCGCCAGACGCGTGTGGCCGTATGCGCCGGCAGCATGATCTCGAAACCATCCTCGCCCGTGTAGCCGGTGCGCGCGATAAACCAGTCGGCGACCCCGGAGCCAAAGAACGGCAGCAGCGCAAGCGCTTCTGCCGCATCGGCAGGCGCGAGTAAAGATGCTGTCAGCGCGCGAGCCTGCGGGCCCTGCACGGCGAGCATCGCCAAGTCGGCACGTTCGCGCGCCGCAACACCAAAGGCCTCGGCGTGGCGGCGGATCCAAAGGAGGTCTTTGTCGCGCGTAGCTGCGTTCACGACCAGGCGAAACCATGAGTCACTCAAGAAATAGATGATGAGATCGTCGATCACGCCACCCGACTCATTGAGCATGCAGGTGTACAGAGCCTTGCCACGGCGTGTGAGCTTGTCAACGTCATTGGCAACGAGAAACCTTAAAAACTCACGCGTGCGGGCACCGCTTAGGTCAATGATGCACATGTGCGAGACATCGAACACACCGGCCAAACGGCGCACCGCGTGGTGCTCGGCGATTTGCGATGTGTACGAAAGCGGCATTTCCCAGCCGCCGAAGTCGACGATGCGGGCGCCCTCGCTCTGATGCAGCTCGTAGAGTGCTGTATGTCGTGCCACAGGTCCTCCCGTTGCGCTGCGGACCCGCAAACGAAAAAGGGCGGCAGGCGCATTTCTCAACACCTGCCGCCCCTCTGTCCTGTTACCTGAGAGATCAGGCGCCTCTGCGCCGCACCCCTTCGGTGGATGGAACCGTTCGCGGTCCATCACTCTCCAGAGCTCGCCGTTGCGCGACCGAACGTCGCGTCGAGGTCTGCCGTTGCTGTTGCCTGAGCGTTTCCGGGCGGGACTTGCGCCTTCGGCGATCCGGCACCAAGCGGCCGGACTCTCTCTGAACAGATCCATACGAACGAGCACCGTGGATCATAGCAGCAGTGGCTAGAGGGCCCAAGGGCGGCGCAGAATGGCGCCTATCCGCGCAGCATTCGTCCGGTGAGCGCATGATTGCCGCAGCACGTAGCACGCTTATACTTGGCGGCCTTGCGCTCGCCGGTATCGGCTGCGCGGCGGCCGCTG
>DAITPA010000009.1:0-34138 GCA_036833805.1 Steroidobacteraceae bacterium | reverse complement strand
CGGCCGCTGTGAGAATAAGGCGCAGCTTCTCGAGTCGCTGCAGAGCAGTGGCATCGGCTACCGCGCGGTCAGTTCCTGTCGCTGCGGGCGCGCACCGCGGCGGGCGCCGTGATCGTCAATGGCTCAATCGCAATAGAGGGCGCAATGGATGGTGAGGTCGTGAATATGCAGGTGCTCTACATGGCGGTATTCGTACGGCGCGATGGCCGCTGGCGCTTGGCTGCCCGGCAAGCCGCGCGGCTGCCGGCTGCGCACTAGCACTGTGATGCGGCAGCGGCGCCACAGCATCGCGGTACGGATCGACTCGGTGCGCGTCGGCGGGGCAAACCCCATCGTCGTGCAGTCGATGACCAATACCGACACCGAGGACATTGAGGGCACCGCGCAGCAGGTGAAGTCCCTCGCTCGCGCGGGCTCGGAGCTGGTGCGCATCACCGTCAACACGAGCGCGGCGGCCGCCGCAGTCGCACCGATCCGCGAGCGCCTGGCGCAATTGGGTGTCAGCGTGCCCTTGATCGGTGACTTCCATTTCAACGGCCACAAGCTCCTGCGCGAACACCCCGCGTGTGCCGTAGCGCTCGCCAAATACCGCATCAATCCCGGCAACGTCGGCCGCGGCAGCAAGCGCGATCCGCAGTTCTTGGAAATGATCGAGATCGCCTGCCGCTACGACAAGCCGGTGCGGATCGGCGTCAACTGGGGAAGCCTCGATCAGGAGCTGCTGACGCGGCTCATGGACGAGAACAGCGCGCGCCAGGCGCCGCTTGCCGCGCAGGAAGTGATGCGCGCGGCGGTCGTGGCGTCTGCATTGCAGAGCGCGCAACGCGCAGAAGAAGTCGGACTGCCTCACGATCGCATCGTACTGAGCGCGAAAGTGAGTGGCGTGCAGGATCTCATAGCGATCTACCGCGATCTTGCGGCGCGCTGCGATTACGCGCTGCACCTCGGCCTGACGGAAGCGGGGATGGGGTCTAAAGGCATCGTGGCTTCGACCGCGGGCATGGCTGTCGTGCTGCAGGAAGGCATTGGCGACACGCTGCGAGTGTCACTGACACCCGAGCCCGGGGGCGATCGCGTGCAGGAGGTGCTGGTGGCGCAGGAGATCCTGCAGACGATGGGGCTGCGCGCCTTTACGCCGATGGTCGTCGCCTGTCCCGGATGCGGCCGCACGACGAGCACGGTCTTTCAGGAACTCGCGCAAAGCATCCAGTCGCATCTGCGCTACCGCATGCCCGAATGGCGCAAGCAATATCTCGGCGTGGAGGAGATGACGGTCGCGGTGATGGGTTGCGTCGTCAACGGCCCGGGCGAAAGCAAGCACGCCAACATCGGCGTCAGCCTTCCCGGCACAGGCGAGCGACCGGTTGCGCCCGTGTATGAGGACGGCGAGAAAACCGTGACGTTGAAGGGCGAACGCATTGCCGAGGAGTTCCAGGAGCTGGTGGAAGCCTATATCGCGAGGAAGTACCTGCGCAAAGAGGCGCCATGAGCGACCTTAAAGGCCGCAGCTGCAAGCCCTGCGAGGGCGGCGTCGCCCCGCTGCTCGCCGCCAAAGCGCAAGAGCTCATGCGCGAGCTCGCACCCGAATGGCAGCTTTCCTCCGATGCGCGCTCTATCCAGCGCGAATTCAAATTCAAAGACTTCTATCGCACCATGAGTTTCGTGAACGCGCTCGCGCATGTCGCGAACATCGAAGATCATCACCCGGATCTACAGGTAGGCTACAACTACTGCCGGGCCCGGTTTACGACGCACGCGATCGGCGGTCTTTCCGACAATGACTTCATCTGTGCAGCGAAGATCGATCAAATTGCGCTACCCGTGCCGCCTGCGGCAAATCCCCGCTGAGCCCGAGAGCGCGTGACATGAACACGCGCTTAAGCTCAGCACTCTGATTGACCCATCCCATGCCGCGCTGCGCAAGCCTGGCAAGCCCTCCGGAGCCGTGCGCGAGCAGCCGGTCGAACGCATCGATGGCAAAGCGCATGACTTCGGTCTCGCTCTTGCGCCAGCGCTCGTAACGCCGCAAGACCCGCAAGGCGCCGGGGTCTTCGCCCGCAGCGCGCGCCGCGAGCACCAGCTCGCAGAGCGTCGCCGCATCAAGAAGGCCGAGGTTGACCCCCTGCCCTGCAAGCGGATGCACGACATGCGCCGCATCCCCGACGAGCGCGCAGCGCTCGGTGACGTAGCGCGGCGCGGTAAGCCTCAGCAGTGGAAATGACAGCCGCTCGCTCACCAGCCGCGTCGCACCGAGCGTGCGATCGGAGGCAAGATCAAGCTCGCTTGCGAATGCCGGCGGCGACGCGGAGAGAAGCTTGGACGCCACAGCCTCATCCGCAGACCAGACAATCGAGCTCGTGCCGTCCACAAGCGGCAGAAACGCAAGCGTTCCGGTGCTCAAGAAGCGTTGCCATGCGGTGTTCTCATGAGAGCGCTCGGTCGCGACCGTGGCAACGATGGCCACCTGGCCATACGCCGAGATTGTCGCGTGGAGGCCAGCGGCGTCACGCACGACAGAACGCGCGCCATCTGCTGCGATCACAAGCTGCGCCGTGAACGCTGCCTCACTGGTCGACACGTGCACGCACTCGGGCGTCATGCGCATGGATACGAATTCGTGCGCAATCATGCGCACTCCCGCTCGCAGCGCGGCGTCGAGGAGCGCTGCCTGCACGAGCCGAGTCTCGATGACGTAGCCCAAATTGGGCTCGCCTGCATCGGCTGCGTCGAACAACAACGCATGGCGGTCCTTTGCCGCCATACTTTCATGCCAGATACGCATGCGTTCATAGGGGCTCAGGCGGCCGGTGCAGATGTCCCGCCAGGCGCCCGCGGCTGCAAAGATGCGTTCGCTCGCGCGAGAGAATGCCGCGACGCGCAGATCGACGGCTGCGTCAGCCGCAAGCGCCCGTGGCGGCTTGGGCTCAAGTACCGCAACTGTCAGGCCAACGGCTTGCCGGGCCGAGGGGGCGGCGAGTAATGCCGCGACACAAGCGCCGACCGGACCGCCGCCGACAACGACTACATCAAATGCATCAGCCACGAGTACGCAGTCCGGAAAGTGCAAGGCCGCGAGCAAGCCGCGGCGTAGGACCGCCAAAGCCTGCGCTCACCCTGGCGAGTGCGCTTTTTGCAGGTGGCGCAAGATCAAACAGCAGCAGCCCAAGGTTGCGCAGCATGCCCACGCTGGTTCGCGCATCACCGAAGAGCTTGATGAGCCCGTCGGTAAAGCGAATAACGCCGTTGCGATCACTTGCACGCCACTGCGCGTACTGCGACAAAAGCTCCGCCGCACCCGCATCGTCGGCGCCCGCGGACAAGAGCTCGGCGAGCATCGCGGCATCGCGCAGACCTAAGTTGAAGCCCTGTCCAGCAACCGGGTGCAGCGCCTGCGCAGCATTGCCGATGAGGACAGCACGTGTCCCGACCGTAACCGCCGCACGCGTGAGCGCAAGAGGATAGGAGGCGCGCCGACCGCTGCGCACGAAGCGGCCGGCGCGCCAACCGAAGCGCGTTTGCAATTCCTGTAAGAACTCCGCGTCAGGCAATTCAAGAAAACGCTGCGCGTGCGCCGCTGCCACCGTCCACACGAGCGTGAAGCTACCATCGTGCACGGGTAGCACGGCAAGCGGACCGCAAAGCGTGAAGCGCTCATAGGCGGTGCCATCATTGGCGCGATCTGCTGCGACATTGCAGACCAGCGCAACTTGCTCATAATCCTCAACCGCGGCGTCGATGCCCGCCGCCGCACGCACGGAGGAGTGCGCTCCGTCTGCAGCCACGACCACGGAAGCGGTGAAGCGCTCGCGCCCCCCGACCGCATCGACAATCGTGAGGCTGACCCGGTCCCGGCCAATTTCTACTGTCTCGGGAGTCGCAGGCACGCGCAAGCTCACGCCCTCTGCCTCGGCAAGCGCACGCCACAGGGATGCCCCTACGACGCGATTCGCCACCACGTAACCGAAGGCGTCGATGCCCTGCTCGGCGGCCTTGAGGCGCGCGAAACCAAAGCGCCCGGCCTCCGAGACGTGAATTGTGCGGATCGCCGCTGCAGCAGGCTGAATATGCTGCCACACGCCCAAGCCTTCGAAGATGCGGCGGCTCGCGTTACCGAGCGCGGTCGTGCGCTCATCAAAGCTCGGCTGATTGACGGCGTCGGGCGCCACGCCTTCGATCAGCACGACACTGCGTCCGGTGCCCGCGAGCGCGAGCGCGCAGCTGGCTCCGACCATGCCGCCGCCGACGATTGCGACGTCAAATTGCTGCACGGCGCGTATCAGGCGGCAGCCATGACGGCTTCGATTTCGTCCGCATCCTTCGGTGCCCGCGCCGTGATCACCTCCGCTCCGCGCCGTGTGACCACCACATCATCCTCGATGCGTATGCCGATGTTGCGAAAACGGCGCGGCACGCCGCGCAGGCTTGCTGGAATGTAGATGCCGGGCTCGATGGTCAGCACCATGCCGGGCTCAAACACGCGCCATTCCCCACCAACCTTGTAGTCGCCGACGTCATGCACGTCCATGCCGAGCCAGTGCCCGGTGCGATGCATGAAAAACCGGCGGTGAGCGCCGTCGCGCTTGAGCGCGGCAGCCCGGCCCTTGAGAAGACCCAGCTTCACGAGTCCCTGCGTCACGACACGCACGGCCGCGTCGTGCGGATCGTTCCAATGATTGCCCGGTCGCACTTTCTCGATGGCCGCAAGATTCGCCTCGAGCACGATCTCATAGACGGCGCGCTGTTCGGCGGTAAAACGCCCGTTGACGGGAAAGGTCCGCGTGATGTCCGAGGCGTAGCACTGGTACTCGCAGCCGGCGTCGATCAAGAGAAGATCGCCGTCGTTCAAAGCTCGATCGTTCTCGCGATAATGCAGGATGCAGGAGTTCTCACCGCCGCCGACGATCGGCTGATAGGCCGTATCGGCGTTGGAACTTCTGAATTCGTGAATAATATCAGCCATGATCTCGAATTCATTTAAGCCGGGCCGACAGCGTTGCATGGCGCGCACGTGTGCACGGCAGGCGATGCGCGCCGCCGCACGCATGAGATCGAGCTCCGCACGCGACTTGAAGAGCCGCATGTCGTGCAACACATGCTCGAGCGCCACGATCTCAAGCGGCGAGTGTCCGCCCTGCTTCACCTGAGCACGCAGGCCGGTTACCCAGCCGATCGTGCGCTGATCGAACTCGGTATAGGCACCCATGGTGTAGAACACCTTCGCGCGGCTCTCGATCAAGCCGGGAAGAATGTCGTCCATGTCCTCGATTGGGAACGCATCGTCAGCACCGAAATCCGCGGTCGCTCCGTCAGGCCCGGCACGTCTACCGTCCCAGGTCTCGCGCGCCGCGTCGCGCTCGCGCACGAACAGGATGTATTCAGCCTGCTCTCGCCCGGGCATGAGCACGGCCACTGCTTCGGGCTCGGAAAATCCCGTGAGATAGAAGAAGTCGCTGTCCTGACGATAGGCGTGCTCGACATCGCTGTTGCGCATCTGCAGCGGAGCCGCCGGCAGAATGGCAATGGCGTCCCGGCCCATAATGCGGGCGAGCTGCTGGCGACGGCGCGCGAATTCGTCTTTGGGGACCAATTTACGCTTTTTTGCGCCCGTGTACTCTCGTGCGTGGCGCTTCAATGGAGCAGTCCCGCGACGACACTTGAGTGCCCACGCACGGGCTCAAGCTCGGCGAACACGAGCTGCACGCCGACGCGTACGAACTCGACGAGCTCGGTATAGGCACTCTCGTTTGATTCTTCGCCGTCGTCACAATCGACGCCGACCCGCGTGATCTCGCTCAAGTCGCGCACCACTTCACCCGCATCCCCAGGCAGCCGGCTTGCATCCTGGATTACTCTTGAACCCAGCCCGTAGAGAAAGCCTTGGCACCATTGGGCGAGTGCTGCGGTGCGCGCATCGATCGGCTGCTCCTCCTCGGGCAAGAGCAAATCAAAGGCCGGATCATCCCCGACAAGCGCCTGCGCGGTGCGGGCATAGACCTCGCGCAAGGCATTGGCCGCCGCATCCGCTTGCGCGCGACCGTCGGGCAGAATCTCAAGCAACCAGTCCTCGAACCGGTACGACACCGCCGTGCACAGCGATCCGGCGAGAGTGCCGTGGGCCTCCGCCGCCTCGGTCATCGAGCGCTCCTCGATCAGCACCCGTTGAATTTCGGTATAGCTCGCCATGTACATGCTCGACGTATTATGCCCTAAGAGCTTCCGCGCGCTCCTCATTGACCGCGTGAAGAGCGACGCTCTATAGTCTTGGCCATGAGCGAAACAACAAAAACACCGCTCGACCTGGAACTCGCCAGGCTCGGCAAATGCATCGAAGAGCTGTCCGCAACGGTTGAGCAGTTGCACGAAGAGAATCGTGCATTGCGTCAACGGCACGGTACGCTCGCGAGCGAGCGCGCGCTGCTGCTGCATAAGAACGAGCAGGTACGCACCCGGGTCGAGGGCATGATCGGCCGCTTGAGAACAATGGAACACGGCGCATGAGTGCGCAGGAAGCCGCACGCGTCAGTGTGCGCATCCTCGAGAAGGAATACTTCATTGCCTGCCCGCACGAGGAGCGCTCGGCGCTCTTGGACGCAGCCGAGTTTCTGAACAGCCGCATGCGCGAAATCCGCGACAGCGGAAAAGTTGTCGGCCTCGATCGCATCGCTGTCATGGTAGCGCTCAACCTCGCGAACGATCTGCTGAAGCAGAAGTCACGCGAGGTAAAGCTCGAGGGAGAGGTCGGCAGTCGCGTCAAAGTGTTGCGCGAGCGCGCCGAAACGGCGCTTGCCAAGGGCAAGCAACTGGAACTGTGATCCGTCTGTCTCCCGCAATTCATTTTCCTCGTGTAGAGTGGCATTCGGCGTCGCCTGCGGTGTTCGACAGCGGGCCGGGTTACTTCTCGACCTAATTTAAACACCCACGGGACTCATGGGCTTGCTGGCAGCATTGTGCAGGTCCGCTTCGAGCGGAAAGCCTTACCTGCCGCAGTTCGTCCCACTTGTTGCTCAGGTTCGAGAGCAACGGACCACACCGGCACATGCGGGTGACGCCTTCTGATTCCGCCATCGGCGCCGCACGCGCGCAGTTGCGCGCACAATTGCGAGCGCAACGCCGCGCGGTGGCACCGGCGGCGCGCGCGCGCGCCGCACAACTCGTCGCTCGCAACATTGACCGTAACCTCGGCCTGCGCGCCGGCGCGCGCGTGGCGCTCTATTGTTCCTTGCGCGACGAGCTCGACAGCGCCCCACTCTTCACGCTCGCGCGCCGCCGCGGCTGGCGTGTCTACTTACCGAGGATCGAGCGAGCCCGTCACGGGCGCAAGATGCGCTTCTTCGAAGCGGGCGGTCACGAGCGGCTCAACCGTTTAGGGATTACTGAGCCGCAAACTTCCCGCACGATCGGCGCTCGCTGGCTAGATGTCGTGCTGGTGCCGCTCGTCGGCTTCGATGCGCATGGCATGCGCCTTGGCATGGGGGCGGGGTTCTACGACCGCGCCTTCGCGTATCGGCGCTGGCGCCGCGCCTGGCGCGGGCCGCAACTCGTGGGCGTCGCCTACGCTTTCCAGCAGCTGCCGCACATTGTTGCCGCTGCACATGACGTGCGGCTCGACGCCGTGGTCACCGAAAAAGAGGTCGTAAGGTGCGTTACTGGCTCCTGAAGACAGAGCCTGAAAGCTTTGGCGTCGAGGATCTCGCGCGTGCGCCACGTCACACCGCTGCATGGGACGGCGTGCGCAATTACCAGGCGCGCAACATGATTCGCGACGACATGCAGCGCGGCGATAAGGCCTTTCTCTACCACTCAAGCTGCGACGTGCCCGGCATCGCCGGTGTGATGCGGATCACAAAGGCAGCCTATCCGGATGCGACCGCCTTCGACCGCCGCCACCCGCACTATGATGAAGACAGCGTTCGCGCGCAGCCGCGCTGGTTCATGGTCGATGTGCGCCTCGAGCGTAAACTCGCGCGCGTCATCTCACTCGATGAACTGCGTGCGCACGGCGCGAAAGAATTGAGTGGTCTTGTGTTGTTACGGCCCGGCAATCGCTTGTCTGTCATGCCGGTTGATGCGGCGCATTGGCACTTCATCTGTTCACTCGAATGAATCGTGAAGTCAAGCGCACACTTCTAAGTAGGCGTGCTTGCTTGTAATTTCGATTCGCGTGTATATACTCCGACTCGGACTAACCCGACAACTGGAGAGCCAACATGGCTAAAGCGAAAAAGAAGGGCAAGAAAAAAGCTTCTAAGAAGAAGTAGACCCTTGAACTCGATGAGCGCGGAATAAGCTTCCGCGCTCGTCGAATCGAATCCAAAGAGACTGTGCCCGCGAAAGCGGGCACAGTCGTTTCTACGGGACGCTAATGTGCCCAAACACACAGACCTAAGTAAGCAGCGCGCCGCAGAGGCTGCAATACAGCATGTTTCCGACGGAACAGTAGTTGGCGTCGGCACGGGTTCCACCGTGAATTTTTTCATTACCGCACTCGCCGCGCGGCGCGGCCGGATCCGCGGCGCGGTATCAAGCTCGAGCGCATCGAGCGCGCGCCTGCGCGCTGCCGGCATCGATGTCATCGACCTCAACGACGCCGGTCCCGTCGACGTCTACATCGATGGCGCGGACGAGGCGACCTGCGCGCGTGAACTCATCAAAGGCGGCGGCGGCGCCCTGACCCGCGAGAAAATCGTCGCGGCGGCGGCGAGCCGCTTCGTCTGCATCATCGATGAAGGGAAGCTCGTAGAGACGCTCGGCAAGTTTCCGCTGCCAGTCGAAGTGATTCCAATGGCCCGCACCTATGTTGCGCGCGAGCTCGAAGCGTTGGGCGGCAGACCCGTGTGGCGCAAGGACTTCGTCACCGACAACGGCAATCTCATTCTCGACGTGCACGATCTTAAGATCAGCGAGCCCGCCGCGCTCGAGCGCACAATCAACCAAATCGCAGGCGTCGTGACGGTGGGACTGTTCGCCGTTAAGCCTGCCGACGTGCTCGTGATCGGCACTCCCGAAGGCGTGCGCACTCTCTAACCGCGATCGCCCTTAATGAAGAGCGCTGTGGCGCTGGCGTCGACACCCGAGCGTCACGTCTTTAAGAATGCGCGGGACCCGGCGCACTTATTAGATCGGCGCGGCGCATTCTTGAGATCAAGTGCTTAGATTACGGCCGCGAGATCAGCGGCGTCGGTGTGCATCTTATTGCCACTGCACGTCAGGCTCGAACGGCCAGACGGCGCCAGTCATGCGCGCCTGCCGCGGGTCATCCTGTTCTGATCAGCGTGGTCGTTTCTGGGAGTAGTCGAACCGCCTTACCGCAAGGAGATTCGGTAGCCGCCGCAAGCGACGATCAAGGCCGCTCGGGGCAGGGACGCTAAACAGCTGACAGAGCTGCGGTGACCCCGCATCGCCCGATAGCGATGCAGGGCACCTAGTGAAGGTGGCTGGGGGACTAGGATTCGAACCTAGGTTAGCGGAGTCAGAGTCCGCGGTCCTACCGCTAGACGATCCCCCAAACCTATTACCGCTTCGAGTACTGCGGACCCCTGCGGGCTTTACGACGTCCTACTTTCTTGCGTTCGACCTCACGCGCGTCACGCGTGACGAAGCCCGCTGTGCGCAGCGGCCGACGCAATGCCTCGTCGTACTCCATGAGTGCGCGAGTAATGCCGTGACGGATGGCGCCCGCCTGGCCGGTGATGCCGCCGCCGCGTACCTGAACGGTGATATCGAACTTGGTGAGAAGCTGCACCACTTCGAGCGGCTGGCGAACGATCATGCGGCCGGTCTCGCGGCCAAAAAACTCATCGAGCGCGCGTTCGTTCACTGTGATCAGGCCTGTTCCGGGCTTCATGCGCACGCGGGCGGTCGCAGTCTTGCGGCGACCGGTACCGTAGTGTGGCGTGGCGGCTGGCATCTTTTTATGTTCCTTTAATCGCGAGCGGTTGGGGCTGCTGGGCGGCGTGCGGATGCTCTGCGCCCGCAAATACGTGCAGCTTCCTAAACATGCTGCGGCCCAAGGTATTCTTCGGCAACATGCCCTTCACCGCAAACTGGATCGCGCGCTCCGGGTGCTCATCAAGGAGCTTGCCAAGCGCGATCGACTTGATGCCGCCGATGTGGCCCGTGTGGTGGTAATAAATCTTATCCGCAAGCTTTCTGCCGGTGACGCGGATCTTCTCGGCGTGTACGACAACGATGTGATCGCCCATATCCACATGCGGGCTATAGTCAGGCTTATGCTTACCCTTGAGGCGATGGGCGATTTGGGACGCAAGGCGGCCCAGCGTCTTGCCGCTTGCGTCGATCAGAAACCAATCACCCCGGACTGTGCCGGGCTTGGCGAACACGGTCGTCATCTAAAGACCCCACCGAAAAAGGCCGGGAAGTGTACTTAAAAAGGACGTGCCATTGCAAAGCAATGGCGCAGCCGCCTGATTTGACCTTGTATAATGAGCGTATGGAGCCAGACAGGCTGCTCGACCCCCTCATCGGTGCGTTCGACCGCGCCTTACGGGCGGTATTCGCGCCCGCTCGCGCGCGGCGTCCGGTCCCAGGATCAGCCGAGTTACCCGACTTGTCCGAGCGCGAGCGGCGCACGTCCGCGGCGCTGATGCGTATCAACCACGCCGGCGAGGTCGCAGCCCAGGCGCTCTACCACGGTCAGGCGTTCGTGGCACGCTCCGGCGCGACACGGGATTTGCTCGTAAGAGCCGCTCGCGAGGAGACCGATCACCTCGCCTGGTGCGAGGCGCGGCTCACCGAGCTTGATGCCCGCCCGAGCGTCCTTAATCCACTCTGGTATGCCGGATCCTTCGCGATCGGTGTCCTCGCCGCAGCCCTCGGGGATCGCGCAAGCCTTGCGTTCGTCGTCGAGACCGAGCGCCAGGTCGAAGGTCATTTGGGGTCGCACCTCGCACGTCTGCCGGCCGACGATACACGCAGCCGCGCGATCGTTGAGGCGATGCGCACGGATGAGGTCGCGCACGGCGCTATGGCGCGCGCGGCGGGGGCAGGTTCGCTGCCGCCTCCGGTGCGAACCCTCATGCGCTATGTGTCAGGGGTCATGACGGGCACCGCCTACTGGGTCTGATGGCCAAATGCGCGCCAGCACGTCGTAAGTGCTTGCAGTTCTAATAGGTTATGTATAAAAAACGGTGCGTCGCGCCACTCGCGACGTGCGAGGAAAGCGGGTATGGATGAAAACATTAAGCCACTGAGCGACATTCCGGCTATCAACCGGTTTTTAAGCTATTGCCGAATTCGCGCCGTACCTTCGAAAACGGTCGTGATCCACGCCGGGGATCTGCCCGATGTCTTGTACTACATTATCAGCGGCTCGGTCGAAGTCATGATCGAGGATGAGGAAGGCAACGAGATGGTGCTTGCCTACTTAAACCGCGGGCAATTCTTTGGCGAAATGGGACTCTTCTACGAACAGCCCACAAGAAGCGCCTGGGTGCGTACGCGCAACCAGTGCGAGCTTGCGGAGATGACCTATCCGCGCTTCCGGCAGATCGCCGCCGAGAGCCCGGGCCTGATCTTTGAGCTTGCGACGCAGTTGGCGACGCGCCTTGATCGCACCAACCGCAAACTCGGCGATTTGGCCTTCGTCGACGTTACCGGCCGTGTCGCCCACGCGATCATGGACTTGTGCAACGAGCCTGACGCGATGACGCATCCGGAGGGCATGCAGATCAAGGTCAGCCGTCAGGAGCTGTCGCGCCTCGTCGGCTGCTCGCGTGAAATGGCGGGGCGGGTGTTGAAGGTCCTCGAGGAGCAGGGTCTGTTGCGGGCGACGGGCAAGACCATCGTGGTCTTCAACGCCCGCCCCAAGATGAAGACCCGCCCCGTGATCGTGCCGACGAAGCCCACCGCGCAGCGCCCGGCGCGCATCGAGGATGACGACGACGACGATGATGAGGACTGAGCGCTAACCCGCCATTTGTTCGCGCATCGCGCGAATGGTCGCCGTGTAGTCGGAGCTGGCGAAGATCGCCGAGCCCGCGACGAACGTGTCGGCGCCGGCACGGGCGATTTCGCCGATATTCTCCACCTTAACACCGCCGTCAATTTCCAGCCGCACCGCGCGGCCGCAAGCGTCGATGCGGGCGCGCGCCTCGGCGAGTTTGGCAAGCGCCCCTTTTATGAACTTCTGTCCGCCGAATCCCGGATTGACCGACATGAGAAGCACCATGTCGATCTTCTCCAGCGTGTACTCGAGGTACTCAAGCGGGGTTGCCGGATTGAACACGAGCCCGGGTTTGCAGCCGTGTTCGCGGATGAGCTGGATAGTGCGGTCAACGTGCCGCGAGGCTTCCGGATGAAACGAAATGTAGGTAGCTCCGGCTTCCGCAAAGTCGGGGATGATGCGATCGACCGGCTCAATCATGAGATGCACGTCAATCGGCGCCTTGACGCCGTGCTTGCGCAGCGCCGCGCACACGAGAGGTCCAATCGTAAGGTTCGGCACGTAGTGATTGTCCATCACGTCAAAGTGCACGACATCGGCGCCCGCGGCGAGCACGGCGTCGACTTCCTCGCCCAGGCGCGCGAAGTCAGCGGAGAGAATCGAAGGAGCAATCCAGAACGGCTGCACGTGGCACTTCCTCCAAAAGCTAATCGGTACTTAGGTCAAGCGCGCGAGCGCCTCACGGTATTTCTCGCTGGTGCGGGTAATGATGTCTTGAGGCAATCTTGGGCCGGGCGCCTTTTTGTTCCACTTGAGGGTCTCAAGATACTCGCGTACGAATTGCTTATCAAAGCTCGGCGGACTTGTTCCGGGAGCATAGCTATCTGCCGGCCAGAAGCGCGATGAGTCCGGCGTCAAGACCTCATCCATCAGTGTGAGCACGCCCGCCGCATCGATGCCGAACTCAAATTTGGTATCGGCGATGATGATGCCGCGCGCCTGCGCGTACTCGGCCGCGAACCCATAGAGCGTGAGCGCCGTTGCACGCACCTTTGCAGCAAGATCAGCGCCGATCGAGCGCTCCACGGCATCAAAGGCAATGTTCTCATCGTGCTTGCCGGCGGCTGCCTTGGTTGCAGGCGTAAAAAGCGGCGCCGGCAGTCGCTCCGCGAGCCGCAAACCGTGCGGCAACTCAATCCCGCAGAGGCGCCCGCTCTGACTGTAGTCCTTCCAGCCCGAACCGATGAGATAGCCGCGCACCACGGCCTCAATGGGCAGTACCTTCAACCTGCGTACGATGACCGCGCGCCCCTCGAGGAGGGCGGCTTCGTCGGGATCCGACACGGCGCTTACTATGGGCCGGCCGCTCAAATGATTCGGCACGATGTGCCCGGTCTTCGCGAACCAGAAATTTGAGATGCTGTTCAAGACCCGACCCTTGTCCGGGATGGGATCGGGCAGCACGACGTCGAAAGCGGACAGCCGATCCGTCGTCACTATCAGCATGAAGTGCGCATCAACGCTGTACAGGTCGCGCACCTTGCCCTCGTGGATCTTCTCAAGGCCACGCAAATCGGTCCGATAGATCGTTGGCGTCGGCATGGGGTCTTCGATGCACGCGGCAGTGGATTTTAAGCGCCTTGCTACTATAGCAAGGCTATGTTGCGCTGGACGGGCAAAGTCGTCGGTGGATTCCTTGGAATGGTCGCTCTCGGGCCGTTCGGCGCGCTCCTGGGCGTGCTCCTTGGCCATCAGCTCGATGCCGCCGCGAATGAGCCGCCGCCCGCCTCCCCGACCGCGATCGGCGAGCAGTTTTTCCGCATCGCGTTTCGCGTCATGGGCTACCTTGCGAAGTCCGACGGCCGGGTGTCGGAACGCGAGATCGCCGCCGCCCGCGCCGTCATGTCCGAGCTGCACTTGGATGCCACGCAGGAGCGCATCGCCATTGAATGCTTCACGGCCGGCAAACTTCCAGGCTTTGATCTCGATACCGACCTTGCGCTATTGAGGCAAGCCTGCTTCGGACGGCCGGACCTTCTGCATATTTTCCTCCAGATCGAGGTGCGGGCAGCCATTGCCGGCAATGATCTTGAGGGACCGGTGAGTGCGCTCCTGGTGCGTGTCGCCTCGCAGTTGGGAATCTCACGCTTCGCGCTTGCGCACATCGAGGCGGCACTGCGCATCCGAGCCGACCGCTTCGCGCACGCGCCGATCCGCGATACGGGACAGCAGCTAAGCGACGCCTACCGCGTGCTCGAGACCGCATCGACCGCCAGCGACGAGAACGTCGTCAAGGCATACCGGCGGCAATTGAGCCGCCATCACCCCGATAAGCTCAAAGCGAACGGACTGCCCGATTCCATGATTGAACACGCAAAGCAGCGCACGCAGCAGATCATCGAGGCCTATGAGCTCATACGCACGCAACGCCGGCTCTAGGTGCGCGCCCACTCCATGATGACTTCCTGTATTGCGCGCACGCCCGCCGTGAGCGCTGCGGGACCGGGCTGCAGGATAATCGAGGATTTAATCTCGCGGACGTAGCCATTCACCACAGCGGGAATCTCGGCCCAACCGGTGCGTGCGGCGACGCGCTCGGGCCTGAATTTCTTGCCGCACCATGAGCCCAGAATAATGTCCGGTCGACGCCGCGGCACTTCGAGCGGATCGGCGATGATGCGATGCTTGCCGAGGGACTCGCGCGCAAGCTCGGCAAAGCAGTCCTCGCCACCGGCAATGCCGATGAGCTCCGAGACCCAGGCAATGCAGGTTATCTGCGGCTCATCCCACTCCTCGAAGTACACGCGTGGGCGGCGCGCCAAAGCCGCCGCGCGTGCCGCAACGTCCGCAAGCCCGGCGCCAAACTGCGCAACCAAGGCAGCAGCCTTTGTCTCGCAACCGATCATGCCGCCCAATACACCGATCATGCGCAGGATTTCGGGCACCGTGCGGTGATTGAACACATGCACTTCGATGCCGGCACGGACGAGGGAGGCTGCGATATCGGCCTGCAGGTCGGAGAAGCCGAGCACCAGGTCGGGCTTAAGTTCGATGATGCGCTCGATCTTGGCGCTGGTGAAGGCCGAAACCTTTGGCTTCTCGCGACGCGCGCGCGCCGGCCGCACAGTGAAGCCCGAGATCCCGACGATGCGCCAGTCCTCGCCCAGCAGGTAGAGGGTCTCGGTCGTCTCCTCGGTCAGGCAGACAATGCGGTGCGGGAATTCGGCGAGCGCACTCATTCGGGGCGGAATCAAGCAGTTACCTTCTGCAGGGCAATTCGAGGATCATGATGCCATGTGGGTGAGAGCCTGGAATGTATTCGATCGGCTGTTCTTCGGTCCGCGCTCGGCAGGTCCCGGAGGGGCTTGGGCGATCGTGCGCGTGCTGCGCTATCCGTACGCGGTGATACGCGACCTATTCGGCGGCGAGATCAACCTGCGCGCGATGGGACTCGTCTACACGACACTGCTGTCGCTCATTCCGCTGCTCGCGATCAGCTTCGCGATCCTCGCAGCCTTCGGGATGAGCGGCGAACTTGAGCCCATCGTCTACGAGTTTTTCCGCCCGATGGGTAATTCGGGCGCAACCGAGATCACATCCCGTGTGATGCATTTCGTCGACCGCGTGAGCACCCGGGTCGTCGGCACCGTGGGACTTGCAGTGCTCTTATGGACGCTCGTCGGCACGATCAAGAAAGTGGAGGACAGCTTCAACTTCGTATGGCGTGTGCAGCACGCGAGGAGTCTTGCGCGGCGCGTCACCGAGTACGTCAGCCTCCTGATCATTGGGCCAATTGTCATGGTGGGCTTTCTCGCGCTCTCGCACGCAGCGCTTGCCAACCTGCCTTTGCACGATGTCGTCAGTCTCGCACCACTCGCGCGCTGGCGCGGCGTCGGGATCAATCTTGCGCCCTACCTGATGGTCTCGGCTTTTTTCGTCGTGCTCTACATGTTTATTCCGAACACCCGCGTGCGGCTCTTGCCCGCCTTGATCGGCGCTGCGACCGCCGGCTTCTTGTGGGCCGCGGTCGGCAAACTGTTCACGAACATGGTGGTGCTCTCGACCAGGCTCACGATCGTGTATGCGGGCTTTGCGTTCATCGTTGCAGCGCTTCTTTGGACCTACTTCGGCTGGCTGATCCTGCTCGCTGGCGCGCAACTGTCGTTTTACATTCAAAATCCAAGTTATCTGCGTTTGGGCCTGCGGGAGCTGCGGCTCTCGAATGTCGAGATCGAGCAGCTCGCCTTGAAACTCATGTATTGCATCGGACGCGCGCGCGTAGAGGGCACTGAGAACTGGAACATGCACCGCCTCGCCGCCGAGTTCGGGCTGCCGGGCATCGCGGTGACGCGCATCGTGTGCGCTCTCGAGGACGGCGGATTTTTGAAGGTCAGCCACAATGACGAATGCACTCTCGCGCGCGAGCCGGGCGCGATTGCCGTGCAGGACGTCCTCTGCGTAGTGCGCAACCAGAAAAGCGGCGACTTCGTCGCGCGCAGCTACCCGGTGCCGGCCGTCGACGCCTTGAATAAGCGCCTGGAACGCGCCTGGCGTGCTGCCTGCGCCAATGAGACTCTGCAGGATCTCATTGCGGAGCCAGCGCCAGCGCCGCTCCTAGTCGCCGGCGATCGTCATGTCCTCAATGAGCACGGAACCCGTGTGTAGGCCGCCGCGCTTATCGACGTCCGCACCAACGGCGAGGATTTGCCGGTACATCGCGCGCAGATTGCCGGCTATCGTCACTTCGTGCACGGGAAATGCGATGCTGCCGCCCTGCACCCAGAAGCCGCTTGCGCCGCGCGAGTAGTCGCCGGTCACGCCATTGACGCCCTGCCCCATGAGCTCCGTCACGAGGAGGCCCGTGCCCATGCGCGCGAGCAATTCTTCGAAAGTAGGCGCCATGAGTGACGAGGATACAAACAGATTGTGCACACCGCCCGCGTTGCCTGTGGTGGTAAGCCCGAGCTTGCGCGCGGAGTAGCTGCCCAAAACATAGCCTTGCAGTACGCCCGCGCGTACCAGGTCGCGGTCGGATGTTTTCACTCCCTCGTCATCGAACGGGCTGCTCGCCAAGCCCTTCCTGATATGCGGCCGCTCGCGCATCTCAATAAAACTCGGGAAAACCGCCTCGCCCGCTGCGCCCAGAAGGAACGAGGACTTTCGGTATTGGCTCGAGCCGCGGATGGCGCCGAGGAAGTGTGAGAAAAGACCGCGCGCGATCTCGGGCGCAAACAGCACCGGCGCATGACGTGTCGTCAATTTGCGCGCATTCAAGCGTGCGACCGCGCGCTCACCGGCGCGGCGTCCAATCGACTCGATATCTTCCAGGTCGCGCCGATCGCGCGTGGTGGAATACCAATAGTCGCGCTGCATGTCGTCGTCGTGCTCGGCCAAGAGTACGCAGCTTACGCTGTGACTCGTGCTGCCGAAGCCTTCGAGAAATCCGAGCGAGTTGCCGTGCACGCGCAGATCGCGCTGACTCGTGACGCTTGCGCCTTCCGAATTCGTCAAACGCGCATCAACGGAGAGTCCGGCCGCCTCGCAGGCAAGCGCAAGCTCGATGGCCTCGTCAGGTGTCAGCCTCCAGGGGTGATCGAGATCAAGATCAGGAACAGCACGCGCGAGGCACTCAGGATCCGGCAGGCCTGCGCAATCATCCTCAGCCGTGTAGCGTGCGATCGAACAGGCTTTCTCCACCATGTCGCGCACGGCATCGGGCGCCAGATCCGCGGTGCTGGCCGAACCCTTCTTTTTCCCGAAATAGACTGTGATCCCAAGCCCGCGGTCGCGCTGATACTCGACGGTGTCGACCTCGCCCAGACGCACGCTCGTCGAGAGGCCCTGATTCAAACTCGCGTCGACCTCGCATTGGGTCGCGCCGCGCTGCTCGGCCTCCGAAAGCGCCAGGCTAACAACCTCCTTGAGCTCTGGAATGCGCGATTCGTCGACGGGCTTGTGCATGAGGCATGATTGTAACAGTCGCGCCGCGCGACTTTAGCCCCAAGGCTGCCATGCAAGATTCACCCGAGGACCGTCCGAGCAAGAGCGCACGCAAACGTGAGGCGCTCACCGCGCAGAAGTTGGGCGAAGAGCTCATTCTCCTCAGGGACGCGGACCTTGATGCACTCGAGTTGCCAGAACCCTTGAGCGAGGCGATCCGCCAGGCGCGGCGGATCCGCAGCCGCGCCGCGGGCGCCCGCCAGCGTCAGTACATCGGCAAGCTCATGCGTGAGATCGATCTTGAGCCGATCCTTGCCGCGCTCGCCACATCCGGGGATCGGCCCGCCCACGCCGCACGCCGTTACGTGCCGGACGCCACAGGCTACAATGCGGGGATGAAACCGCTGGTCGGCATCATCATGGGCTCGGCGTCGGATTGGGAGACGATGCAGGCTTCTGCGGCCGCGCTCGACGCATTGTCGATCGCCTACGAGGTGCGCGTGGTGTCCGCGCATCGCACGCCCGATCTGTTGTTCGAATACGCCGGAAGCGCACGTGCGCGCGGTCTTGAGGTCATTATTGCAGGCGCCGGGGGCGCAGCCCACCTGCCCGGCATGACGGCGGCAAAGACCTCTGTGCCGGTGCTCGGTGTGCCGGTACAGTCAAAAGCCTTGAGTGGTCTTGATTCGCTGTTGTCGATCGTGCAGATGCCCGCGGGCGTGCCGGTCGCAACCTTTGCGATCGGAGTCGCCGGTGCGACCAACGCGGCACTCGCTGCCGCCGCGATCCTCGCGAACAAACATGCACCGATCCGCCAAGCGCTCGACGCTTATCGCGAACGGCAAACCACGAGCGTGCTCGAGAATTCCGATCCGCGCGCGACGCACCGCACATGACGGTCGGCATCGTGGGAGCGGGCCAACTCGGCCGCATGCTCGCTGTGGCGGGCTATTCGCTGGGACTCGACTTTCTCTTCCTGGACCCGGCCGCCGATCCGCCCGCCGCCGCGCTCGCGCCTCACCTTAGGGGCCCGTTCGATGATCGCCGCCTGCTAGCCAAGCTTGCACGCCGCACCGAGATCATCACTTTTGACTGGGAAAACGTTTCGGTCGCAGCGCTACGTGCACTGGCAGGCCGGGTGCGCATCAGCCCACCACTCGCAGCGCTCGCGGCATCACAGGATCGCGTTAGCGAGAAGCGTCTCTTCGAGCGCTTAAAGATCCCGACGACGCGCTGGCGTGCGGTCGCATCGCTTGCGCAATTACAGTGCGCGGTCCGCGACATCGGACTGCCGGGCGTCCTGAAGACGCGGCGCTTAGGCTACGACGGCAAGGGTCAAGCCGTGTTGAAGAGCCAAGCAGACCTCGAATCTGCCTGGCTGCAATTGGGCGCGGTACCGCTTCTTTACGAGGAACGCATTGCCTTCAGTCACGAAGTGTCGATCATCGGCGCGCGCAGCACTCGAGGCGAAGTCGCGATCTATCCGCTAAACGGCAATGTGCATTCGCAGGGCGTTCTGCGTGTGACGCGCGCCCCCTACGGCCCGCTCGCCTGGCAGCAACTTGCGCAGCGCTATCTTGCGCGCGTACTCGCACATTTTCGTTACGTTGGCATCCTCGCGATCGAGTTTTTTGTTGATCGCGGCCGGCTAATCGCGAACGAAATGGCGCCACGCGTTCACAACTCGGGTCACTGGACGATCGAGGGAGCGGTGACGAGCCAATTCGAGAATCACCTGCGTGCGATTCTCGGGCTGCCGCTTGGCGCAACCGGGGCGCGCGGACACTGCGCCATGATCAACCTCATCGGCGCAATGCCACCGCTTGACGAGCTCCTCGCCCATAAGGGTCTGCATGTGCACGATTACGCGAAGGCGCCGCGACCCGGACGCAAACTCGGTCATTGCACTTTGGTGGAGCGTTCCCGTGATGACCGGGATCGACGCCTACGCGTTTTGCTTGCGACATTGGCCCCCAACACGCGCATCCCGTAAGATTGCGCCTCAAGGAGACCCTTGCGCATCTACACCCCGCAGTGCGGCTGTGCCGGCGAGGTCGAGTAGACCCCCCAATGAAATCAGCACCGCCACATGTACCTTGATCTATTCAAACTGAAAGAGCTGCCGTTCCGTCTCAGCCCGGACCCGCAGTTCCTGTACTTGAGTAAGCAGCACGCACGCGCCAAGGCTTACATGGAGTCGACGATCTGGTTCACCGACGGATTCGTCGTGATCACCGGAGAGGTAGGCTCGGGCAAGACCACTCTCATCGAGTCTTTCCTGAAGGAAGTCGAGGCCGACATCGTCGTCGCGCAGATCAACCAGACACAAGTCTCGGCAGTGGACTTCCTGCAGGCGGTGCTGGTGCAGTTCGGCTTTGCGCCCTTCAAGATGAAGAAGGGCGAACTGATCGCAACCTTGAACCAATTCCTGGTGGAACAATACGCCGCCGGCAGGAAGGTTCTTCTCATCGTCGATGAGGCGCAGAACCTGTCGCTGCGTGTGCTCGAGGAGGTGCGCCTGCTCTCCGGAGTCGAAACCACCAAGGATAAAGTGCTGCGCATCATCTTCTGCGGGCAACCCGAGCTCAACGAGAAGCTCGACGCCCCGGAGCTCGTGCAGCTGGCGCAGCGCATCCGCTTGCGCTTTCACTTAGGCGCGCTGTCGTTCGATGAAATGCGCGCCTATATCCAGCATCGCCTTGAAGTTGCCGGCAGCGCCGACCGCGAGATCTTCTCCGCGGAGACTTTTGCCGAGATCTTTCGCTATACAGGCGGCGTGCCGCGACTCGTCAACACGCTGTGCGACACCGCGATGATCGCCGCATACAGCAATGACCGCGATCATGTGACGCTTGCCGACATCCACAGTGCGAGCGAGGAGTTGCGCTGGGTGGATTTCGCGACGCGCACCTCAAGCATGCGCGGCAAGGTCGAGGCCAGGACGCCGGCCGGCATCGCCGCTGCAGCCGCGCTCGCCGCGGTGGTGCCGGACAGCACCCTCGAGGCCACGGGGCCGATCCTCGGACGCGTGCTGGTATCGACGGAGGGCCGCACGGTACGCGAGCTGCCGCTGCGCGTCGGACGCATGATTGTGGGCCGCACGGACGATAACGACCTGCAGATCGACAGCCGTTTTGTGAGCCGGCATCACTGCCAGCTTATCGTCAGCGCGCAAGCCTGCGTCATCGAAGATTTGAACAGCACAAACGGCATCTACGTGAAATCCAAGCGCGTGCGCCGCCAACACCTGAACGACGGCGATGTCGTCGTCATCGGCAAACACGAGCTCATCTATATGGACGAGCGCGCGCGCTTCGGACGCGGCCACTTCGCCGAAGCACACGCGCAACCTCGGCCCGACGAGGATGCTTAAGAGTCGCTGCTGCGAGTTTTAGGGCTGGCGCGTCGGCGCCAACAGCTCGGCGAACCGCCCGAGAAGCGAGGGCTTAAAGCTCTCCACGTGAAAATCCCGCTTCTTCACCACGCCGCTGTGCTTGAGCGCCGCAACCAGATCCGGCCGTATTTGAAGCTCAGACGTTTCAGCTAAAAAAGGCTCGGCGTGCATCGTGGAATCCTTAATCTTGCAAATAGTTGGAATGCGCTGTCAAACAAACTACGGTGTCGCGGCAGGCGCTGCCGTGGTCGACGTCACAGCTGAAGAAGTGGCACGCTGCAATCGCCCGTGCCTGTCTTAATCAGCTGCGCGCTTTGACAAATAGGAGATTATGTTCGACTGCCGAAAGTGCCTAATCAGCCGGTTCCACCCACCGTCAGGCCGTCAATACGGATCGTCGGCTGTCCCACTCCCACCGGTACGCTCTGGCCTTCCTTGCCGCAGGTGCCAACGCCGTCGTCGAGCTTCAGATCATTGCCCACCATGCTGACGCGTGTCAGCACATCGGGCCCATTGCCAATGAGTGTCGCGCCTTTAAGCGGCGCACCCAAACGGCCGCTCTCGATCGCATAAGCCTCGCTTGCCGAGAATACGAATTTCCCCGAGGTGATGTCGACCTGACCGCCGCCGAAGTTGACGGCGTAGACTCCGCGTTCCACCGAGCGGATGATTTCCTCGGGCGCGTACGCGCCGGCACGCATGTAGGTGTTCGTCATGCGCGGCAATGTCATGTGCGCAAACGATTCGCGCCGGCCATTGCCGGTGGAGCGCACGCCCATCAGGCGTGCATTCATCGTGTCCTGCAGATAGCCGCAGAGGATGCCGTCTTCGATCAAGGTCGTGCACTGCGTGGGCGTGCCCTCGTCGTCGATGTTGAGTGAACCGCGCCGCTGCGACAGCGTGCCATCGTCAACTACCGTGCAGCCGCTCGTCGCCACGCGCTCGCCGATGCGATTGGCGAACGCAGATGTGCCTTTGCGATTGAAATCGCCTTCCAATCCGTGGCCGATCGCCTCATGCAACAGCACGCCTGGCCAGCCCGGTCCGAGCACGACGGTCGTCGGCCCGGCAGGCGCCGGCACCGCGTCGAGATTCACGAGCGCTTGGCGCGCGGCCTCCCGTCCGAGAGCGAGCGGACGATCGGCACGCACAAGCTCAGCCAGAGAGAAACGGCCGCCGGTGCCGGAGTAGCCCTGCTCACGGCGTCCGTGCTGTTCGACGATAACCGAGACGTTAAAGCGCACGAGCGGGCGGATATCCGCCGCAAGGTTGCCGTCGCTCGTGGCGATCAGCACGATTTCGTGCACCGTGGCGATGCTCGCCATCACGTTCACGATGCGCGGATCGATACGCCGCGTCTCGCGGTCGACGCGCTCGAGCCAGGCGACCTTCTCATGGTCGACGAGTGCTGCCGCAGGATCGGCCGGAAGATAAAGCTCGTGCCCCGCGTGCGAGTGCCAGGCCTGCACGGCGCGGTCGCCGCCCTTCACCGCAATTGCACGCGCCGCGCGCGAAGCTTCCTCGAGCGCCGGCAGCACAATCTCGTCCGAATAGGCAAAACCGGTCTTCTCACCCGCAAGCGCGCGCACGCCCACACCCTGCTCAATGCTCGCGCTGCCGTCTTTGACGATGCCCTCCTCGAGCGCCCAGGATTCCTCGCGCGTGATCTGAAAATAGATGTCTGCGAAATCGACGCGATGGCGCAGCACCTCTCCGAACACCTGATCGAGGCGCGCGGTGTCGAGCCCGCTCGGACGCAGAATGACATCGCGCGCGATGCTCATGGCATCGCTCGCAGGGAGAGAATCGGTCATCTTGCTTCCTTGAATGCGGGCGCGCGGGCGTAATTACAACACGCGGTGCGTGAGAGCAGGAAAGCTCCGGCGCACATCCGCCTGGCGCGCAAGATCGACGTCCGCGGTAACACAACCGCGCCCACGCGGCAGGCGCCCAAGGATGCGGCCCCAGTAGTCGACGATCATGCTGTCACCGTAGGTTTCCCGCCCGTTCGGATGAAATCCCGACTGCGCCGGGGCAATGACATAAGCCAGATTTTCAATGGCGCGCGCACGCAGGAGCGTCTCCCAGTGAGCGCGCCCCGTCGGCGCCGTAAACGCTGACGGCAGGACGAACAGCTCGGCGCCCGCGGCGCTTAGCGTCCGAAAGAGCTCCGGAAAGCGCACGTCGTAGCACACCGCAAGGCCGATACGGCCGACCGGCGTGTCGACTACGGTGGGCGTCCTACCCGGCGCCATGTTGGCCGACTCGCGATAGCTCTCCGCGCGCTCGGGAATCTCGACATCAAAGAGATGAATCTTGTCGTAGCGTCCGACGCGCTGTCCGTGTGCGTCATATACGAGCGACGCTGCGGCAACGCGCGCATCGCCTGCAACGCGCAATGGGATTGTGCCCGCGATGATCCAAAGGCGCAGGCGCTGCGCCGTTTCGGCGAGGAACTCCTGTATCGGACCGCCGCCCTCGGTCTCGCCGATCGCAAGCTTGTCCGCATCACGTAGCCCCATGAACGCGAAGTTCTCCGGCAGCACGGCCACGCTCGCCTCCGCACTCTGCGCCTCCTGCAAAAGCGCTCGCGCCTCATCGAGATTCGCTTGAACGTCCGCGCCCGACGTCATCTGCAAAGCCGCGACCTTCATGTTCCCGGCCGCCCATCTTGAGCGAGCGGTTCGATCTGCAAGTCGAGCCCCAGCGCCGAGCGACGCACTTTCAAGTTCGCATCCGGATACACATCTCCCGCGGCCAACAACTCGCTGACAAAGACTCCGCCACTCACGGTCGGCAGCATGACATCGCGCCTCACCCGGTTCCACGTGGCGACATACAAGGAGGGCTCAAGGCGTGCGAGCTTGCCGCTCAATACGACCGCGGGCTCAGCCGCCAAGGTCACCGGGCCCGCGCCGCCGAAGCGCACACTGCCGCGCTCGACGCGCCAGGCGTCGTCGCCCGCGGCGGTGATTTCAAATACGCTGTGCAGACGATCCGCGAGCGCTAAGCGCACTTCGGCACGCTCTCTTGAGCCTGCGATCTCGATGTGCAGCGGCGCGGCAACGCCCGCGGCTTTGGTGAGCGGCTCGGGCAGACGGCTCGTAATGCCAGTCAACGTTGCGTCGAGCCGCGCCTGCCACTGCGCACGATGCAGGCGCGAATCAGGCTCAAGAACAAAATCGCCGCTCCATTCGGCTTCGCCTGCGAGTGCCGTCGGATCGGCAACTGTTCCAAGCGCCGCAAGCTCACGCACATCAAGCAGTCCTTGTGCCTTAACCACAAATACACTCGCGCGGCGCTCGCTGCGCTCCGACACGCGTAGCGACACCGGACCGCCGAGCCAGCGTGCCGTCAACAACGAGCGCTGCAGATGCCCGCCGTCAAAAGCGAGCGACCCGCGCACCGCCTCAAGAGGCGGCATGCCCGGGCCCGTCAGCACTGTTGCCTCTTCAAGCGAGATGGCGATATGCGCGTGAGTGCGCCGGTTGGCGCGCAAGACGCGCGTGCTGCCGTCAGGCAGCATGGCAAAATCGAAGTCAAATAGCGCGTCGCCGCGCGCGGCTAAGGTTTTCACGTCCGGCACGTAGTCGCGCAACTGCGCGTGTGCGCGCACCCAGGAAAGTGTGTCCTCCAGACGCCCGGTGGCGTGACCGCCAATCTGCATCGGGCTGTTGTCGTCCCCGCGCCAACGCAGCTGCATCGGGCCAAGTTGCAACGGGCCTGCGCGGCCCTTATCAACCAACGCCGTGATGCGCGCGCCATTCCAGTCGATGCGCGCATCGACGCCTTCTGCATCGAGCCCCGGCACATCGGCGACAATCGCATCCTTAAGCGTAAGCGAACCGGTGAAGGCGCCGACTGCAGTCAGCGCGAATCGTGCATCTTCGATGCGACCGGCCTTTACGCGCGACGCTGCGATGCCGAAGCGCTGCGTAAGTTCCGCGCCGCCGAGCTCCTGCACGAGCGCGACGCTGGCGTCCGCAAGCTCACCTTGCAGCTGCAGCTGCGGTAGCGTGCCCGCCGCGGGCGCGCTGACACTGCCGCTGACTCGTAGCCGCCCTTCGTCATGTTTGATGTAGAGCGCGTCGGTTACGACCCGCCAGCCTCGCTCCGTGCGGCTGACCAGAAGATGCGTTGCAACGCTTAGATTGCTCAAAGGCTTCCCAGCAAGCGCTGCAACTTCAAGCTGCGCAGCGCCGCCTTCAAGATCGACACTCCACGCACGCTCATCGCCCGACACTTGCGCGTTAAGGCCGGTGAGCGCGAATGCGTGCGACGCTGGCGCGATCCCAATGTCCTCAAGCTTCGCACTCAGCTCAAGGCGTGCCCCTGGCGGCCGCCGCGCATCCCAATCAACCTTGACGTCATGCGCCGCGCCCGCAAGCTCCGTGCCGCCCGCGTCGAGCTGTGGGGCAAACCAAGCGACGATCGCCGCGAGCGATTCGAGCGGCAGCGTGGTCACGCTGGCGCGAAAGCCTGTGGCCGCGGTATCGACTTCAACATGGGCGGCGGAGGCAATGGCCTCGCTCTGCGAGCGGCCGACCTCAAGGCGGTCGATCTCGGCATGCCAAGTTGCGCCGTGGCGCTGCAGGCGCCAATCCCCGCGCACTCGATCAACGAGCAATCGATGCGCGGACGAGAGCGTATCGGCGAACTCCACACCGCCGGCACGCACCGAGCCTTCGGCCTTTTCCAGGCGCCCGGCGCTGAACTCAGCGTGCAGGGCAACATCCCCGCCGCCCGCCGCCGGCAAGCGGCGCGCAAGTTGTGGCGAATCCTGCAGAAACTCGCGCCAACCGGCAAACACAAGGCGCACACCGTCAAAGCGCAGGCTCCCGCCGAGGTTGTTTGCATCGTTTAGATCGCCGCGCACGTGCACGTCAACACGCGCGCTCGAGCCCAGCCGTTCCGGCAGCAGCACGAAGGCCTGCGCGCTCCATTGATCTTTAGATCGATACAAGAATGCGCGCCGAATCGCCAGCACGAGCGGTTCCGCGCGCGGGTTGGGATTGGCAATGTGCAGCGTGCCGCCCTCAAAATCGATGCGCCCGTCACGCCAGCCATTGAGGATTGTCTTCGTGGCGCCGCCGGGCACCATGGAGGCGCTGCTGCTTGCGTGGGCGCCCGTGGCGCGCGGCAGATCGATGTCGGGTGCGACGAGCGTGATGCGTCCGGCCTGCAAGCTCCCGCTCTGCAGCGTGTGCCAGGCGTCAAATCCGACGATCAGCTCCGGCGCCCGCAGGAGAACGGCGGCGCGCCCCGGTTCGCCAAGTTCGACGCGCGAAAACACGGCTTCCGGACCGTACCATCCCCAACGCAGGCTGAGTTCCTCGAAGCGCAGGTCAAGACCGGTTTGTGCGCGTACGAGGCGCTCGAGCGCTGCACGGTGTTCGGGCACGCGTGCCGCGGTCAACTGGTAGGCAAGGACCATGAAGCCGACGACGAACGTGAACGCCGCGCCGCTCAAGGCGGTGGCACGCAGCCAGCGCACGGATCGTTCATGTCTCAAGCGGGCCAGCCAGCGCGGCACACACCACCTCCTCTTAAGGGTCTATATCAGCACGACATCGTACTGATCTACTCCGTAGAGCGCTTCGGCCTGCAGCCGAATCGGTCGACCGACCTGAGACTCTAGCTCCGCGGTCGCCGCGGATTCCTCATCGAGCAGACGTTCCACCACATCCTGATGAGCCAGTATCAGGAGCTCACGGCTCGCAAACTGCCTGCTCTGTCGCACTATTTCGCGAAAAATTTCGTAGCACACCGTCTGCGCGGTTTTGCTGAAGCCGCGCCCCTGACAGCTGCGGCACGGCTCGCACAGCAAGTGTTCCAAGCTCTCGCGCGTACGTTTGCGAGTCATTTCAACGACCCCGAGCGGTGAGAGGCTCATGACCTGGGTTGCCGCACGATCGCCCGCGAGCGCCCGCTCGAGCGCCGCCAGCACCTGACGACGATGCGGCTCGTCATGCATGTCGATGAAATCGATGATGATGATGCCGCCCAAATTGCGCACGCGCAGCTGCCGCGCGATCGCGACCGCAGCTTCCAGATTGGTGCGATAGGTCGTCTCCTCGAGATTGCGATGGCCGACGTAGGCGCCGGTGTTGACGTCGATCGTCGTCATCGCTTCGGTCTGATCGATCATGAGGTGGCCGCCGGACTTGAGGAGCACCTTCTGCTGCAGGGCCTGACTGATCTCCTCCTCGATACCGTGCAGATCAAATATCGGGCGCGAGCCGGTATAAACTTCGATGCAGCTCGCGGCGGCGGGGATGAAACTTGCAGCGAAGCGCACCATGCGCGCGTGCTCGAGCGGCGAGTCGACGAGCACGCGCTGCACGCCGCGAGCGAGTTCGTCGCGCAGGATGCGCAGCGGCAGCGGCAGATCCTCATGCACAATCTCGCCTGCCTGCACGTTGAGGCTGTTCGCGCGCACATGCTGCCAAAGCTTCTGCAGGTAGGCCATATCCTCGCCGAGGCTCGCGGCCGACACGCCCTGCGCGGCTGTGCGCACGATGTAAGCGCCGCTCTCGGCACCTGACAGCATCGCGGTGATGAGCGCTTTCAAGCGCAGCCGCTCACCCTCCTCCTCGATGCGGCTCGACACGCCAACGCCCGAACCATGCGGCATATAGACGACATACTTCGAGGGCAAGGACACGAAAGTCGTAAGCCGCGCGCCTTTTGTGCCGAGGGGATCCTTGATTACCTGCACGAGAATGTCATTGCCCTCGCACACGAGGCGGCGAATGTCATCTACCTGCGGCAGGTTGACGACCGTCTCCTCGGAACGCTCGAAGGCGATGTCCGCTGCATGCAGGAACGCGGTACGTTCAAGGCCGATCTCGATGAACGCGGCCTGCATCCCCGGCAGCACGCGTGAAACGCGGCCCTTATAGAGATTGCCGACGAGCCCGCGACGACTGACGCGCTCGAGGTATACCTCCTGCAGCACGCCATTTTCCAGAAGCGCAGCGCGCGTTTCGCGCGGCGCTACATTGATGAATATCTCGACGCTCATGCGCTCACGCGCCGCCCGTACGGCACACCGGCGGCGCGCAACAGCGCTGCGGTCTCAAATAGCGGCAGGCCCATGACGCCCGAGTAGCTGCCATGCAAGGATTCAATAAATGCGGCGGCAAATCCCTGGATCGCATAGCCGCCGGCCTTATCGCGCGGCTCCCCGCTCTCCCAATAATCGCGGCATTCCGCATCGGTTAAGGCGCGAAAACGCACTGTGCTTACGTTCACGGCGAGCGCAACCCCGCGGCAGTCTGCGAGCGCAACCGCCGTCAGCACCTCGTGCACCCGGCCGGAGAGTCTTGCGAGCATTCGAAGAGCATCGTCGCGCCCGCTCGGCTTGCCGAAGATAACGCCGTCCAGAACGACGACCGTGTCCGCGCCCAGCACCGGCAGTGATGTTTCTGTGTGGCGCAGCGCGCTCGCCTTGGCGCAGGCGATGCGCTCAACGTAGCCGCGCGCTGTCTCCGCCGGAGCCAGCGTCTCATCGAGGTCCGCGGCGCGCGCGCTGTGCGCGACACCGAGCTGCAGCAACAGCTCGCGGCGGCGCGGCGATGCCGAGGCGAGCAACAGCACGGGTTGGGCTGGCGACATCATCAATCATTCGCGGTGATAGGGATGATTTTCGAGCAGGCTCTGGGCGCGATACAGCTGTTCCGCGAGCAGCACGCGCACGAGCGCATGCGGCAAGGTCAGGCGCGACAGCGACAGTTTGAAGTCGGCGCGCGCAAGCACTTGCGGATCGAGCCCATCGGGGCCGCCGATGAGGAAAGCAACTTCGCGCCCGGCCTGCCGGCGAGCATCAAGCCAAGCCGCGAACTCCCGGGTTGTAAACTCGTCACCCTTTTCGTCGAGCGCCACGACGAAGTCTTTCGGACGCAAAGCGACCAAGAGCCGCTTGGCTTCAATGCGCACCGCCGCCTGCGCGGCGCGCGGCGCGCCGCGCAGGCCTGCCGGAATCTCAAGCAGCGTGAGCTTCAGACTCGAACGCAGCCGCAGCGTATAGTCGGCGCAGGTTTCTCGCACCCAGTCTGGCATGCGCGACCCTACCGCGAGCACGCGAATGCGCATATCTTTGGGTCGTCAGCGCGAACGTTTCGCGTCGGGCGCCGGCGACTCCCACAGTTCTTCCAAACCGTAGAACTCACGCACGCGCGGCAGCATGACGTGAACGAGAATGTCTTGCAGGTCAACAAGCACCCATTCTGCATCGCGCGATCCTTCAACACCGAGAGGTCGAAAGCCCGCGGCTTTGGCTTTCTCGACGACCTGCTCGGCGATCGAGCGCACGTGTCGATCGGAATTGCCCGAAGCGATCATCATGGTGTCGGCGATATCCGTGAGCCCGCGGACATCGAGCTTTTTGACGTTGACGGCCTTCATGTCTTCGAGCGCGGCAGTCACGATGCCCAGCAATGGGGATGCGCGCCGTGGGGCGCGGCGCGGGCGGCTACGGCTCGTCGTTTTCAGCTTAAGAGTCTCCCGAGCGGTTAACGCTTTTCGGCAGCATAACATCTCGTCTCGAGGATGATCCTACGGACTTCCTCCGGAACGAGGTAGCGCGGGTCATGCCCAGCGGCGATCAACTGGCGCAGGTCGGTGGACGAGATCTCGAGCTGCGTGACCGCATGCACATAGATACGGCCGCCGCGCTGTTCGTGCAGATCGCGTACGCTGCCGGTGCCGCGGTCGACCATGACCTCGCCGAGCGGGCCCATGGTGGGCGCGCGCCATCCCGGACGATGCGCCACGATGACGTGCGCCAGATCCAGAAGCTCGCGCCAGCGATGCCAATTGGGCAGGCCCAAAAATGCGTCCATGCCGAGGAGCAGACACAGCGAGCGCTCTGGATATTCTTGTCGCAGCTCCGTCAACGTATCAACCGAATAGGACACGCCGGTGCGCCGCACCTCGCGATCGTCAACCACGAAGGCGCTCTGATCCGCCACCGCCGCCTGCACCATCGCCAGGCGCAACTGCGCAGGGACGTGCGGCTGTTCGCGATGCGGCGGGCTACCGGTCGGCATGAAGCGCACTTCCGACAGGCGCAGTGCCTGCCAGAGCTCAAACGCCGTGCGCAGATGCCCATAGTGGAGCGGATCAAAGGTTCCGCCGAACAGCCCGATCGGTTTCATTATTGTTGATACCTATTTGAAAACGGTTCGCGGCAATGGCAGGAGCGCCCGCGTGCAAAACTCCGCCGCGAGGAGTGCAATCTCCTCCCACGCATCGCCCGCGAGGCGTCCCTTGATCATGCGATCGGCGCGCTCCGCACGCATTACTACGCGAGCGAACGGCACGTCGCGTGCACGGCGCAATCCTTTGGCAAGCGCCGCTGCGTGGCGCTGCCAGGTGCGCGGCGCCGCGCCTCCGCCGGCGGCAGCCACCTGCGCGTGCCATAAATCGCGCACCGCCTTGCTGACAGCCCAGAGCACGAGCGTCGGCTCGACCCCTTCGGCGCGTAATCCCGCAAGCACGTGCAGTGCACGCGCCGTGTCTCCAGCGAGCGCCGCCTCGCCCAACTGCGACACATCAAAACGCGCATTGTCGGCGACACTTGCGAGCACGGCATCGGCGCCCACGGGCGCCCCGGCAAACAGCAGGCGCAGCTTCTCAAGCTCCTGATGCGCGGCCAGCAAGTTACCTTCCGTGCGCTCAGCCAAAAGCTCAAGCGCTGCGTCATCCGCCTTGAGGCCAAGGCGCCGGCTGCGTCCCTTCAACCATGCGACGAGGTGCTCGGCGTCGACCGGCCAGACGGTAAGCGAAGCGCCGCGCGTCTCGACCGCCTTCACCCAGTTCGCGCTTTGCGCATCGCGATCAAGACGCGGCGCAATGATAAGCACCAGAAGATCCGGATCGCCCAGTTGCGCAAGCTTCGCGAGCGCCGCGCCGCCTGCCACGCCCGGCTTGCCGCTGGGCAGACGGATCTCGATGATGCGTCGCGAGGCAAACAGCGAGAGGTTATTGACGGCGGCGCTGACGGCATCCCAATCTGCGCCGCGCTCGAGAAAATACGTCTCGCGTTCGGTGTAGCCCGCCGCCCGCGCGCGTGCACGCACGGCATCGGCCGCCTCGCCGACCAACAGCGGCTCATCACCCGACACGAGATACACGGGCAAGAGATGCAGTTCGAGATGCGCGGCGAGCAAGTCCAAAGTCAATTTCAAGACGGCGCTCCGAATTAGAGGCTAAGGGTGGAGCGGGCGATTATCGGTGAGTTGCCGGCCTCTCGGCCACCGGCTAGTCTTGCAGCATCTGCATGGACACTCTCTTCCAACGCATCATCGCGGGCGAGCTGCCCGCCCAGATCGTTTATCGCGATGCGCGCGTCACGGCGTTTCGCGACATCCGGCCGCGCGCGCCGACGCACATCCTGATCGTGCCGAACAAGCTCATTGCCACGGCGAACGATATCGCAGATGACGACGAGGCCCTGATCGGCCACCTCATTACCGTGGCGCGTGACCTTGCGAAGCAGGAAGGCATCGCAGCGGATGGCTATCGTCTTATCATCAACTGCAACAGCCACGGCGGACAGGAAGTCTATCACCTGCACGTGCACCTCTTGGGCGGCAAGCCGCTCGGTCCAATGGTTGCGAGCTAGATCCCGTGGCGAGCCGGCCGCGTGCGCAGCAGAGGCAAGTTAAGACCAAGCTGCGCGAGCTCTATCCGCCGCTATCGCCTTATCGAAGCGGATTCTTGCGGGTCAGCGACCTGCATGAGCTTTATTTCGAAGAGTCCGGCAATCCCGACGGCAAGCCGGCGCTGTTTCTGCACGGCGGACCGGGCGGCGGCACCGAGGCCAAGATGCGCCGCTTTTTCGACCCCGCCCGCTACCGCATCGTGCTCATGGATCAGCGTGGCTGCGGCAAGAGCCGCCCGCACGCCTCCCTTGTCGACAATACAACATGGGATCTCGTCGCGGACATCGAAAGGCTGCGCGAGCACTTGGAGCTGCAAAACTGGCTCGTGTTTGGCGGCTCGTGGGGAGCAACTCTGGCGCTCGCCTACGCGCAGACTCATCCCGAGCGCGTCACGCAGCTCGTACTGCGCGGCATCTTTCTGCTGCGGCGCTGGGAGCTCGAATGGTTCTATCAGGACCCAGGCGGCGCGGCGGCGCTCTATCCTGACCTGTGGGAGCATTACATCGAGCCGATCCCGCAGGCGGAGCGCGGCGACATGATGGCTGCCTACTACCGGCGGCTGACGAGCGCGAATCCTGCCGAACTTTCGCACGCCGCGAAAGCCTGGGCGCTGTGGGAAGCCGCCACCAGCTTCCTCAAGCAAAATGCGCTGTACACATCGAAATTAGGGCAGGACACGCATTCGGAAGCCTTCGCGCGAATCGAATGCCACTATTTCGTGAACGGCGGATTTCTTGCCACTGCCAATCAGCTGATTGAAAACGTCGGCCGCATCCGCCGCATCCCGGCGGTGATCGTGCAGGGCCGCTACGACATCGTGTGTCCGCTGCGAAGTGCCTGGGAACTGCATCGCGCCTGGCCTGAGGCGGATCTGCGCATCGTGGCCGATGCCGGACACTCGGCGTTCGAGCCGGGCAACACGCACGAGCTCATCAAGGCGACTGATCGCTTCGCGTCACGCTCTCGATAAAGGCGAAGCTATCCTCGTACGCGGGCGAGCGACGCCGCGCCAGCAGCGCAAAGGGCGCCACGGTGTCCGCGTGGCGGCCATGCGGATAGAGCTTCATCTCCACGCGTACGTGATTGCGCAATAGCGCATCGTTGAGCGCAATCGTGTGCTTGGGATAGACCTCGTTATCGGCAAGCCCGTGCAGAAGGAGCGTCGGTGGCGAATGTGCATCGACAAAGCGGATCGGCTGCCAATCCGCATCCGTATAGGGCGCGGCGAACGTGGCATGCAGCTCAGCCGTATCCGGCACGAGTGCGTAGGGTCCGGAAAGTCCGACCAGACCGATGATGGATTTGGTTTCGGCGCCGGCCTTGTCGTCAAAGGCGTGATTGAACGCGATGAACGCCGCCATATGCGCGCCGGCGGAATGACCCATCAATACAATGCGGTGCGAATCGCCGCCAAATTCCTGCACATGCTGTTCCACCCAGACAAGCGCATGCGCGCCATCCTCGCAGAATGCCGGAAATGCCACCTGAGGATACAAGCGGTAGTCGGGGATGACCGCGACAAAGCCGCGCTCGGCGAGCGCCGCGCCGACGAAGCGATAGTTCGCTTTGCTGCCTTTTGTCCAGGAGCCACCATACCAGAAGATGACGACCGGGCGGTTCGTCGCGTCGCGTGGCGAGTACACATCAAGCCGCTGGCGCGGATCCTCACCGTAGGGGAGATCAGCGTGCCGGTCGAACGAACCAAATGCCGTCGGCGCATTCGCAAATAGAAAGGCCGCGCTGCTGCAGGCGGCGATGAAGGTCGCGAGTGCGAGCAACCCAAGAAGAGCGATGATTCGCAAAGTGAGCAAGAGCGATAGCCTCTAAGCGATATCTGCGACCACTATGCCCACGCAGGCAGGCACTCTCAATCCTGGCAGAAGTCGTTGCCGCGCACGTACGAGCCGTTTTTATAAAGCCGCTATGTTTTTCTGAACGTCGGCTTTCTTTGACTGCGCGCCGCTGGGCGCCGGTCTTTCTCAAACAGCTGCCGCGAATCCGGCAACATGCACGTACGTCCGCGGTGAGAAAAGTGCAGGAAGCGAAAACCCCAGACACCGAGGACGACCCACGCGGCCCAATACGCCACGGCGACGACGCTAGTCTGGCAGCCCGCTTCGGCCACCTCCGCGTGCGCGCCGGACTTCGAGGTGTCCGCAGCTCGTGGCTCGCACATCGACTTAGGACTTATCCGTAAATGATGTTTAATCGTGTTGGCACTCGCCGGAAGCTGAT